>JACZVV010000039.1 GCA_022572465.1 Chloroflexota bacterium
GTCGTTTTTCGACGACAGGATTGGCCGCGAGACCATATATGAGGGAGCCATGGCACAGGATATAGAACGCGTCGGGGTCGTCACGGGCGGCGGCGCGCTCGGCGACGACGAGGGCTACGGCATCGGCAACGCGGTCGCCAGGCTGCTCGGAAGATCGGGCGTTGCCATCGCCGTCGTCGACCTGAGCGAAGAGCGGGCCGGGATCACCGTCGACCAGGTCCGTGCGCAGGGCGGGGATGCTCAGGCCTTCGTCGCCGACGTCACCGATGGCGCCTCAGTGTCCCGGGCTGTCGACAGCATCGCCCAGCATTTCGGCCGGATCGACCTCCTCGTCAACGTGGTCGGCAAGTCGGCGCCCAGATCGGAGTTCGGCGCCCAGGACCCGGGCGTGTGGGACGACGTGATCGCCGTCAACCTTCGCTCCGTGCTGAACTGCACCCATGCCTGCCTGCCCCACATCCTGAAGCAGCCCTCCGGTCGAATCGTCAGCGTCTCTTCCGACGCCGCCAAGCACGGCGAGGCCGGACAGGCCGTCTACTCGGCCTGCAAAGCCGGAATCGTGGCGTTCAGCAAAGCGATCGCGAGGGAGGTAGGCCCCAGAGGCGTCACGGTCAACGTGGTGTCGCCGGGAGTCACCAACAACGCCGCGGTCCGCGAGCGCCTGGCTCGCCCCGAGTTCACCGAGGTCGTGAAAGGGTGGAGGTCCAGCATCCCCATGGGCCGGTTTGCCGAGCCCGAGGATATCGCCGCGGCGGTGGCGTTTCTGGTGTCGCCGCAGGCAGGCCACGTCACCGGACAGACCTTGAGCGTCAACGGCGGCTCTCTCATGAGCGGCTGAGGCGGTCGCTGAGCGACATCGGCATTTCCGGACCGATATTGCCGCGGCTCAGCCGCTGGGCGTTAGCACGGGGACGCCTTCGGGGTCGAGAGGCCCGCTCCACGGTCGCGGCATGATGCCCGAGGGGACCGTCTCCCGCTTCGCCTCGCTGTCCCGGAGCACGATGCGCAGGTACAGCGCGCCTTCGTCGGTCCGGCTCACGCCGCCGTACGGGGTGTTCTTGGGGATGAAGTAGACCGATCCCGGCGTGAACCGGAGCTCGCCGTCCTCGAGCTCGCCTCTCAGGAAGTAGAAGCATTCGTCGACCTCGTGCTGGTGCAGGGGCTGCACGTACCGCGGCCGGTGCAGCACTTGGGTCACGCTGGGCGTCGGCGCCATCAGATTGCGGCTGCAATAGGTCGTCGCCTGGCGGCCGTCGGACATCTCGCGGGTCGTCTCCATCCACGGCCTGTCGGCGGCGGAGACGCTGCGCGTGGCCTCGGCCGTCTCCAAGCTGCGCTGCTCCTCGGGCGTCGGAGCGGCCTTGGGCCCAGGCACGTCGGGCAGGCCGTCGGCGGTCTCCCCGCCGGTCCACGCCTTGATGTTCACGCCTCTGGCCTGACTCCCTGGAGGCCCTTCCTCGGTGTCCCACAGCTCGACACGCAGGAACAGGACGCCGTCCTTCCCCGTGTACTCCGGGCCGTACTTGGTGTTCTTGGGCACGTAGATCATCGATCCCTCTCGAAGATCGTGACCGTTGATGGTGAAATCGCCCCGCAGGATATAGAAGATTTCGTCGACGGGGTGCTGGTGACGCGGATAGACGTAGCCCGGCTCATACCAGACCTGGTAGATCCGGGGCGTCTCCATGATGCGTCGCAGAAAGACCTTGTTGCGGTCGGCCGGGGCCATGTCGGGCCGCTCGACCACCTCCCACGCAACGTCGTGAGCGTTCTTGGCGGCGAGGTCGGACATCGCATAGCTCCTGCCCAGGGGCGTCTTGACGTGGTCAAAGCCAGGGTCGTGGAGATTCCGAACGCGTTGGCGGCCCGCTTATTCGTCACCGACCACAGTTGCCTCGGCCACGACGACCTGAGGTTGAGGGGTTGGTTCCTCCGATTGCTCCAGCGTCTCGTATCCCGTATCGATCCGTCTGATCGCCGGGATGGCTATCGCGGCAACCAGGGTGAGCACGCCGAGCCCGATCGCCCCAATCAGCAGGGCGATGTCGATGCCCAGCGCCTCGGTCAGGAAGCCCATGGGGATGACTCCCAGGGGCATCAGGCCGAAGCTCATCATGAGGATGCTCATGACGCGGCCGCGCATCTCCGGCTTCACGACGAGCTGCATGATCGTCCAGTTGAGGGCCATGAACGCCGTGCTGGCCAGGCCGACAAAGGCCAGCAGCAGCAACGCCGCCCACATGGCCGTCGACAGGGCGAAGATCGCCATGAAGACCGCCCACACCAGGCAAGCGCCGATCAAGAAGTAACCCTTGTGACGAACGTCGCCCATCGCGGCCAGCACCAGGGAGCCCACCAGGGCTCCGATGCCCATGCCGCCGTAAAGCCAGCCAAGTCCAGCGGCCCCCTGGCCGAGGATGTCTTCGTTGAAAACGGGCAGCAGCAGTTGCACAGGCATCCCGAAGATAATGGGAATGAAGGTCATGACCAGCAGCCCCATGATCACGGGAGACCTCCGCATGTACCTGATCCCTTCCATCATGTCGCCGCCGAGGCTGCGGCGCTCCGTCATCACCGAGCCACCCTCGTGACGCAGGGCCGCCAGGGTCACGACGGAGACGACGTAGCACGCGGCGATGATGTAGAAGACGATCCCTACTCCTAGCGTCGAGGTGTTGTCCCCGCCGGCGATCAGCGCGATCAACACCCCGGCCATGGCTGGCGCGAGGATTCGCGAGAGGTTCATGCTCGCAGTGCTCAACGCCATGGCGTTGAACAGGGCCTTCTCGCCGACGATCTCGGGAATGATGGCCTGGCGCGCCGGCATGCTGAAGGCCAGGATCGCCCCGTTGAAAATGCCGAAGAGGATGAAGTGAGTCAGGGTGACGTTGCCGGTGATGATGATGGTGGCGAGGACCAGCGTGGCGATGATGTTGAGGCCCTGCCCGGCGACCATCACCCACTTTTTCTTGAGGCGGTCCGCCACCACGCCGCCCATGAGCGAGAAAACAAACATCGGCGCCATGAACGAGACAAGGGTCCAGGCGAGGGCGATGGCGGACCCGGTCATCGCGAAGATGAGCCAGCCCCTGGCGACCATCTGCATCTGCATGGCGAACATGGCCGCCAGGTTGCCGGTCCAGAGGTAGCGGAAGTCGCGGTGGGCCAGGGAGGCGAACATCCGCCGGTTCAGAACCAGCGGTCCGTGGCCGGGTCGCGCCCATTCGCGGTCGATCTTGCCTCCGGAAGCAGCGGCGCCGACGCCGGGATGGGACTCTCTTCGTACAGTCATGAGCTATGGTTTTCCCACCGGATTATAACCGAATCCTCGAACGAATTTGCGGTGAATGCTCGATTCGCCGCCGCAACGTCCCGCTGGAGGCTCGTTCTGGCTCAAAGCGTCCTCTGGCGGGACGAGGGCGCACCGCGTAAGATGGCCCCGCGACGGCCAAAGCGTGGAGGTGCGGCGTGACGGTCCTGGTCTTGGGGGGCTCCGGGTTCATCGGCGCTCGAGTCGTGCGGCGCCTGGCGGAAGCCGGGAAAAATCCGGTGTGTCTCGACGGCAACCCGGACCTCTTCCGGCTTGAGGACCTCAGAGACCGATTTCGGTTCATCAAGGGCGACATCACCTACATCGAGGACATCATCGCCGCCATCAAGGAACACGATGTAGACCAGGTCATCAACATGGCCTATATGCTGGGCGACGCCGGCCCTCAGGAGACCGTCCGAATCGACATCCTGGGAATGAACAACGCGTTCGAGGCGGCGCGCCTGACTGGGGTCGAGCGGGTGCTCTACGCCAGCTCCATCGCCCGCCACGGCCCGCAGGAGGCCTTCGGCGACGGGACGGTGCGGGAAGACGATCCGGGCCATCCGACGACGCTCTACGGCTGGGCCAAGCAGTTCAACGAGGCCGTTGCCGGCGAATATGCCCGGCGCTATGGCATGACCATGGTAGCCGTACGTCCGGCCTACGTCTTTGGCGCCGCTCCCCGCCGATGGGGTCCCATCGGCGCAAGCCACATGATCAGCGACGTGGCGGTGGGCAACCCCTCCGTCGTCGCCGCCGACCCCGATCAGCGTCATCTGCTGGTCCACGTGGACGACGTAGCGGAGATCTTTTTGAAGCTGTCCCAGGCGCCCACCGTTCGCTACCCCGCGTTTCTCACCGGAGGACACGTGACTACGTTCCGGGCGCTGGCCGACATCGTGCGGACGTTCGTGCCGCAAGCCGAGATCAGCTTCTCTCAGGACCGGCGCCGCTCCTATGACCTGGTCCACAACGTGGACGCCGGCAGGGTGTGGACCGAGCTAGGCATCGAGCAGCCCCCGCTGGAGCAGCGCGTGCTGGACACGATCAACGCGGCCCGCCGCATGGCGGGCCAGCCGCCCGTGGGTTGACGCTACCCGAAGCCATAGACCTCGGAGGCGTTGGCCGCGATGATCCGGTGCTTGTCCTGCTCGGGCACGCCTTCGAACAGGTACTCGTGCATCTTTCGAGAGTTGGGCCAGGTGCTGTCCAAGTGCGGATAGTCGGTGGCCCACATGATGTGCCCCAGGCCTATCTGGTCCCGAGCCAACACCGCCGACCGGTCTCTCATGAACGTCATGTAGACGTTGCGCTTGAAGTATTCGCTGGGGAGCACGTCGCCGCCGGCGATGCGCAGGGTATCGCCGGTCTGGGCCATCGCGGTGTGAATCTCGAAGATGTAGTCCATGCGCTCGATGAAGTAGGGCGCCCAGCCGGCGTCGAGCTCGGCCGAGACGACCCTGAGCCTCGGGAAGCGCTGGAAGACCCCGCCGAAGATCATCGGGGTCAGGGTGAGCTGAACGAAGTGGGCGTCGAAGACCCGTCCCACCGGGCCGGTGAGGGCCGACTTTCCCTCCTTGTCGGTCAGGACGTGCAGGCTGACAGGTATGTCCAAGTCCTGGGCCGTCGCCCAGAACGGATCGAACGAGGCGTCGTCGTACTGGATGGACGCGTCGCCGAGGTACAGAGCCACGGCCGCGCCCGCCAGGCCCATCTTCTTGCCCCGATGGAGCTCGGCGATAGCCGCCGCGATGTCTTCCAGGTCCGTCAGCATGATGCCCTTGAACCGGTCGGGGTAGGCGGAACAGAACTCGGCGATCCAGGAATTGTAGGCCCTAAAACAAGCGTTTCGAAGCGGGATGTCGTCGATGGCGTACAGCCGCATCGACAGCGAGGGGTACAGGACCTCGGCCTCGACTCCATCGGTGGCCATGTCCTTCAAACGCGCGTGGGGGTCGTAGGCGCCGGGATAGATGTCGTTCTCGAAGGTGCCGTGCATCTTGAACTCATTGCGCGGCTTGCCCGCCGAGGACCATCCGGCGATGCCCAGCAGCTCCCCTCCGTCAAACTTGAAGACGTCGTTGCCGTTCTCCCGGACCACGTGAGGCGCCCGATCGCGAAAGGCCGGCTCCGTATGGTCGAGCCAGACGTTTGGGGGCTCAATGACGTGGGTGTCGGCGGAGATGCAGTTGAACTTGGTCATCGTTCGACCTCCTCGCTCCCTTCTCCCTCGCGCTCCCGTGGCGCTGCAAGCGCAACGCGCATTGTAGCAATCGTTCTAGCCGCGGCTCTTATCGGGGAGGCCCAGCTTGCGGGCCGTCTCCGCCGCAACAGCTACCTTGGGAAGGACGTTGTCGATGTCCTCCTGGGCGACCCTTTTGGCCAACTCGGAGGCGCCGGCCCTGGCCAGCATCTGGGGAAGCCTGGTCTTGATCGCGTTCAACGCCCACGGCAGCGGCTCCCCGATGGCAACGGGGTCCAGCGTCCAGAACTCGTTGATCTTCTCTCTGTGGCTGATGTAGTGGTAATGAGGGTCGTCGAGGAAACAGTCGAACCTCAGGTGCTCGACCAGGTCCGCGCGCCCGTAAACCTCCGGGCTCTCGTAAACCCCTGGGCTCTCGTAAACGTGGATCGTCACGCCGGCGTCCACCGGGGTCTTGGCCGCGTTGATGTCTCCGTGGGCCGCTATCCTTTCCCAGGTCTTGGAGTATTTGGCGGCCTCCTCCTCGTTGAGAACGCGGTACTCGATACCGAAGGTGATTGGCCCGGCCTCGATGTACTCCGTGTGCTCTTCGATTGCCGGCATCGGCATCACGCTATAGCGCTGGCCTGCCATGGTCGTTGCCTCCTTTCGTGCGGAAACCATACTATACGTCGCGGGTGCGGCGCTGGCTACCGTCGGGTGAAGGCCGCCCCTACGCGCCCGGATTTACCATGGGACGTTCCTGCCCCAAGCCGAGATCAGCTTCTCTCAGGACTGGCGCCGCTCCTACGGCCTGGTCCACGGCGTCGACGCCGGCAGGGCGCCTACCGAGCTAGGCATCGAGCATCCGCCGGTGGAACAGCGCGTGCTGGACACGGCCAACGCGGCCCGTCGCATGGCGGGCCAGCGGCACGAGGATTGACCGCTACCCGAAGCCATAGACCTCGGAGGCGTTGGCCGCGATGATCCGGCGCTTGTCCTGCTCTTACGCGCCGTCGAACTTGATCACAGACCGCAGCGTCTCGCCCCGCTCCATGGCCTCGAAGGCAGGCTCTGTCTCGTCCAAGCCGATTACCCTTGTCACGACTCGATCGAGGTCCAGCTCTCCGCGCAGATACCAGTCTGCGAGGAGCGGAAAGTCGCGTGACGGAAGGCAGTCCCCGTACCAACTCACGCGCAGGTTGCCGCCGAGTCCGAAGAAGTCGAGCATCGGCAGCTCCAGCTTCATCGTGGGGTCTGGGACGCCGATGAGCGTGCAGGTGCCGGCGAGGTCCCGCGACCAAAGAGCCTGGGAGAGCGTTTGCGGGGTCCCAACGGCTTCGAACGCATAGTCGACGCCGTTTCCGCCAGTCATCTCCTTGATCTTCGCCACGGGGTCCTCCTTGCTGGCGTCGATGACGTCCGTGGCGCCGAACTGCCGGGCCCACGTCAGCTTATTCTCGGCTATGTCCACGGCGATGATTCGCCGGGCGCGAGCGAGCTTGGCTCCCATGATGACGCTGCAGCCGACGCCGCCACAGCCGTAGACGGCCACGGTGCTCCCGCGGCGAACGCCGGCCGTGTACAAGACGGCGCCGACGCCGGTCATGATGCCGCATCCGATGAGGCATGCCTGCTCGGGCGGGCACTCCCTTGGCACCGGGATGGCCTGCTTGGCCGCAACGACCGTATGGGTGCAGAACGTCCCGATCCCGAGCGCGGGGTTGAGTGCCAGGCCGTCTTTCTTGATTTTCATTCGCGGCTGGGCGTTGAGGCTCGCGGCGCAAAGCTGGGGCTGGCCAATGGAGCAAAAGCGGCAGGAGCCGCACGGGGCTCTCCAGGCCAGCACGACGTAGTCTCCCTTGGTCGGCGAGGTGACGCCTTCGCCCACCTCTTCGACGACGCCGGCGCCCTCGTGCCCGAGCAGGAACGGAAAGTCGCCGCTGATCTTGCCTTGCTTGTAATGCAAGTCGGTATGGCATACGCCGCTGGCCTGCATGCTCACCAGGACTTCGCCGGGGCCTGGCGGATCGATGACGATTTCTTCAAGCAGCGCTGGCTCGTTTGCTTTTCTCGAAACGACTCCGAGTCCATTGATGCTCATGGCTAAGCCTCCTTAAGCCCACATTGACCATGTCAAACTACGGGCGTCCAAAGATGCCACTATACGTCGCGGGTACGGCATTGGCTACGGGCGGGTGAACGCCGGCTATCGCGCCCGGATTTACAATGCGGACGTTGCACACTACACTGGGCCCATCGTTGGACGGGAAGGAGGCGCCCCTATGAGTGTGCGCGGAAAAGCGGCCATCGTCGGCATCGGCGAGCTACCCACCAAGCGCGACTACCCGGGAAGGTCCAGCTACTCCCTTTGCGCCGAAGCCGCCAAGCTGGCGATCGAGGACGCGGGGCTCCGCAAAGAGGACATCGACGGGGTTATCACTTCGGGCGAGCAGGGGCACCCCGTCGAGTTCGCCGAGTACATTGGGCTCAAGCCCAGCTTCTGCCAGGGCAGCACCCTCCATGGAGCCAGCGGCGCCGGCGCCGTCGCCATGGCGGCGGCAGCGATCGCCGCGGGCTACGCCAACAACGTCCTCTGCGTCTTCGGGGGTTCGCGAGACCCCGCCGCAGGGGGCACCCAGCCGGGCGCGCAGCGAATAACCCCCCCGAGCAGTCCTCGCACCGAGTTCGAGAACCCCTATGGCCCGGTGATCGCGGCCAACGGGGGCTATGCGCTCTTGAAACAGCGCCACATGTACGAGTTCGGCACCACCGACGAGCAGTTCGCCAAGATCGCGGCGGACCAGCGTTTCAACGCCCAGTCCAACCCAAACGCCGTGTTCTATGGCCAGCCCGCCACCAAGGAGGACGTGCTGGCGTCGCGGATGGTCTCCGACCCGCTGCACCTCCTGGAATGCGTCATGCCCTGCGGCGGCGCCCTGGCCTGTATCGTCACCTCGGAAGAGCGGGCCAAGAGCATGCGTCAACCACCGGCCTATATCCTGGGCGTGGGGGTCGGCGCCACGGACCACGACATTATCTGGCAGAGTCCCCGCATGACCGTCACACCCGTGGTCATCAGCGCCCGCAAAGCCTATGAGATGGCGAGGTACGGTCCCAACGACATCGAGTTCGCCGAATTCTACGACTGATACACCATCCTCGTGGCCGTGTGCCTCGAAGATGCGGGGATCGCGAAGAAGGGCGAGATCGGCGAGTTCTACGCCGCCACCGACACCACTTTCAAAGGCCAATTCCCGATCAACACCGACGGTGGCCAGCTCTCCGCCGGCCAGGTCGTGTCCCTCGGCGGCGGCTTTCGCCACGTGATCGAGGGCGCCCGGCAGATCATGGGGAGAGGAGGCGAGCGCCAGGTCACCAAGAACGACCTGTGCGCCGTCAATGGCTGAGGGGGTACCGCGAGCGTGATGTGCACGCTCATATTGGGCTCCGAGAACGCCAAGTAGCGAGGCTGCCGATGGCCACTGAATATAAAAAGTCGCTTCCTCGCCCGGTGAACTACGAGGTGTCCAAACCGTTTTGGGAGGGGGCCAAACGTCACGAGTTGACGATGCCTCGCTGCAAGCGGTGCGGCCACTACTTTTTTTATCCCAGGGAGGAGTGCCCCGACTGCCTCTCCATGGACCTGGAGTGGGTCAAGGTGAGCGGCAAGGCCCGGCTTCACACCTTTACCGTGGTGACGCAACCGGCCAATCCCAGTTTCAGGGAGGACGTACCCTACATCTACGCCATCGTCCAGCTGGAAGAAGGGCCCAAGATGATCTCCAACGTCATCGGCTGCCCTATCGAAGAGGTCAAGATAGACATGCCGCTGGAGACGGTCTTCGAGGACGTGACGCCGGAGTGGACGCTGGTGAAGTTCAAGCCCGTATCGTAGCCGTTTCGTCTGAATTCCAACAGAAGCGAACGGTCCGCCGATGGCGGGCCGTTTGATGTCATGAGAAGCGATTCGCGGGCGACTTGGCGCTGCAACCAAACGGCGCTCGAACGTGACGTGGCACGGAGGCCAACGAACTGTCGTTACTCACCATTGTACAAACATCGGCATCACCACGTGGACGTAGTCCGTGTCGCCGCCGGGGCGAATCAGGCCGGGACTGGACGGATTCGTCGTCTCCAGGACAACCTCGCCTTTGGCCAACACCGAGAGGATGTCGCTGAGGTACTTGGCGTTAAAGGCGATCTTCGCCTCTTCACCTTCGACCTTAGCGTCGATGTCGCCCTGGTCGTCACCCACCTCTTCCGCCCTGGCGGAGATCGTCAGCCGACCCAAGCCGTTGTCGCCGGGATCCACCTGCAACCGCACGATGCCGCTTGCGTCTCGGGCAAAGATCGAAGCGGCACGGGTCGCCCGCAGAAACTCCTCGGCGTCGACCAGCGTCCTCGTGGAATGCCCCTGCGGAATGAGCTGCGAGTAGTTGGGAAAGTTACCCTGGACCAATTGCGAAATCAAGCGGACGTTGTCCATGGTGAACAAAACTTGGCTCTTCGCCGGGTTGACCGTGATCACCACCGGGTCGCTGGAATCGCCGATCAGCCGGTTCACCTCGGTGAGAGCTCGGGCGGGGATGATCACCGAGACCGATTCCGCCACGGGCTCCAGGAGCGCGACCTTGTCCACCGATAGACGGAACCCATCGGCGGCCGCGAGGGTCACCATCTTGCCGTCGAAATCGGCGTTGACGCCGGTCAACACCGGCCGCGAGTCCTCCGTCGCCGCGGCGAACACCACTCGCGTGAGGGACTGGCTGAACACCCCGGCGTCGATTCTCGCTACGGTGCCCTCGTCAATCTCGGGTATAGGCGGAAAATCCTCGGCATCCATGCCGCTAATTCGCGCTTCGAAACGGGCACACTTGATCTCGAGACTCTTGGTCGCCGGCGCGAGCTTCAGGTCGACCTGATCGTTGGGCAACGAGTTCACGAACTCGCCCAGCACCCGGGAGGGGACCGTGATCGCTCCCTCCTCTTCGATCTTGGCGCCGACCCAGGTTACGATGGCGATCTCCAGGTTGGTCGCCACCAGCTTCAGGCGTCCCTGATCCGTCGCCAGGAGAACGTTGGTCGTAATCGGGAGCGTCGTGCGCGTCGCCACGGCCCGGCTTACGATACCCAACCCTTTGCTAAGATTTTCCTGCAAGCACGAAAGCTTCATAACCTACCCCCAACGGGCGAGGAACCTGCCCCGGTTCTCGGTCTGGCAAGCGCCCGGCGGCCTTCCCCCTACCCTCTCGATATTGCACCGGAGTGGCGCTCAGTATACCGCATAGCGTAGTTACGCCTCAAGCGGCTGCTGAGGCGGGCGGCTCAGCCGCATCAGCATTTCCGGCCCAAAGTTGCAGCGGCTCAGCCGCCCGGAATATTGCGGCGGCTCAGGGCTTGGCGGGCCGCCTCGATCGTGCGGTCGATATCCTCGGAGGAGTGGGCCAGCGACACGAAGGCCGCCTCGAACTGCGACGGGGCCAGGTAGATGCCCTGCTCCAGCATCGAGTGAAAGTAGGCCGCGAAACGGTGCTTGTCCGACGCCACGGCCGAGGCGAAATCGGTGACCGGTCCGGGTGTGAAAAACGCCGTCAAGACGGACCCGAGGCGAGCGATGTAGATACTCTGTTCGGAGTCTTCCGCCGCGCGGCGAAGCCCAGCCTCCAGCCGCGCGCCGGCCTGCTCGAGCCGGTCGTACACCCCAGGCTCGGCCAGCGCGTTCAACGTTGCGATACCGGCGCTCATGGCCAGGGGATTGCCGGAGAGGGTCCCGGCCTGGTAGGCGGGGCCCAAAGGCGCCACCGTCTCCATAATGTCTCGCCTGCCGCCGTAGGCCGCCACCGGCAGGCCGCCGCCGATGATCTTGCCCAGACACGTCAGATCGGGCTTGACGCCGTAGAGCTCCTGCGCGCCGCCGTAGGCAACTCGGAACCCGGTAATGACCTCGTCGAAGACCAGTAGCGCGCCGTGGGCGCTGGTCAGCCGCCGCACGGCTGGGAGGAACTCCGGCGCTGGAGGAACGACGCCCATGTTGGCCGCGACAGGCTCGACGATGATGGCGGCCACTTCGTCCTGGTTGGCCTCCAGCAGCGCCCGGACCGACTCCACGTCGTTGTAGCGGGCCACCAGCGTCAGGTTGGCATATCCCGATGGCACGCCCGCGCTGTCGGGCACGCCGAAGGTGAGGCCGCCGGACCCGGCCCGGACCAGGAGGCCGTCGGCATGGCCGTGGTAGCAGCCCTCGAACTTGATGATCTTGTCACGGCTCGTGAACGCCCGAGCGACTCGAATGGCGCTCATGCAGGCCTCGGTGCCGGAGCTCACGAAGCGGAGCATCTCGATGGACGCGACGGCGTCGATGACCAGTCGCGCCAGACGGCTTTCCAGCTCGGTGGGAGCGCCGAAGCTCGTCCCCCGCTCGGCGGCGCGTTGGACCGCCGTTACGACCCGCGGGTCCGCGTGGCCCAGGATCAGCGGCCCCCACGAACCGACGTAGTCGATGTACTCGCGTCCGTCGGCATCGTAGATGCGAGAGCCCTGGCCGCGCTCGATGAAAGGCGGCACGCCGCCCACGGCTCCAAAGGCCCTCACGGGGCTGTTCACGCCGCCGGGCAGCAGCGTCTGGGCCTCCTGGAAAAGAGACTCGGAGCGGCTAGGCATCCAGGTCCTCGAACAGGTCCTTCGCCGAGCCGAAGCCTTGCGCACGGCCCGCGTCGATGTCGGCTTGGGCCTCGGATTCGGCGGCCTGCCACTCGGGCGTCCAGAAGTAGGCCTGACTCTTGTCGATCAAGCGTTTTGGGGTCAACATGACGTTGTCTCCAGCGATCCGGACCTCGATGAGATCGCCCTCCTCGATTCCCATGGCCCGGCGCACTTCGGAGGGCAGCGTGATCTGGCCGTGCCGCGTCACCTTCGTGAGAGCGGGAGCGGCGTAGACCGCGCCGGCCTCCTCGATCCTTCCCGATCGCTTCTTACGGCCTGTCGAGCGTGGCATCGTGCGCCCCCACGTTCCTCAAGACAATGGTGTCCTCGTCGATTTGGAAGGTCATTCGGCAGGCCAGACCGACCCGCAACTCCCAAATGTGAGCTGTTCCCTTTATCCGTTTTACATGCAGCGACGGGTACCGAAATCCGTGCTCCATCAGTAGAGCGATGGCCCTCTTGACTCGTTCCCGCTCTCTCGACGGCAGGCCTCTATAGGCCCGTTTGAATCGCTCCGTTCTGGCGATGTTCATTATATTACTATTTTAGTAAGTTCGTCAAGCCATAATATCCTAATCTTTGTGGAGCTACGTCACGCCGATTCGCGGTTGACAGGGTTCATACGCCTCCCTAGACTACCGCCAGTCCCTCGGGAACGTCCAGCGTGCAACATTTTCAAGGCTGGCAAGGGAGAGGCAGCGGACGTGACCAGAGCACCGATAAGGAGGCGAGCATGACGTCCCTTTCAACGCAGCAGCTAGCGGACCGGATCGAGATCGATGATCTGCTGACCCGGTACTCCACGGCCATCGACAGCAAGAATTTCGACCTGCTGGACACGGTCTTTACCCCTGACGCGCTGATCGACTACAGCTCGGCGGCGCCCGGGGTCAGGGGGAACCGGGCCGAGATGAAAAAGTGGCTCTCCGAGGTCCTCGGCGCCTTTCCGGTGACCCAACACCTGGTCAGCAACAAAGCGATCAGTCTCGAGAGCGACCGCGCAACGGGCAGGACGATGTTCTACAACCCGATGGGTTGGACCGAGCAGGAAAGCGGCGAGATGAAGCTGTTCTTCGTCGGCGGCTACTACAACGACAAGTTCGAGCGCACTCCCGAAGGCTGGCGCATCGTCGAACGCATCGAGGAGTCGACCTGGGTGGTCGGCGATAGGCCGCCCGGCGTCCCTTAGGCCTGACCGACGGGCCGATAGCGCTTCGAACCCAGCGGAACGCCGCCGCAACGGCCTCACGACGCCCGGAGCCACCGCGCGGCGTCCTTGGCGTGGTAGGTCAGGATGATGTCCGCGCCGGCGCGCTTGATGCCTGTCAGGGCCTCCAGCACCGCGTTTCGCTCGTCGAGCCACCCGTTTTGAGCGGCGGCTTTCAGCATGGCGTACTCGCCGCTGACGCTGTAGGCCGCCAGCGGCAGGTCGAACCGGTCCCGCGCCCGCGCGATGACGTCCAGATAGGGCAGCGCCGGTTTCACCATGATGGCGTCGGCCCCTTCCTGGATGTCCATCTCGATCTCCCGCATCGCCTCGCGCACGTTGGCGGGGTCCATCTGGTAGCCCTTTCGATCGCCGAACTGCGGCGCCGACTCGGCGGCCACGCGGAACGGCCCGAAGAACGCCGAGGCGTACTTGGCGGCGTAGGACATGATGGGCACGTCACGCAACCCGCCCTCGTCCAGGGACGACCGGATGGCCCCCACTCGGCCGTCCATCATGTCCGACGGGGCCACCATGTCCGCGCCGGCCTCGGCGTGGGAGCGCGCGGTGCGGGCGATCAACTCCAGGCTGCGGTCGTTGTCGACCTGCCCGCCGACGACGATGCCGCAGTGGCCGTGGTCGGTGTACTCACAGAGACACACGTCGGTGATGACGACCAGCTCGGGCAACTCCGCCTTGATGGCCCGCACCGCTAGCTGGACGACGCCGTCCTCGGCGTAGGCTTCGGACCCGACGGAGTCCTTGCTCGCCGGGATGCCGAACAGAAGCACGGCCGGGACTCCGAGGCCCAACGCCTCCTCGGCCTCGCGCACCGCCTCGTCGGGCGAGAGGTGGAAGCAGCCGGGCATGCTTTCGATCTCCCGCCGGACGCTCCGGCCGTGCACCACGAACATCGGATAGACCAGGTCGCCGGGAGCCAGGGCCGTCTCGCGCACCATCCGCCTGATCGGTTCGGTGCGCCGCATGCGTCTCAGGCGCAGCGCGGGGAACGTCGCCACCATGTCAGACCTCCTGTCTCCCGCCAGACGCCGCCAGGATGGCGTCGACCAGACCGGGGATGGTATGCACGGTTGCCGTTATGTCGACTCTCAGACCCAGGCGCTGGGCCGTTTGGGCCGTCACCGGCCCGATGCACGCGACGGTAACCGGCGCCAGCAGCTCCTGGGTCTCTTCGCCCAGCAGCCGCGCCAGGTTTTCCACCGTCGACGAGCTGGTAAAGGTCACCAGGTCGACCTGGTGTTGGCCCAACGCATCCCGAGCCAACGCCCGCGAGGCTGCCGGCGCGACGGTCCGGTAGGCGACGACCTGCTCGACGAGGGCGCCCCGTCCCTCCAGGTCCCGTACGAGATCATCGGGTGCGATGTCCGCTCGGGGAAGGAGGAGCCGCGAGCGGGCCAGCTTGACCTCTCCCAGGCCGTCGGCCAGGCCCGCGGTGGTGTAAGCATCGGGCACGAAGTCGGCTCGCAGGCCGTGACGCTGGAGCGCCGAGGCCGTCGCCGGCCCGATGGCGCAGAGGCGAGTCCCCGCCAGCGCTCTGGCATCCAAACCGGCGCCCAGAATCCGCTCGAAGACGGAGTCGACGGCGTTGACGCTGGTGAACACGATCCAATCGAACTCCGAGAGCCGTCCGACGGCGTCGTCCAGCGGCGCCCAGTCCGCGGGTGAGCAAATCTCGATGGTGGGGACCTCCAACGCCTCGGCGCCCAACGTTTCCAGACGGCGCGACAGATCGCTGGCCTGAGCGCGGGAACGGGTCACCAGGACGCGCTTGCCGAACAGCGGGCGGTTGTCGAACCATCGCAACCGGTCTCGGAGGCTCGCCACCTGACCCACCACAGTCACTGCGGGCGCTTCGAGGCCCGCCTCTCGCGCCCGCCGATCGATATCGTCCAGCGTTCCTTGGACCGTCCTCTGCCGGGGCGCCGTGCCCCATTCGATCGTCGCGGCGGGCGTGTCGCCGGGCAGGCCGTGATCGCGGAGCTTCGCCAGCGTCTTCCCGAGGCTCTCCACACCCATGAGGATGACCAGCGTGCCCACGCCGCCGGCCAGCTTGTCCCACCGGATCCGCGACCACTCCTTGGAGGGGTCCTCGCGGCCGGTTATGACGGCAAAGGAGGACGACATCGTCCGGTGGGTCACCGGGATGCCGGCGTAGGCCGGGACGGCGATGGCTGCGGTGATGCCCGGCACGACCTCGAACGGCACGCCGGCTTCGGCCAAAGCCTCGGCCTCTTCGCCACCGCGTCCGAAGACAAACGGGTCGCCGCCCTTGAGGCGAACGACCACCAGGCCATCGTGGGCCTTGGAGACCAGCACCCGGTTGATCTCGTCCTGCTCCATGGCGTGGCCCTTGGGGCCCTTGCCAGCGTAGACCATCTCGGCGTCGGTGGGCGCTTGAGCGACGATACGCCCGCTCACCAAGCGGTCGTAGACCACCACCTGGGCGCGTTTCAGAACGTCCAGGCCGCGAACGGTGAACAGGCCGGGGTCGCCCGGGCCAGCGCCTACGAGATAGACCGTCCCCACAGACGTGCTCATCGGCCTCCCACTCCCACGATCTCGTTGGCTCCCATTCTTATGAGCTGCCGGCCCAGGAGCGCGCCGACCTCCTCAGGCCGGTCGGCCGACCCCGAGGCCGCGCTCCGCAGCAATCGCTCGCCGTTGGCGTCGGCCACCATTCCGCGAAGGGAGATGCGTCCAGACTTCAGCTCGGCGTAGGCGGCGATCGGCGCGGTGCAACCGCCTCCCAACATCCGCAGCATGGCAACCTCGGCCGAGACGGCCCCGCGGGCCGCCTCGTCGTCCAGCATCGAAACGATCTCCTGGACCCGTGAGTCGTCCGCGCGAGTCTCCACCGCCAGCGCGCCCTGGCCGGCCTCGGGCAGGCACACCTCGGGATCGATGTACTCGGCAATGTGCTCGTGAAGCCCCAACCGGTGCAGGCCGGCCGCGGCCAGCACCACGCCATCCAAGTCAGGGCCTTCGGCTTTGGCGACTCTCGTGCCCACATTGCCACGAACCGGGACTACCTCCAGGTCGCCGCGGTGAGCCCGAAGCTGCACCGCGCGGCGAGGGCTGCTGGTGCCCAGTCGGGCCCCCAGGGGCAGGTCATCCAGCGACCCGTAGCCCGGGGCGACGAGGACGTCTCGTGGGTCTTCGCGCTTGGTGATGGCGCTCACGGCGAACTCTGGCGATAGATCCGTCGGCAGGTCCTTGAAGCTGTGCACCGCCAGGTCGATCTCGCGCCGCTCCAGGGCCAGCTCCAGCTCCTTGGCGAACAGGCCTCGGGGCATCGACGCCAGCGGGGCCTCGGCGTGGATATCGCCCTGAGTGCGAATCTTGGTGACGGCGATCTCCAGCCGGCGGTCCAGGCGCTGCAGGCGCTCCACCACCCAGCGGGTCTGGGTCATCGCCAGGGGACTGCCCCGTGTTCCAACCACAAGTCGCATGTCGCCACCTGCACGGCGCGCCGGAGGTTCGTCGCGTGGCCGCCGGGCGAGCCCGCGGCTAGTCTACGTCGAGGCCGAACAGCTCCCGCACCGTCTCGATGGAGCCCTTGCCCTTCTCCTGATTCTTGAGAGCGATGATGGGGTCGTGCAGCAGCTTGCGGGTAATGGCTTTGGTCAGGACCTCGATGCGCGCCCGGTCCTCCTCGGGAAGGTGCTGGAGCTTGCGCAGCGTGGTGTCCAGCTCCCGCCGGCGAATGCGGTCCGCCTTGCCCCGCAGTGAAGAGATGATCGGCACAGCTTCCAGGCCATCGAGCCAGGCAGCGAACCGGCGCGTCTCCTCGTCGACGATCTGCTGGACCTTGCCGACCTCTCGCTGGCGTTGGTCCCGATTGGTCATCGCGATGGACTCCAGGTCGTCGATGTCGTAGAGAAAGACGTTGGGAATGCGGCGGCTATCGGGGTCGATATCGCGGGGCACCGCGATGTCGATGAGGCACAGAGGCCGCCCGGCCCGCCGGTCCATCGCTTGCGCCACCACGCCCGCCGGCAAGACGTACTGGGCCGAGGCCGTGGCGCTGATGACGATGTCGAAATCGACCAGGGCCGGTCCGATGGCGTCGAAGTCGACGGTACGGCCGCCCAGCTCACGGGCCAGCGCCGCTGCCCGGTCCTTGGTCCGGTTGGCGACTCCGATCTCACGCGCCCCTGAGTCTCGAAGGATCTTGGCGGTGATTTTCCCGGCCTCGCCGGCGCTGATGACCAACACCCGGCACCGCTCCAGGCCTCCGAAGACCTGGCGCGCCATCTGCACGCCGGCGTGGCTTACCGAGAGAGCGTGGCGGCTGATCCCCGTCTGGGAGCGGGCTTTGCGTCCCGTGTTCAGGGCGCGATGGATGAGCCGCGACAGGACCTTGCCCACCTGGCCGGCCTCCGACGCCGCCACGAGAGCGGCGCGGACCTGCCCCAGAATCTCCGTCTCGCCGAGGATCATCGAGTCGATGCCGGATGCGACCCCGAAGAGGTGCCGCACGGCCTCGTCCCCGATGTGGCGGTAGAGGAAGGGTTCGATCTCCCGCGGCGCCAGCCGGTGATAGGCGACGAGGAACTCGACGAGACGGTCGGCCGTGACCTCGCCATCCTCGGCGACGGCATAGAGCTCGGTACGGTTGCAGGTCGAGAGGATCGCCGCCTCGGGCGCCACCCGGCCCAGGGCCTTCAGCGCGACAGGCAGCTCCTCCGGCACCAGGGCCAGCCGCTCCCGCACGTCCACCGGCGCGGTCCTGTGGTTTACTCCTATGGCGACGATCTGGGTCACTGCTCTCTCACCCCGCCACCGGCGTGCGTCGCCGCAGCGTTTTCAGCACTCGTGCCCGGGCCGCGTCGGTATCGCCTGAGCGGGCCAGCGACAGGACCTCGTCCGAAAGGGCCGTTTGCCACAGCTCCGGCTCCACTTGATGTCCCTCGCCCATCAGCTCCCTCCGGGCCTCGGCGGCGACCTCGAGCAGAACGCCGTACTCGGGCGGGAACGCACGCTCGATCTCGTGGCGCACCTTCCGGGCCATGGCCGGGCTCTTACCGGCGGTAGAGACGGCGATGGTGAGATCGCCGCGCTGGACGACGGACGGAGCGATAAAATTACACAGGGCCGGTTGATCGACCACGTTCAGCAGCACCCGGCGCTCCTCGGCATCCCGGCCGATGGCGCGGTTGACGGACCCGTCGTCGGTGGCGGCGATGGCCAGCCAAGCATCCGTCAGGTCGCCGGCCTCGTAGCCACGCCGATGCCACACAACCTCCTCGTGTTGCGCCAGACGCGCGATCTCCACCGTGGCCTCTGGGCTCACGACCGTTACCCGCGCCCCCGCGCTGAGCAGGGCGCCCACCTTGCGTTCGGCGACCTCGCCCCCGCCGATGACCACGCATCGACGGCCTTCGAGGTCCAAAAACGCCGGGTAGTAGCTCCCCATTACCTTCAGTGCTCCGTTCCCAGGTCCTACTCGTTATCCGCAGATTCCCAGCCCAGAAGTATGGTTGTCCAGCCTCTTCGTTCTTCCCTTTTCAGGCTTCCTCGGTCCCTGGTTGCCGGATCCTCGTTGCCTCTTCCTACACGAAGTACCGCACCCGGGTCTTCTTGAACTCGCGGGTGCTGAAGAGCATCAGATAGTCGTCGACGCCCGTCGTTTGGGCCAGATCCCGCGCGATCTCCTTGCACTGCTCTTGGGAGGTGGCGTGCAGCATGGTGAAAAGGGAGTAGGGCCAATCGGGATACGTCGGCCGCTGGTAGCAGTGGCTCACGTGGGACGACTCGGCCATGGCCTCGCCCACTTCAACGGCCCGTTCATCGGGCACCCGCCAGACAGCCATGGCGTTGGCCCGGAATCCAGCGCGCCGATGATGCAGCACGGCGCTGTACCGCCGCATCAGCCCGCGTTCCATGAAATTGTCGGCGTATTCGAACAGCCGCTCGATCGACATGCCCAGGCGGTCCGCCATCGGGGCGAAGGGCTCCAGCTCCAGCGGCAGGTCTTCTTGCAGCTCCTTGATCACCGCGATCTCGTCGTCTTCCAACGGGATGGCGTTTCGCTCGGCGCTGGGCACCTTTCCGATGACGGAAGCGTCGGAGTTGGTCGACTGCGTCACCATGTCGAAGTTGACGCCGACCTTGAAAAAACGCAGCGTCGGCAAGATACGGTAGGTGTCGACGTTGGCGCGGCGGGCCATCTCGCCCACGGTCCGTTCCAGATCGTCGTTGGGTGGCACGGCCAAGGTGAACCAGAGGTTGTAGGGATGGTTCCTCTCGTAGTTGTGGCTCACACCAGGGTGCTCGTTAATGATCCGGGCGCCCTGAGCGATTCGGTCCGGTGGGAGCTTCATCGCGACCAGCGTGCTGTGATAGCCGATCCGTCGCGTGTCGAAGATAGCCCCGATCTGGCGCAGCACGTTTTTCTTGCGCAACGTCTTGATGCGGTCCATGACCTCGGCTTCCGTGGAGTTCAGCCGCTCCGCCACGGCGAGATAGGGCCGGCGCACGAGGGAGAATTGGGATTGAAGCACGTTGAGCAGCTTCCGGTCCATCAGGTCGAGGTCCACTCCAGCGGCTTTCTCCGGCTTTTCGGCTACGGGCGGTGTCAAGGGATCCTCCTTGGGCGGCTCAAGACCGTTCGTACGCTTCGGCGATGGCGAGGAGCACCGTGTCTTCCAGCACGAGCACCTCGCTCCGTGGATCAGGCCGCCTCTGGGCAGCTCCTTGGGCGCTGTTGCCCGAGCCGATGGCATCGTGCAACGCGGTCCGGAAATAGATGAAGGCGGCGATGGCATCTCCCAGCTTGACCCCGCCCGTCGCCAGCTCTCGGCCGTACTCCAGCCCGAGATACCGGGCCTCCTCGGTCAGCTCTGCGCGGCGCCGTTTATGAGAGATGTAGTCCATGGCCAGGGAGACCAGGCGACGGCCCAGGACCCTCATCCGGCTCTTGCCTTCTTCGTCGAAGTGCTGATACCACCCTTCGGCCTGGCCTTTGCGCCGCTGAAGGCGTCGTCGCATGCCGTCCAACGCCGATTCGGGCCACCCCTCGGCTTGCCGGCCGCCGGACGTCTGGGCCGAGTCCACCAAGCCGTCGATGTCCTCCCGCGAGAACCGGCGGTGTCCTCCGGGAGTCCGGAAGGCGCGCAGGCGGCCGGCATCGGCCCAATGGCGCAGCGTCGATTCGTTCACGCCCAAAAGCTGGCATGCATCGCCCATGGAAAGCCAACGATTCTCTTTGGTGCGAGCCATAAAATCTAGGTAAATCTTATAAACACTGTCGTTTTGAACCCGGCGTGCCCACAGATTAGCCCAGTCACTTGTGAAAGTCAACGCAAGCATCGGGGGAAAACGAAGCCATCCCGAACGTCGCACCTAAGCCCTCCCTCGAAGGTTGCTGGGATTTCGGGACAGCGACTCGTGTCCGCGTGGGCCGGAAATGCTGCCGCGGCTCGGCCGCCCGCAGGGGTTGAAAGGGTCAGGCGGTTTGCCGCCTTTTCAGTCGCTATGCTATAGTTGCCTCACAGGAGGGATCTCGATGGGGCGGTGGCATTTCTTGTACCAAAACCCGGAGACGGCGGGGTTCTCGGGCAATGGCCTGACGGCGAAGCCGCTCGTCCGTCAGGACGCGTTGGAGACTCCCGCCGCGCGGCTGTTCGCCAATCTCCGGCAGGATTTTAACGATGATCGCGTCATCCAAGCGATGGAGAGGACTCCCCGGGAGCTCTTCGTCCCTGCGAGAATCCGCCACCGGGCCTACGAGGACGAGGCCCTCCCCATTGGGGGAGAACAGACGATCTCCCAGCCCTACATCGTGGCGATGATGACCTCCGCTCTGGAGCTCAAGGGCGGCGAGCGGGTCCTGGAGGTGGGCGCCGGCAGCGGCTACCAGGCGGCAGTCCTGTCGTGCTTGGCTCGCGAAGTCGTCTCGGTGGAGCGAAAACCAGCCCTGGCAGCCGGCGCCCGCCGGATTCTCGCCTCCCTCGGGATAACCAACGTCGCCGTGTTCGAAGCAGACAACGTCTTGGGTTGGCCTAGCGGCGCCCCCTACGACGCCATTATCGTGACGGCCGCCGCGCCTCGAATCCCCCAGGCGTTGGTGGGCCAGCTTCGTGAGGGCGGCCGGTTGGTGATCCCCGTCGGCAGCCGGGCCGAACAGCACTTGGTCCAAGCGACCAAGCACGGCGAGCAGCTGGCCATCAAACGGATGGGTGGTTGCCGCTTCGTTCCCCTGGTGGGGCCCGACGCCTGGTCGGAGTAAGCCCACGGTCTAGATTCAGGAGCCGTCCATGACCCAGCGCGACAAGGTGCCTCCCGGCCAGTTCGTCACCGACCGGTTCCCCGTTCTGACGTACGGGGCGACCCCGAAGTTCGATCAGGACTCGTGGTCGTTTCGTCTCTCCGGACTCGTCGAGGAGCCCGTCGAGCTCAGCTACTCCAGCTTCATGGCCCTCCCCAGCTTCACGCTGACGGCCGATTTCCATTGCGTCACCCAATGGAGCCGGCTGGACAACGCGTGGGAAGGCGTGAGCATCCACGAGATCATGAAGCTGGTCAAGCTCAAACCCGAAGCCCGCTTCGCCATGGCCCACTGCGACGGCGGCTATACGACGAATCTACCCATCGACGTGCTGTTGGACGACGACGTGCTGCTGGCCTACAAGCACGATGGGAAGCCGCTGGAGCCGGAGCACGGCTATCCGCTGCGCCTGATCGTTCCCAAACGGTACGCCTGGAAAAGCGCCAAATGGCTCCGAGGCCTGGAGTTCATGCCGGAAGACCGGCCCGGGTTCTGGGAGATGCACGGGTACCACAACGACGCCGACCCCTGGGCCGAAGAGCGCTTCTCGTATTAGCCGCCGCCGGTTCACCCCAGCCGCCACGCGGCCAGGGAGAGAACGAAGCCGAATCCGGCCATGTCGGTGAAGGTGGTCACCAGCACCGCCGAGCCCAGAGCCGGGTCCAGGCGAAACGCTCTCAACCCCAGCGGCACGAGGGCCCCGAACGTGCCGGCCACCAGCAGGTTCAGCACCATCGCCACGCCGACCACGATGCCCAGCTCCGCGTTGCCCTTCCACGCGTAGGCCAGCGCGCCGGCGATGAGGCCGAAGATGACGCCGTTGACCAGGCCCAGGGCGACCTCCCGGCGCAGCAGCCTGGCCGAGTGGGCCAACGTCAGCTCACCGAGGGCCAGGCCGCGGGTGACCAGCGTCAGTGTCTGAGTGCCAGCGATACCCCCCTGGCTGGCCACCATTGGCAGGAACACCGCCAGGAACGCCGCGCCGGCGATGGTCGACTCAAAAATGTTGATGATCGCCGCGGCCATCAGCACCGTGCCCAGGTTTAACAGAAGCCACGGCAGCCGGGCCCGAAAGCCCCGGCGAAACGGGCCCAGGACCCGCTCGCCCTGGCCAATACTCGCGAGAAGCATCATGTCCTCGGTGGCCTCGTCCTCCATCACATCGATGATGTCGCCCGAGAGGATCACCCCCAAAACTTGGTTCTGGTCGTCGGCCACAGGAAGCTGCACCAGGTCGTAACGCGCCATGACCCGAGCGCACTCCTCCTGGTCGGTCCCGGGCTTGACGGTGATGACGTCGGAGTCCATCAGGTCACGAACCACGGTATCGGCCTGAGCGAGAACCAGATCTCGTAGATTGACGACGCCGGACAAGGCGTTCCGCCGGTCGAGCACGAACAGGTAGTTGGAGGACTCGGCTGGCGGCTTGGCCCCGCGCAGGTACGCGATGGCCTCCTCTGAGGTCATCCATTCGCGAAGCACCACGAAATCGGGGACCATGAGGCCGCCGGCGCTCTCGTCCTCGTAAGGAAGCAACGACGCCACGTCTCCGGCTCGGACCATGGCGTCGATGGTGCGCTGAAGGCGCTCCGGCGGGAAGGCGTGCAGAATGTCCGCAGCGACGTCAGGGCTGGTCAGATCGAGGATTTCCGGCACGACGCCGTCGTCCAGGGCTTCGACGATGGCCACGGCGGCGTCCGTATCGAGATGAGCCAGGAGTTGGGCGGTCCGGTCCGGTTCGAGAAGCCGCACCAGATCGATCTGCTGCTGGGGCTCAAGCTGGGCGACGATGGCCGCGCCATCGGCGACGCGCAGATCGGCGACGGCCCAGGCCGCTTGCTGAGCCTGCCCTCGCTCCACCAAGCTCAGGACCACCTGCTCGGCAGAAGACGCTCTTTCCGCAGGGTTTTCCGTGGGCTGGTGCATCGATGGTCCGCCGAATCCAGGGAGTCGTCATTGAGTATAGCTTGAAATATGAAGGAGCGGACACCGGTTGATGGCGTCCGCTCCTGTGCGCC
>JACZVV010000147.1 GCA_022572465.1 Chloroflexota bacterium
TCGGTTCAGGTGAAAGTTTTCTGGAAGGGGTCTGGGGAAACCACTTGCTAAAAAGAGGTGTCCCCAGATTGCCGTGGGGGTCGAGGGGTGGGGGTTAGAAGAGGCTGGAGCGGCTGACGATGAATCGAGGGCGATTGGGGACGCGTTGGAAGAGCGGATCGAAGAGGGCGCGCACCTTTTCCGCCGAGCGAGCTTCGTAGGCCAGGCGACGCTCCATATTCTCCCATATGCCGATGATGGCGACCTCGCCCGAGTCGTCGCTGTTCCACAGGGCGACGATCCCCTTGAACCCCGGATTGCTGCGCAGCTCCTCGACGGCGTCGTCCCAGTTGGCGTCCAGGGCCGCCTGCCACTCCGCTTGTGTTGGATGCTTGCCCTGAACGGTAAACAGGGCCGCCACGTTCCCGGTCTCCACGGATTCCTCCTCAGCTGAACTTGGAGAGCACGTCGTTGGCGAACTGCTCGAGGCCGGCTTCGATCTTCTCGGCGGTGATGCCGGCGTCCGGAAAGCCATAGGGGCCCACGAACAGCCTGGTGACGCCGATCTCCTCGAACCGCTTGATGAGGTCCGGCGTGGGTGGGCCGTCCGGTGCGGTGGTGATATCGAAGGGCAGGTCCGCTCGCCCTGCCTCCTTCCGCAGCTCGTGCAGCTTCGCGATTTTCTCCTTGATTTGGTCGAACGGCAGGAAGGCGGGGATCCAACCGTCGCCCTCTCGCGCGGCCCGGCGTATCGCCGCGTTGGAGATGCCGCCAAACTGAATGGGAATCGGCTGCTGCACCGGCTTGGGCTCCAACCGGACCTCCGGGAAGGAGTAGTGCTTACCGTGGTATTCCACGGCCTCCTCGGTCCACAAACGGCGGAGGATCTCGGTGATCTCGGTTGTGCGAGGCCCGCGGCTGTCGAAGTCCTGCCCCGCGGCCTGGAACTCCTCCGGCCACCAGCCGACGCCCGCGCCGAGGATGGCCCGGCCTTCCGACAGCGTGTCCAGAGTCGCGACCGAGCGGGCGGTCACGAAGGGGTGGCGCAGCGGCAGGATGTAGACGTTGGTCCCGAACTTGATCCGGCTGGTGATCGACGCCATCGAGCTCATCACCACCCAGGGGTCCATCCAGGGCCAATCGGGAGTGAAGGACGGCAAGTTATTATCAGAATATGGGTAGGTGGCGGAGATCGTGGTGAGAGGCATCAGGTGGTCTGACGACCACAAGGACTCGTAGCCCAGCTCGTCGGCTTTTCTGGCGAGGACCGGATACAAATGCGGCTTCAGGCCGAACATTCCAAGACCGAACTTCATGGTTGGCAACCTCCATCGCGTTGGCAGCTTTCGGCTCGGGGCAACGACGCTTGGGGCTCTCGCGCGGGGGTCGCGCTCCCCGCCGTGGCCTCGCTTATTGTACGCATGGGTGCAATGCGCCCGACCGAGCGACACAATTGACAGCGCGCCGGCTCGATGCTTTACTGCCAGCGAGCGGCTCGGCGGGCCCGCCGAGCGGCAGGCGGACCAGGCCGGCGCACCAGGAACGGAGGCGAGCCATGAAAGAATATCCGATCAAGACCGGCAGCATGCTGTTCACGATGGTCGATCCCCACAAGGGGCACGAAAAGGACTACAACCGTTGGTACGAGCGAGACCACTTCTACGGCGGCTGCATGACCGGTCCCTTCCTGTTCGCCGGGAGCCGCTGGGTGGCGACCAGACCTCTGAAAGACCTCCGATTCCCGGCGGAGAGTCCCATCGCCAAACCCATCGACGCCGGCTCCTACGTCTCCATCTATTGGGTCCTCGATGAACATCACGACGATCACTTCGATTGGGCCAGCGATCAGGTCGTAAAGCTCTATGCCAGCGGGCGGGGGTTCAACGAGCGGACCCACGTCCATACCTTGCTGTACTACCTGAGCTGGACCCACTACCGCGACGATGATCCAGTGCCCCTGGAGCTGTCGCTGGACCACAAGTACGAGGCGCTGGTATCGACCTCCATCGAGCGGCACGACGGCGTCAGCCAGGCCGAGGTCGACACCTGGCTTCGCGAGAAGCACCTCCCGGGAATGCTGGCCGGCTCGCCCATCGCATCCTGCTCGTCCTGGCAGCCGATACCCCGGCCCGAAGGCAACAGCGCGCCCATGGAGATACCGGGCCTCAGCGCGGAGCAGGCCGACCGCATGACGACGCAGCTCTACTTCCTCGAGTCCGACCCCCGAGGGGCGTGGGACCGCTTCGTGACGTTGGACAAGGAGATCCGAGAGGCGGGCGTGGGCCGAGTCGTGTGGGCCGGGCCGTTCCTGCGAACCAACGTCGGCACCGACGACTACATCGACGAGCTCTGGTAGCCGGCCCGCCAGCGCGCCGGAGACCGGAACGGTACCGCCCGACCCTTCTCGTTGACAGGGCTCACGAGCGGATGCTAGCATCGGCCCGACCCGGACGGATGGAAGCAACGAAGGCGGAGGACAGATGATGTCCACAGCCACGATACGAATCCTCGACCCGGTTGGCCAGGCGAAAAAACGAGATACCGGGGTGACGGCCAGGCCCGCCACTCTAAGCGGCAAGGTCCTCGGGTTGCTGAGCAACGGGTGGCGCAGCTTCGACCTGATCGCCGAGCGGTACGCCTCGGTGGCCCAGGGTAGGCACGAGGTGCGCGACGTCCTGATGCGCCAGAACCCGTCGGCGGCCAGCGCCACGCCCAAACAGTCCATGGAGGAGCTGGTCCGAGGGAGCGACGCCGTCGTCGTCGGGGTGGGCCACTGAGGGTCTTGCACGACGTGGAGTATCCACGACGCCATCACGCTGGACGAACGAGGGGTCCCATCGGTCGCCATCGTCAGTGAGCGCTTTCGAGACCTG
This sequence comes from Chloroflexota bacterium, assembly GCA_022572465.1. GTDB lineage: Bacteria > Chloroflexota > Dehalococcoidia > SHYB01 > SHYB01 > JACZVV01. The sequence continues at coordinate 2,853 of JACZVV010000147.1, forward strand.
GCCTCGGCCGTAGCCCGCTCGCGGGGCAAGCCGAATTTCCCCATCGTCGTCCTGCCGGCCAACATCGAGGAGATGACACGCGAGGACCTCGACGCCCTCGCCGACGACACCTTCCCCGAGGTGCTGGGCAAGATCACCGAGTAGCCGTTGACGCTCGACGAGATGAGCCGTTCAGCGTTGTGAGCCCGTTCGCACTGGTAGGAGCTCTATGACAGCCCGGCCCTCCCTGGCTTCGGAAGCGTTCGACGTCGCCGATTCCCTCGAAGCGGTCGACGACCATCTCTACGCCAAAGGCCTGACCGACGGCCTGCCCATCGTGCCTCCGACGGAAGAGCGGGTCTGGTCGATGATCGCCGCCACGGGCCTCGCGCCCGATCACCTGGTGGCCGAGGTCGGCCCCACCGCGGGTGAGGCCACGGTCGAGAAGCTGGCGATCAACGCGGTGATGGCCGGCTGCCGGCCGGAGCACATGCCGGTCTTGATCGCCGCCGTGGAGGCGATGACGCAGGAGCAGTTCAACCTGGCCGGCGTTCAAGGCACCACCAACCCGTGCGGCGTCGCGCTGGTGCTCAACGGGCCCGTGCGCAAGCTGCTCGATGTCAACTGCGGCCGCAACTGCCTCGGGCCGGGCCGGCGGGCCAACGCCGTGCTGGGGCGGGCGGTGCGACTGGTGCTGCTCAACATCGGCGGGGGCCGACCGGACGAGGTGGACAAGGCCACCCACGGCTTCCCGGGCAAGTTTACCCTGTGCTTCGGTGAAGACGAGGAGAACAGCCCCTGGGCGCCGCTGCACGTGGACCGAGGCTTCAAACCCGAGCAGAGCGCGGTCACCGTCGTCAGCGTCAACAGCACGTTGAACATCCTGACCGCGTCGTTCCTGCATCTGCGGGACATGCTCCTGGCGATGGCCGACGCCCTCAGCGTCCGGGCCACCAACAACGCCCTGCTCGGCAAGGGCGAGCCCATCATGCTGGTGAGTCCGGGCCACGCGCAGGCGGCCTCGAAAGAAGGCATGTCCAAGCTGGACGTCCAGCGGTTCCTCTACGACCACTGCGGCTTTCCCGAGACCGACCTGCCCCAGGAAATGGTGCGCCGCGAGCGAATCGGCGCCGTGACTCGCGAGGGCATCGTCCGGCCGGTCCGGCGAGCGGAGGACATCTTCGTGGTGGTGGCCGGCGGACCAGAGCCCTATCACGCTACCTTCATGCCAACCTTCGGAGACTCGTTGGCCGTCACCCAAGAAGTGCGCCTGCCGGGGTGAGCCCTCGGGTCCGCGTGCGACGGCGGGAGCACCGGCGGTCGCGGCCCGCCTCTCTATCCCTTGGAGACTGAAGCGTCCCTTGGAGGCTGAAGCCGCATCGGCTATCCTGCCATGGTGACCAACGCTAGCAAGGGAAACGCCGCCGCTCTGGCAGGCCTGACGGTCCTGGAGTACGCCGGCTTCGTGGCAGGTCCATCCTGCGGCAAGCTCCTGGCGGACATGGGCGCCGAGGTCACCAAGATCGAGCCTCCCACCGGCGACCAGGCCCGCCACCTGGGGCCGTTCCCCGCCGGTTCGGTTGGCCCGGAGAGCAGCGCCCTCTTCCTCTACCTCAACACCAACAAGAAGTCCGTTACCATCGACGGATCGTCCCCCACCGGGGTGGAGCTCCTGCGCTCGCTGGCCTCCGCCGCCGACGTGTTGATCGAAGACAAGCCGCCCGGCGTCATGGAGGCGTCGGGGCTGGGGTACGAGGCGCTGCGAAAGGACAACCCCGGCCTGGTGTACCTGTCGATCACCCCGTTTGGCCAGACCGGCCCCTACTCGCGTTTCAAGGCCTACGATCTGAACGTCTTTTTCTCCGGCGGCGAAGGCTATACGCTCCCTGGCAGCATGAGCCACGCCCTCTTTCCCGAGCGAGGTCCGGTGCGCGCCGGGGGTTACCTGGCCCAGTACGATAGCGGCCTCGTAGCGGGAATCGCCATCGTCGCCGCGCTGCTCGATCGAGGCGTCTCGCGCCAGGGCAGTCACCTCGACCTGTCCCAGCAGGAAGCGGCCATGGCCATGGCCCGCGAGACCCTCCAGCGCTACGCGGGCTACGGCGAGGTGGTGGACCGCTCCCGCGCCTATTTCTACGGCGGCATCTTCCCCTGTCAGGACGGCTATGTCATCCTCTTCCCGCGAGAGGACCGGCATTGGCAGGCGCTGTGCGAGGCGATGGGTCGACCGGGCCTGGCCTCCGAGAGCCGCTTCGCCGACTTCGCGAGCCCGCCGGGTCAAAGCGTAGAGAAGGGCCAACCTGCGGACGTGCGCGGGCCCTCGACTGAGGATCGCCCCCACTATGCCGGGGGTTGCGCGCGTGAGACGCGAATAGGCGTCGCAGTATCGGCTCTCCGCCGCGTAACTCAGCTTTACCTCGCCAACCTTGCGCGCGTCGGAGATCGCGTCCCTGATGGA
>JACZVV010000040.1 GCA_022572465.1 Chloroflexota bacterium
CCCTGCCTTCCAAGCAGGTCGTCGTGGGTTCGAATCCCATCCCCCGCTCCAAACCTGTACTCCCGTTGGCGTCCCTCTCAGGGCGGTACCGTTCGCCCGCTCACCATCCCAGAGGTTAACGCTTGGGGTGTTCACTAGCTCGGCCAACCGCCCCACTATCGTGGCCGTGAGGGGCATCTTGCCTGTCGAGATCATCGATATGTGGGCGGGGCCACGCGCTGGGCTTTCTTGCGCCGACAGACCAGCTCGCGGTGATGGAACTCCCCGGCGATGTCGTTGAAGCCGTCGGCCAGCACCAGACACCGGCTCTTGGCCAACAGGCTCTTGAAGGCGCGGCTCTCAGCAACGGTCTCGGCCTTGGCATTGGGTGCTGACCCGCTTGCCTGCCGTCCGTCAAGCGCAAGACAATAACCCTATGGGTAGGCTAGGAAGCTCGTGGCCAGAGTCACAGACGAGATCAGGCCATAAGGTAAACAAAATCTGTCACGATTCGCTTCCAACTCAGTACATTCCGAAGGAGGGGTTCGAGAGTAGTTAGTACCTTCTCGCGCATTCCTCGGCGCCAGACCACCTGGTCGAGTCGAAACGCTGGGAGTGATTCCCACCCACTGCGTAGGTCCTAGCATGCTCAGGAGTTATGGAAGATGCTTTCCTCCATTCTTTTCATATGTTTAAGACATGAACTACACTAAGACATGAACTACACAGCCAGCAGAACAGCCAAGACGATCCGAATTAACGACGAGGTATACCGCCGGCCAAAGGTCGCATCTGGGGAGCCGACCTGGCGGATCAGAAAACGTTGGGATGGAAGAGTCGGCCATCCTCGCCAGGTAGGCTATCTAATCGAGCGGGAATTGGAGGAACACAGGTTCCGGGTGAAGGCCGCTCCTTTCAAAGACCAGGCCGGATCTCTCAACGGGGTAGCGACCTTCCAGCTGCGGGTCACCGCCAAAAGAGACGCATGGGTATTTTCTCTTCCTCAGTTGGTCCTTGGAATCGTCACGTTGCCGCTGCTCATCGGTATTCCATTGATTGAAGCTGCCTTTGGCGGCGCCTCGATGGGCGTCGAGGTGGAGTACGAGGGTGAAGAGTACCTAGCAGAAGTGAAGGACGAAGTTGTCAGGGCTGAACGAGCTGTTGTGATAGCGGACTGCCGCGTTGATTTGGTCGGCTGGATTCGCTGGTGGCCTTGGCGGATATTCAGGGACGAGAAGACGGTCAACAACCTTGCCCGGGGTGTGGACGAGCTCCTCGATTCCTTGCAAGGGGCGCTCCCGAATCTGCGCGTAGACCCGAACGCCCATCGACCCGCTATCGAGCCGAGTCGCTGAGCTACCGCAGGGCCGGCGAATGACCCCGCACAGGCTTTTGTGTTGGACAGCGATGGCATTGGCATTGCCTGCGAGAGCCTGCCTGGGGCACCGTAGAGGGTCTACGCATCCAAGCCGTCGCCCCGCGCCCACATCTTGATTCAGCCGCACCGTTCTGCGCGTCCTAGCTGACGCCCTGCTTCTTGATGTAGGCGGCGATGCCTTGGGCCGGGGGCAGTTTTGCTAACAATTTGCTAACAGACTGGTTGGAAGCCGCTAACACGCGGCGGGAATACACGTCACGACGACAGGTTCGGTGCCGGCGAGGCCAGGCCGGCCTAGTTCAGGTGGTACAGCCGCACGGCGTTACCCGCCATGATCTGCTGTTTCTCGTCCTCGGGCACACCCTGAAGCTGCGCGTCGATGATCTTCCGGGAGTCGGGCCAGCTCGTCTCGCTATGGGGGAAATCAGTGAAAAACATCAGGTTGTCCACGCCGAACGTGTGCCGCTCGCGAACCGCTAGCGGGTCGTCCATGAACGTCCCCACGATCTGCCGTCGGAAGTAATAGCTGGGCGGCTCTTTCAGTTCGCTGCCGGTCCAGTACCGATGATTGCCCCACGAGTGGTCCATGTAATGGATCACAAAGGCTGCCCAGCCGAAGCCAGACTCCACCGACACTAGCTTCAGGCGGGGGTGGCGCTGGAGAATCCCCGAGTAGATGAACAGGGCGATGGGCTCTGCCATACCGAGCTTGCTCATGACGTGGTCCACCAGGAAGTTGGGGGCGCTATCGAAGCGGGTGCGTCTGGTCCCCAGGTGCATGTGGACCATGAGGCCCAGGTCCTCCAGGGTGCTCCAGAGGGGCTCGTAGGACGGATCCGAATAAGGTGGCCCTGGAGGGATCGACGGAACGACAGCTCCCTTCAGGCCTTGCTTGACCGCGCGGCGGGCTTCATCGATCGCCCGTTCGACGTCCTGGACGGGGATGTAGGCCTGGCCAAACAGACGGTCAGGCGCCGCCGAGCAGAAGTCGGCCAGCCAGCGGTTGTAGGCAGTGTAGCTGGCCAGCGCCAGTTCTGGGTCCTGGGTTATCAGGGGGCCGCCCCCGTAGAGCAACTCGCCGTCGACCCCGTCCGCCGCCATGTCCTTCAGCCGGGCGCTGGGGTCGAACCCGCCGGGGCAGGTCTCGTCGACCTTGCCGTGGAGCTTGAAGTGCTCTTTCTTCTTGCCCGCCAGCGAAGACAGCATGTTCACGGGACTCCGATTTCCCTCGAACACGATGAAATCGCCGTCGGGAGTGACCTCGAGCCTGGGCGCCCTGTCCTGGAGGTGGGCGGGCAGGTACTCCTTCCAAAAGTCGATGGGCGGATTAACATGGGAGTCCGCTGAGATCAGTCGATAGGTGGTCATGGCTCCTCCTTGGCGTACTCTCGTCTTGGTCGCAAGCTCACACAGGGGCCGAAGTCATAGCCCATTGGCCAGAGCCTGCCGGACCGCCTTCGGTTCTATCGCCTGATTGTAACCCACGACAGCATGGCCGGCCTCGTGATACGCGACCGATGTCAGCTCGTCGAGGCTGCGCTTTTTGGGCACCTTGGGTCTCTTTGGCATGGCTCCCCCTGCGGGTAGGCCACATGGTACCACCGTTCCACACACCGACGGGGGAGCCGTTCCTGGAGGTACACCACATTAGCGGCTGCCGGACGGCGGGCCGGAGGACCCGCTCTCGGTAGCTGGCGTCTGTCCCAACTGCCACAGGCAGGCCCATCATGGGGGCGCCTCCGAGGAATTCAATCGAAGCCTGGCCAATGGTGTCACCAGCAGAGAAGTGGAGCTGGCGCACGCGGGTGAAGGATCGTCAGGCACCCATCAAGCGCTCGGCGGCGATGCGTGGGCCTGCCCCCGCCCAGCTCGGCGCTACGGTCCTGGTCACGCTGCCTTCGCGTAGGCGTAGCTGCGCAGCGTCCTGCCGCCGAGGTCGCCGGTAGGCTTTCCTCGCTCCTGGGTCACGACGCCGTTGACGATGGTGTATTCGATGCCGATGGCATCCTGCACGAGACGCCGGCCGCCGCCGGGCAGATCGTCGACGAAGCGGCGCTCGCCGGAGGCCACCGTCGCCGGGTCGAAGAGCGTGACGTCGGCGGCGTAGCCCTCCCGCAGCAGGCCCCGGCCGGTCACGCTGAGCTCCGCCGCGGCCTTGCCGGACAGCAGGTGCACGGCCTCTTCCAGCTTCAGCGCCTGGGCCTCCCGGACCCAGTGGCCCAGGAGGTGCGTGGGGAAGCCGGTGTTCAGCTCGGTGACCACGTGGGCGCCTCCGTCCGAGAGTCCGGGCACGACGTGGGGCGTCTTGAGGATCGCGATGGTGGCCGCGGGGTCCTGGACCAGCGAGTCGAGCATCCGGAAGTGGGTCCGCAGGTCCTCATCCAGGGCGATGTCGAACGCCGCGTCCATCGGCTCCCGGCCCATGTTCGCGGCGATCTCCACCAGCATCTGCCGCTCGTACTCGCGGTACTTGCCCGTCGCCGACCGCACCAGCATGACCCTCTCCCAACTTCGGGGCCGCGTCGGCGCGGGATCGCCAGCCATCTCGTCGCGGAGCGTCCGCCGCACAGCCTGGTCACGCATGAGCGAGACCTTCCGCTCGAACGGCGCGAACATCACCTTCTGCCACGTGGGCCAGCGATCGAAGACGTCGGTGAACCCGAACGTGAACTCGAGGTCGTGAGGCTGGCAGTGGCCGAGGGCGATGAACCGGTGCCCCTCGTCGCGCATGGCGAGCATCCGCTGGAGCTGTCCCTTCCACGCGTCGGGCCGGTCGGGCCGCTGAACGACGTCGTTCCAGCAGACCGGGCGCTGCGACCGGCGAGCGACCTCGGCGAAATCGTGACGTTTGAAGTCGGGCATGGCCGCCTGCACCCAGCCGACGTTGATGGCCGCAAGCTCCTCGACCAGCGAGAAGTACTCGTCCAGGCTGGAGACCCGGCTCGGAATGGGTCTGCCATCTCCGTCCCAATGGTTCCGCGACCGGGAGCTGGTGAAGCCGTTCGCCCCGGCCTTCAGGGACTCGGCGATGACCTGGCGCATGCGGCGCACCTCATCGGGCGTCGACTCGCGCTCCGAGGCCTCCGCTCCCATGACGTACCGGCGCACCGCGGTGTGGCCCACCTGGGGGAGGGTGTTCACTCCCAGCGCCTGGTCGAGGGTGTCCAGGTAGCCGCGGAAGTCCTCCCAACCCCACGGGAGGGTGCGGCGCAGGACGTCGGCGTTCATTCCCTCGACGCGTGCCAGGGTCTGGACGAGCCAGTCCTGGTCGTCCGGCCGGCAGGGCGCCAGGGTGAAGCCGCAGTTGCCCATGACGACGGTGGTGACTCCGTGCCAGGAGGAGGAGGTGGCCAACGGGTCCCAAAGAAGCTGGGCGTCGTAGTGAGTGTGGACGTCCCAGAAGCCGGGGGCGACGGCGAGCCCGCCGGCGTCGATGACCCGCGCGGCGGTGTCGTTGACGCTTCCCAAGCCGACGATCTTCCCGTCTTGAATGGCGACGTCGCCGTGGTAGGGCGCCGCGCCGTCGCCGTCGACGATGAGTCCGTCCTTGATGATCGTGTCGACAGCCATAATCCCTCCTCGGCTTCAGACGATGACGCGCCCATGGACGTCGGGGCGGCCATCGGGCCCTACGTCACCGGGCTCGATTGTACAGGTAGTGAGGCTGGCCAGGCTCGAGAGGCCAGCGCTGATAGAAACGATGGACGTGGGGGTAGAGCTCTTTGGATAGAGGCCGCCGTGCCGCTTCGTGGGGCGCAGGGTCTCGCGCCAGCTGCGCCCCCAGCTCGGCGTATACGTCGTCCTTGCTCACCATGGTGATGCGACGGTCCCTCATGACGACCTCGCCATTGACGATAACCGTGTCGACGTCCAGACCTCGGCCCCGGTAGAGGACCGCGTCCACGGGATCGGTGCCGGGGTCCAGGTAAGGCTCGGCGATGCGGTCGAGGTTGACCAGGATCATGTCGGCCCGCATGCCCGGCTCGATGGCGCCGACCTGGCCGCCGAAGCGGGATGCCTCCGCTCCGTTTACCGTTGCCATCCGGAGGACCTGGTGCGAGGTCAGGCAAGGGCCGTCCACCCCGGGCTCACGGTGCAGCTTCTGGACCAGCCGCATTTCCTGCAGCATATCGTTGTCGTCGTTGATCCCCGCTTCGTCGATGCCGATCGCGACCGGGACGCCGCTGGCAACCAGCTTGTTGATTGGGGCCACGCCGCTCTTCAGCCGCAGGTTCGAGCTGGCGTTGTGACACACCAGGCTGCCAGACGCGGCGAGGATGTCGATGTCCGATTCCTCCAGCCAGACGCCGTGCGCGAAGGAGACCTCCGGCCCGAGGAAGCCCAGCTCGTCGAGATGGCCCAACGGGGTCTTGCCGAACCGGCGCAGGCCGTACATCAGCTGGTAGATGGTCTCCTGAAGGTGGAGATGAATTCCGGCGTCATGGCTTCCCGCCGTCTCCTTGATGGCCATGAGCAAGGCGTCCGAACACCATTGAACGTTCGCCGGGCTCAGCAAGATCCTCACCAACCCCTGGGGATCGTTCCGCCCGTACCTCTCGTAAAGCTCGACGAACAGTGCGAGGTACTCATCCGTCGACATCCCCAGGCCGCCGAGACGGTCGCCCAGCTTGCTCGCCAGCTCCGGCGGCAAGGCGGCCAGGAAGTCCCGCTCCTCGCCGTAGACCAGTTGGTTCTGATCGCGGTGAAACAGGGAGAACGCCACGCGCATGCCGGAGTCCCGGTAGGCTTTCAGGGCCTGAGTGCAGCTGTCCATCGTGCTCTCGCCCGGGGCCCGCCGTCCTGTGTGGTTGTGCATCACCGTCGTGATCCCCGACTCGATCATCTGGATGGCGCAGTACAACGTGTCCAGGTAGGTGTCGACGTCCCGGTGGGCCATCCGGGTGACGATCCATGGCTCGAGGGCCAAATCGAGGCTCCCCATCTGAAACGGCGTCAGGCCGCCATGGTGGTGCGCGTTGATGAGACCCGGCATCAGCACCTGGCGTCCATCGCCGATGACCTCGTCGACAGAGTGACGCGCTGCCAGATCCTGGTAGCGCCCGACGTCGACGATCTCTCCGTCGCGTTGGACCACCGCGCCGTCGGCGGTTACGTCGCTGGCGTTATCGTCGACGACGCCAGTGACGACGTACTTGCCGCGTACGAGGGACGTCGCCATGAAGGTCTCCTTTCGCCTACCGGCAGGAACGCGGCGCCAGACACATGGGGTCGCCGTGTTGACCCCTCCGATTCGTCAGCGACGGCCGGTCGAAGGCGCCTGGAGTCTCAGGCTCCGGGTCAGCTCGGCCATCGTGCCGAGCCTCTCGAGACCAGCAACCTGGCGAGCCAGGTCCTGGGTCTTACGCGGCCCCAACACCGGCTCGGTCCATTCGATGAACTTGGCCTCGGCCTCGGCCTGAGACATGGGGTTCTCCGGCTCGCCTTTGGGCAATAGCACCTCGCGCTCGAGCCGGCGGCCGTCGTGGGTCACGATGGCGGTCCGCGATGCCATGCCGTCGAGGTCCGAGGCCACTTCAACGGTCGTCCGCTCCATCAGCGCGCGGACGTCCGTCGCTTGCATCGTCTCATAGCTGTCCCATCTGAATGTGGAGATAACGGTGGCTGCCGCGGCGAAGTACACGCTGAACTGCGCCTCGACGACGTTTGAGGGCTTCCGCTTGGCCTCGGGACTGTCACCGACGATCAGGTAGGCCGTCTCGCCCAGCTGGACCTCGATTCGGAGAATGTCGCCGGAGCTCAAGCGGTTGTCGCGGACCAGGTCCGTTACCGCGTCGATAACGCCATGGCTGTAGCGGCAGCACGGGTAGGGCTTCGTGGCCGTGTTCATCACCTCGAAATCCTCGCCCAGGCCAACGAGGGCGGCGGCAGGGTCGCGAGGCTCGTTGGTATAGAGAGCGAAGTAGCCGAAGGCGCCTTCGATGGGCTCCGCGCTTCCCAAGAAGCCGCGGCGGGCCATGAAAAGGCTGAGAATGGCGTTGTGGGCGGCCAACCCGACGTGCAGCCGTTTGTTCCACGCCCCATTGGCCAAGAACTGCTGGCTCCCCGCCGACTGGCTGTTGTTGAGCCCGAGGGCATTGATGGCCTGATCGCGGGGGAGCTTCAGAATGCGAGCGCCGGCTGCGGTGCAGGCGAAGATGCCCGTCGTCGCCGTGGGATGGAAGCCGCGATGGTGGACGGAGGCGCCGTGGGCCTTGCCCAGCTTGTTTGCCACGTCGTAACCGGCCACCGCCGCGGCCAAGAAATCCTTCCCGGAGCTTCCCTCCTCTTCCGCCAGCGCCAGCAGGGTGGCGAAGATCGGCGCGCCGGGGTGCATGATGGCCTCGCGATGGGTATCGTCGAAGTCCATGCTGTGGGCCTTGGTGGCGTTGAGCAACGCGCCGTAGTGGGGTGGGTAGAGGTCCGGCTCGCCGACGACGGTCGTGGCGCCGCGCGCGCCGCACACGAGATCGCGAACGCCCGCGACGATGGGGCTCGTCGATTCGGCCACCCGGTGCCCGCCGAAGGCGACGCCCAGGAAATCGAGGAACAGCGACTTCGCCCGCTCGATCACCGCTGGAGGGATGCTTTCGTACTCCAGCGTCAGTGCATAGTCGACGAGCGCTTGCGTCACGCCCCTGGTCGCCACCGTCATGACAACCCCTCCGGCTCCCCTCGGGAGCCCTGCCGGACCATCGTTCGCCGATCACGCTACCATACGCCGCCGAATATGACGAACGGTCCGCCGGCCACAAGACGGTTGAATCCGTGGAGGCCCGGCAGCGCATGGTCATCCGAGGCCCGGCCTCTCGTTGACACGCGCAGACAACACTCCCTACAATCCTGCAAGCCCCGGCCAGCCAATCGAGATACGGGAGGCCACGCGGCGTCCGCTTGATCGTCGGGGCCGCGAGAGCATTGGGGTCGCGAGAGCCGCCGAGGCCGTGTCATGACGCTATTCAAAGAACCGATCGCCCTGGAGATCGTCAAGAACGCCCTCTCCACCATCGCCGAGGAGATGGGCGTGACCGTCGTGCGAAGCGCCTATTCGACGGCGGTGAAGGAAGGCGGGGACGCCACCAGCGCCATCTTCGACGGACAAGGGCGGCTCATCGCGCAATCGACGGGCGCTCCTCTGATGCACCTCTCCAGCCTGCGGCCCTCCCTCCAGGAGCTGATGAAGGACTTCCCGCCCTCTCAGATGTCCGATGGCGACATCTATATCTTCAACGACCCCTACCGGGGCGGGATCCACGCCAACGACATGATGCTGTTCAAGCCGGTGTTTCACGATGGCCGCCTGGCGTTCTTTACCACGGCGCTCATTCACGTGGCCGACGTAGGCGGGATGTCGGCGGGCGGACTGCCGGCCAACGCCACGGAGACGTTCCAAGAAGGGTTGCTTCTGCCGCCGGTCAAGCTGGAGGAGGGTGGCAGGCCCTACGGATCGGTGCTGGCGATCGTCGCGGCCAACAGCCGCACGCCGGAGAAGGTGCTGGGCGATATCCGGGCGATGGTGGCCGCGGTCAACATCGGCGCCCGCCGGCTGGTCGCCCTGGCCGAGCGCCACGGCCTCGACAAGCTCCTGTCCTATACCAACGACATGATGGACTACTGCGAGCAGCGGATTCGCCAGGAAATTCAGGGCCTCCCTCCCGGCGTCCGCGAAGGCGCGTTCGTGATCGACGACGATGGCGTGGATGAGGGGCGCGACTTTCGAGTCCAGGTTGCCATCACCATTGTGGACTCCAGCCTGATCGCCGACTTCACCGGCACCGACCAGCAGGCGCGGGGACCGATCAACGCGTCGGTCTCCCAGTCCATGTCCGGCGTGCTGTATGCGTTGCGCTGCTTCATCGACCCGACGATCCCGATGAACGAAGGCTGCTATCGACCGCTGAAGGTGGTGCTGCCGGAGGGAACGCTGGTCAACCCCAACCCTCCAGCGGCCTGCAACGCAAGAATGGCGACGGTGATGGCCATCATCGAGGCGATGTTGCAGGCCTTCTCCAGACACTATCCCGAGGCGGCGGTGGCGGCCTCCAGCAACGTCCAGGTGTACACGATGAACGGCGTCGACCGGTCCACCGGCAAGGTGTGGACGTTCATGGATAGTCAGTTCGGCGGCGTCGGGGCACGGTCGACGAAGGATGGCCTGGACATCACGCCGCCGCTCATCTTCAGCGGCGGGTCCGTGGCGCACACCGTGGAGGCCCTGGAGATGGAGTATCCGGTGCGATTTCGGAGCTACCGGCTACGGCAGGACTCGGGCGGGCCTGGACTGTGGCGCGGAGGGCTTGGAATACAACGGGACGTCCAGATTCTCGAGGACGGCCAGCTGACGGCCCGGGTCACCGACCGGTGCCGCAGGCCGCCTCCCGGCATATTCGGCGGGCAGCCCGGCAAGGGCGGGCGTTGGGTCGTCAACCCGGGGACGCCCCAAGAGGTCGAGCTGCCGCCGAAGGTGACCGGATATCCGCTTCGCGCAGGCGACACCGTGGCGATGCTCACGGCTGCCGGCGGAGGGTTTGGCCCACCGATGGAGCGGGACCCCCGGCTGGTCCTGCGAGACGTCCTGGACCACCGGGTCAGCATCGAGGCCGCCCGTGGAGACTACGGCGTGGCGATCGCTCCCGAGACGATGACGGTCGACGACGATGAGACGCGGCGTCTTCGTGCCCGAGCGGATGTGGATGGCAAGGAGTCCATGACGTGAGCGTCTAACAAAACAGCGCTGTGATTACTGTCGCCCTGAGGCGGCTGAGCCGCTGCAACTTTTTAAGATCGATGAAAAGGACAGCGCCGTGATTGCTGTCACCCCTTCGGCTCCGCTCAGGGCAGGCTCTGAGGGGCGCAGCGACGAAGGGTCTCGCCGATAGAGGGGCGCTTGCAGGCTCGCGAGATTCTTCGTCGCTTCGCTTCTCAGAATGACAACCTTACGGGTTCCAACGGACCAAAGCACTGGATTCTGTTAGACGCTCTCAGGCAGGCGGCGCGGGTGGGGACCGAGCTCTCATGCAAGCAAGGAAGTTCTTCGTCGGAGTGGACGTCGGGGGGACGTTCACCGACGTCGTCATGGCCGAGGAGGCCACGCATAAGCTATACACGTCGAAGAAGCTGACCACGGCTGAGGCGCCCGCCGAGGGCGTGATGGAAGCCCTTAGCGACGCCATTGCGCAGGCGGGATGCGGGTTCGAAGCGATCGATCGGGCGGTGCACGCCACCACGCTGGCGACCAACCTGGTCCTGGAGCGCAAGGGGTCCTCCGTGGCGTTCGTAACCACCGAGGGCTTTGGCGACCTCCTGGTCATCGGTCAAGAGCGGCGACCGGATGCCGATCGATACGATCTGTTCTATGACCGGCCGCCGCCTCTGGTGCCGCGCAACCGGACGATCGAGGTCCGTGAGCGGATGAGCCCCGACGGCGAGCCGATCGTGGCCCTCGACAAGAGACAGGTGGAGGCGGAGGTCCGCCGGCTGCTGGCATCGGAGAAGGTGGAGGCCTTCGCCGTGTGTCTGCTGCACTCCTACGCCAATCGCGCCCACGAAAGCCAGGTGGCCGAGATCATTCGACGGTGCGCGCCCGGCGTCTACGTGGCCGTCTCGTCCGAGGTGTGGCCCGAGTACCGCGAGTACGAGCGGGCGACGACAACGGTCATGTCGGCCTACGTCGGGACGCTGATGGCCGGGTACGTGGAGGGCCTGGAGCGGCGGCTCAGGGCATCGGGCATGACGGGCTCGTTCCAAATCATGCAGTCCAACGGGGGGGTGATGTCGAGCGCCGCGACGGCGCGACGGCCCATCTACAGCATCGAGTCGGGGCCCGCGGCGGGAGTGATCGCCGCGGCGCACCTGGGAGAGCGGTTCGGGCGGCGCAACATCATCTCCTTCGACATGGGCGGCACTACCGCGAAGGCAGGACTGGTGCGGGACGGCAAGCCGGCGATCACCAACGAGTTCCGCGTGGGCGGCGGCGCCAGCGTGGGAGGCCGGAGGTCGGCCACCGGCAGCCCGATCCGAATTCCGGTCATCGACCTGGCGGAGGTGGGCGCCGGCGGCGGGAGCATCGCCCGAGTGGACGCAGGCAACATCTTGCAGGTCGGACCCGAGAGCGCGGGATCGAGTCCGGGGCCGGCCTGCTACGGTCGCGGCGGCGACCGGCCGACGGTGACCGATGCCGATCTCATTCTGGGGTATCTGAACCCGCGATACTTTCTCGGAGGCCGCATGCCCATCTACGCCGAGAAGAGCCGCGAGGCGATGGAACGCCACGTCGCCGGGCCCCTGGCGATGGACGTCGTGGAGGCCGCCGCGGGGGTCTACGAGATCGTCAACGCCAACATGGCATCCGCCATCCACATGGTGACCGTCCAGCGGGGGATCGATCCCCGAGAGTTCACGCTGGTGGCCTTCGGGGGCGCCGGGCCGACCCACGTCATCCCGGTGGCGCGAGAGTTCGAGATATCCTCGGTTATCATTCCCATCTCGCCAGGACTGACGTCGGCCTTCGGCCTCGTCATGTCGGACATGGTGACAGACCACGTCCGGACGCGGGTTATGGACCTGGAGCGGGCCGAGATCGACGAGGTCAACGCCATCTACCAGGAGCTGGAGCAGGCCGGCGTCTCGGAGATGCGCCGCGAGGGCCTGTCGGCCAGCCTCATCCGGGTGGAACGTCAAGCGGACATTCGGTTCAAGCATCAGTCGCACGAGCTGCCGGCGCCGGTGGGGCCGGGCCGTCTGACACCACAAGACCTGGAGGCCGCGAGCGCGGCGTTCCGCGACCTGTACCACGAGCTCTATGGAATCCGCCAGGATGCGCCAACCCAGCTCGTGAACTTCAAGGTCAAGGTCACCGGATCGGTCCCGAAGGCCGAGCTGGCGACGGTGGAGGAGAGCGGCGGCGACCCCGCGCGGGCGTTGAAGGCGACGCGCCCGGTGTACTTCGACGCGTCCGGCGGGTTCACGGACACCCCGGTCTACGAACGGGGGAAGCTGCTGCCGGCGGACACGTGGGAAGGGCCGGCGGTCATCGAGGAGCCCGATTCGACGATCATCGTGCCGCCGGGTTACCGCGCTACCGTCGACCGGTACCTGAGCGTGATAATCGAGGCCAGCCGCTAGCCGGAGGCCGGCCCGCCGTCGCCGAAGTCGCGGCTCGCGCACCCTGGAGGCATCGTGCGGTATAGAACGCTTGGAACGTCCGACCTCGAGGTCTCGGAGATCGGGCTTGGCTGCCTGGAGTTCGGCGACCGGGTGCCCGAGTCCGATGCGGCGCGTTTGGTGCACGCGTCGCTGGACGCGGGGGTGAACCTGTTCGACACGGCCGATAGGTACGCTCGGGGCCGGTCGGAAGAGGCGCTGGGCAAAGCGCTGCAAGGACGCCGGCACGAGGCCATCGTGGCGACGAAGGTGGGCCTCCCCGCGTCGCCGGGACCGCGCCGCTCGGGGCTCACCCGGCGGTTCGTCACCCAGGCTGTCGACGAGTCGCTGCGACGGCTGCGCACGGACTACATCGACCTGTATCAGGTCCACGTGCCCGATTACGATACGCCTATCGAGGAGACGGTGGGCGCTTTCGAGGAGCTGCAGAAGGCCGGAAAGATTCGCTACTACGGCCACTCCAATACCCCCGCATGGTATCTGTGCGACGCCCAGTGGCGGGCGCGCCAGAGCGGCTTTTCAGGCTTCGTCTCGACGCAGGTCAAGTACAACGTGATCGGGCGCGACGCCGAGCAGGAGCTGTTCCCGCTGTGCCGTCAAGAGGGGATCGGGATCATCGCGTACAACCCCCTGGCGGGCAGCTTTCTGACGGGGATGTACCGGCAGGACCGCGAGCCGGACGCCGATACGCGGTTCGGCTGGTCCGGCCTCACCGACCTCAAGAGCGTGTACACGGCGCGCTACTGGTCGGAGAGGAACTTTCAGGCGGTGGAGGCGCTGCGATCGCTCTGGGGCGGCACCCAGCGCACCCTGGCGCAGCACGCCCTGGCCTGGGTGCTGGGCAACCCGCTCGTCTCGTCGGCGCTGGTGGGTGTGGCGTCGGTGGAGGAGCTGGCGGAGGACCTGGCGGCGGCAGAGATCGTCCATTCAGCTTCGGAGCGAGAGGCCTGCGACCGGGTCTGGGCCTCCGTGTGGCCGGTCCGGCCATACTACACCGTGCCTTAGAGCGAACCGCCGGGGGGTCTTCGGTGGCGCTATGGCCCGAACTCCCGGGCCTCTTCTTCCTTGAGCCGCGCGAACCACTCGCGCAGCTCCTTTCGCCGGCCCCGGTCGTTGGCGAGGTTCACCAGCTCATGCGGGTCTTCCTGATGGTCGTACCACTCGTGCTCCTGGTCGTCGAAGTCCGCGTCGGCGTCGATCTCCTTGGGACCAGGCACGACGGTCCCAGCCGATGAGATACCGCCGCCCACGCCGTAGTAGCGAACGTATTTGTAGCGGCCGTCGAAGATCGCCCGGCTGGCATACCGCAAGCGAAGGCAGCTCTCATACCAGCCCTGGTCCTGGGCGAACAGGACTGAATCGCGCACGTGGGTCGAAGGTTCGGCGAGCACGGGGCCGAGGTCGCGGCCTGGCAGATCGGCGGCGGCGTCGACGCCGGCCAGCGAGACGATCGTCTTGGCGAGATCGACGTGGGTCCCCAGCGCCGCCGTCTTGGTCCCCGGCGCGGTGATGCCGGGAGCGCGGACGTAGAGCGGGACGTGCATGATCTCCTCGTACATCCACGGGCCCTTGCTCCGGAGTCCGTGAGCGCCCGTCATGTCACCGTGATCGGACGTGAAGATGATGGTGGTGTCGTCCCAGCGTCCCGAGGCTTCGAGGGCGTCGAGCACCGTGCCGAGGTTCCGGTCGCCCTCCTGGTGCAGTCGCCAGTAGTAGTCGAGCTTTCTGAGCCAGCCGCGCCGGTCGTCGCGTTCGATCTTGCCATAGAAACCGCTCTTGTGCTCCTCCCAGAGCCACTGCCGTTGGACGGCCGGCTTGGTGAAGAGATCGTCGTCGTGGTTCGGGGGCAGGGTGTCGAAGACCTCGTCGTACTCATGCGGGAAGGCCAGCGGCGCTTCCTCGCCGAACTCTTCCTTCCATTCCGCGACCGCGCTCTCCATGATCATCATGTAGGCTTGGCGCCGGTCGGGATGAGCGGCCTGGTAGAAGGCCTGGTCGGCTGGAAACCACATGACGTCGTGGGGGTTGACCAGGGAGACCACGAGAAACCACGGATCGCGACCCGAGGCGGCGTGGGTGCGGAGCCAGTCCGCGCCCTGTCGCGCGATGATGGGGTCGAAGTAGAGCCCGGTGGCGGCCAGGCCCATGAAGTGCCGGTCGTTGCCCGCCCAGTCGCTGAATCCGTAGGCCTCCATGTCCGGCTTGTTGGCATGAGAGAGATGCCATTTCCCGACGTACGACGTGGAGTAGCCTGCCCGCCGGAGCATGTGGCCCAGCGTGGGGATGATGGGGTCGAGCTCTTTGTGCGAGGCGGCGATCACGTTGTCGTTCACGCCGTGCTGAGGCAGGTAGCGGCCGGTGAACAGGCTGGCGCGGGAGGGCGAGCACGGCGAGGAGTGGGTGTAGTAGCGCGTGAACTCCAGGCCGCCGTCGATGAGCCGCTGGCGGTTGGGGAGCGTGAGCCCCTGCGGAATCCAGCCCCGCTGGCGTTCCTGGTCGGAGACGATGAGCAGGATGTTCCGTCGTTTCGACGCGTCGTTGGTCTCCATCACACCTCCCATGTGGCCTTGGACGGCTTCGAGGTTCCTTCCGTGCCGTTGCGTCCCAGCCGTCAGATGCCGTAGAGCCTCGCGGTGCGGTTCCTTGACCGTATCCGGCCTGAGGATCGCGGCTCCACGATCTGGGCTATTATAGCGGCGTCTGGACGAGGCTGAGGCGCAGGAGGGGATTCATGATCAAGTACTCGATGAACGAGCTGACAACCGCCCGATGGCCCTTCGACAAGGACGTCGAATACTACGCGCAACGAGGAGTCCCGGCGATTACCGCCCAACGGATGAAGCTCGAGCCCTTCGGCGTCGACAAGGGACTCAGGCTGCTCAAAGACGCGGGGCTTCGCGTGGCGGCGTACCAGACCAGCGGCCAGTTCACTCTCAACGATCAGGACCGTTGGCCGAAGCAGATCGATGAGTTCAAACGCGACATGGAGACGGCCGTCAAGCTGGGGACTGGCCTGTTAATCTTCCAAACGGGCCCGGGCGAAGGCCTGAGCTACGAGGAGACCGAGCCTCGGTTCGTGGAGGTGCTGGAGCGGCTGTTGCCGGAAGCCCAGGGCCTTGGCGTGCGGCTGGCCGTCGAGCACAACAGCGCCCTGCGGGTAGACCTGGGGTACCTCGGCACGCTGCACAACGCCCTGGACCTTGCCGACAAGGTCGATTCGCCCTACCTGACGGTCTGCTTAGAGATGAACAATGCCTGGTTCGAGCGCGGCCTCTACGACAACATCCGGGACCGGATCGGGCGCATCGGCGTCGTCCAGATCGATGACTTCAAGGCCGGGACCACCACGACGCCGAGCCGGGTCCCTCTGGGCGATGGGATCATTCCCATCGAGCGCATCGTCAACGCGGTGCTGGAGACCGGTTACGACGGCTACTTCGACATCGAGGTCCTCGGCCCGCACGTCGAGGAGATGGGGTACGAAGAGGCGATCCGCAGGTGCCAGGCGTACCTGGAGCGATTGGGGCCGGCCAGCTAAGGCCGTCGCCCGTTGAGAACGACCGGCGACGTCTGCCGGCGCCAAGCCAAGAAGATAGGGATGGGGCCGGCTCGCTCCGCCTTGGCCCGGGCGCGGGCTATTTCGCCAGGACGATCTCCTCGAACTGCTCGACCGCCGAGCGAGCCCGCTCCATCAGGATGTCGTCGGGGGCGCTGCCCAGTGGATGAGGGACGACGGCCCAGCGGATGCCGGGGATGCCGCTGATTCTGGCCATCGATTTGCAGGCGTCGAGGAACTTGTCGGTGCCGATGAGCATCGCCGGGATGCCGAACTTCTCTAACTCCGCTTGGTTGAGCAGACCGCTCGAAGAGCAGGCCCCTCAGTCGCCGTGGGTGAGGATGATGGCGTCGCAGCGCTCGATATCCTTCCAGTCGTCGCGGCGATAGACCTTTCCGGCGTTGTATTTTCCTCGCACGAACTCTTTGACGTCGTGGCGCTCCGCCAGCACCGCCTCCACCATGTCGAGAAGCTTTGCCGCGTTGAGCTTGCCGTTGTTGTAGAGGCCGATGACCTTGCCATCCAGCGTCTCGAGGCGAGGCGCGGGCTCGATGTCGAAAACGGCCATGTCTCCGATGGGGTCCAGCACCTTCATCTTGCTTGCGATGACCATCTCGGCCTCCCTCTCTCCGGGTCTTCCAGCGATGTGCCCTATTATACCGTCTTCACCAAGCCGCGCTTCGGATCACCTTGGAGTCGAACGAGCCTCCGTAGGAGAAGATACCGTGAACGAAGGCGCCGGCGGGCCCTCCCGTGACGACCAGCAGAATGTCGTCGGGTGAGGCCGCGACGTTGATCTGCTTCTCCTCGTCGCCGGGCAGGACGTCGCCCCCTCGCGGGTCGATGGGGCTGGGGCCGGACATCCAGCCGTTCCGCTTCGCCCAGGCAACCGTCCGAGCGCCGCGCTCGAAGATCGCCTGGCGGATATCGGCCTTGGACCACCCGTCGCGAACGAAGTGCTCCACGCATTCCGGCGGGAGCAGGACCACGACGAAGCTCTTGGCGAGCTTGCCGCCGGCGACCAGATAGTGGGCGATGGTATCGACGATGGCTTCGGCCCCGTGGTTTTCGTGGGTCGAGATCTGGATGTGGCCCGAGGTGGGGAAGACCGTGACGACGCTCTCGCCGGGCTCGAAGCCCAGCTCGACGTGCAACGGTCTCATGCTGGGGAAGTCCTCTTCGTTCTCGACGACGTGGTAGCCGGCGTACTTGCCCGGCTGGCCCATGGTCGAGCGGTCGAGGATATCCCGGCCTGCGCTGACCGGGTTGCCCGCGCCGCCAACCGAGCCCATGACGTTGATCTGCGCCAGACGGACCGCCCGCCCGATCGTCGAGTTGGCCCGGTTGCCGGGCCCCAGGACGTTGCCGCGGTAGTTCATCCCAAGGCGATCGCGGACCGGCCCGTTGACGATGAAGCCTACCGCCATGCCTCCGGTCGACGCGTTGCCGCCGTGCAACCCGATACGGGGGCCGCTCATGGCCTCCACGATGGCGAGCACGATGGGAAAGTAGTCGGGGAGGCATCCGGCCATCACGGCGTTGATCGCCAGCTTCTCGACGGTAACGATACGACGGCGCTCGTAGTAGTTGGCGATGACTTCGTCGGGCTCGCGCCCGGCCGCCGCGATCAGACGCGCCACCTTCTCTTCGGTTGGGGGGACGATCGGCAGGCCGTCGGTCCAACCTTTTGTATAGTAGAGGTCGATGGCTGCGTCGAGGTCGTCGACGTCGTGTTGCTTCGACGAGAGGGGTTTCACCCGCGGCCTCCATCGCGAAGATGGCCCGAACGTAGCATTCGGCCATGCGACTGTCAATCCGAGACGGGACTCTCATTCGAAAGGAGCGGCTCTTGCAACTGCCCGAGGCGAGCGTTACGCAGCTGACCGACGATCTCAGCATCTGCCGCATCCTGAACGGCATGTGGCAGGTGTCCGGCGGGCACGGCGACATCGACCCGGAAGCGGCCGTGGCGAGCATGTTCGCTTACGTGGACGCCGGCTTCACCACCTGGGACCTGGCCGACCATTACGGCCCGGCGGAGGATTTCGTCGGCCAGTTCAGACGCCGGCTCGCGAGCGCCCGGGGCGCGGAGGTGGTGGACCGCGTTCAGGCCCTCACCAAGTGGGTGCCCCCTCCTGGGCCGATGACGAGGGAGGTGGTGGAGGAGAGCGTGGCCCTGTCGCTTCGCCGGATGGACGTGGAGGCCATCGACCTGTTGCAGTTCCACTGGTGGGACTACCAGGACGAGCGCTATCTCGACGCCCTCGCCCACCTGTCGCAGCTCCGCGACGAGGGCCTTATCCGGCATGTCGGCCTGACCAACTTCGATACGGAGCGGCTTCAGCGCATCATCGCCAGTGGGGTCACGGTGGTGTCCAACCAGGTGCAGTATTCGCTGATCGACCGCCGGCCCGGCGTGCGGATGGCCCAGCTCTGCGCGGAACATGACGTCCAGATTCTGGCCTACGGTACGTTGTGCGGAGGTCTGCTCTCCGACGCGTATGCCGGGAGCCCCGAGCCGGCGCACCGCGATCTGAACACGGCCAGCTTGATGAAATACAAGCGGATGATCGACGCATGGGGAGGCTGGGAGCTTTTTCAGGAGCTGCTCGCAACCATCAAGCGGATCGCTGGAAAGCACGGCGTCAGCGTGGCCAACGTGGCCGTGCGGTACGTGCTGGACCGCCCGCAAGTCGCCGGGGCGATCGTCGGCGTGCGGCTGGGGGTCTCCGACCGCCGGGCGGACAACGCCCGGGTGTTCGACTTCGCCCTGGATGCCGGCGACCATGGCGAGATCGAGGCGGTTCTTGAAAGGTCGCGCGATCTCTTCCAGGTGATCGGCGACTGCGGGGATGAGTACCGGGGGTAAGGCGTCCGCTCTCGTCCAGAGCCGAACCGCCGCCTCGCCTGGACCCTCCGCGGCCCTCAGATGGCGCCCTGAGACCTGAGCTCCTCGATCTCGCTGCCCTCGAGGCCGAGGACGCCGGAGAGCACCTCCTGGGTGTGCTCTCCGGGGCTCGGGGCCGGAGCGGCCGAGAACCGCTGGCCGGCGACCTTGATCGGCGTGCCGAACCACCGCACGCGCCCGGCCTGGGGGTGGTCCTGCTCGAACGTGAGGTCGCGAGAGAGGAAGTGCGGGTCGTGAATCAGGTCTTCGGGCGTGTTGACGGGTGAACCGGCGACGTTGTGCTCGATAAAGAACTCCACCCACTCGGCGCGGGTCTTGGTGGCGAAGATGGCCGCCAGCTCCTGCCGAAGAGGCTCGTCGCCCCTGGCGTGGGAGGCGACCGCCTTGCGCTCGTGGCCCTCCAGGAGGTCCTCGCGGCCGACGTTGCGGCAAAAGCTGGTCCAGAACTTGTCTTCCGAGGCCTGGAACACCACGTACTTGTCGTCCTTGGTCCGGTACATCTGGTGCCGGACCGCCTCCCGGAGCTGCTGCGGCTCGACCTCGATGTTGTTGAGGGAGGCGTCGATGCCATTGGCCTGCCACGCCGCCGCCGCGTCGAACTGGGCGACCTCGATATATGCTCCCTGGCCCGTCATGAGAGAGCGCACGATGCCCGAGACGACGCCCAGCGCCGCGTACAGGGGCCCCGCCGACATCGCCACCAGCGTCTTGAAATCGAGGTAGGGCATGCCATCGGGCCTGAGCGAAGGCTGGATGTGGCCGGCGTAGGCATCGAACCCCGGCCCGTGGGTTGCCAGGTCCCGGTACGCGCCGGACTGCCCCGTGGCGTTGAAGGAGCAGTACACGATCTTGGGGTTGACCTGTTTGACGGCCTCGTAGCCGATGCCGAACCGCTCGATGGCGCCGGCTCGGAGGCCGTCGACGACGACGTGGGATTTTTTCGCCAGGTCGAGGAAGACTCGGCGTCCCGACTCTGTCTTGAGATTCAGGCCCACGCTCTTCTTGCCCCGGTTCCAACGCAGGTGCATGAAGCTGAGACCGGCGATTCCGCCGCCGCCCAGCACCCGCACGTAGTCTCCGTCGGGCGGCTGCTCGATCTTCAAGACCTCGGCGCCCAGGTCGGCCAGATACCCTCCCAGGGCGTCGGGGGTGATCAGGGCCACTTCCAGGACGCGAATGCCTTGCAACAGGTTATACATTTTGTCCGTCCTCTCTCCCTGGAGGTGCGGTTCCGGGCCACGAGGGACAGCCCGGGCCGTGACCCTATCGGTCGGGCGGTACGCTTCTACCATGATGGACGCGCCCGTCAAGGGGCGCGACGAGCCGCGAGCGTCCGCGTGCCCTGGACGTCGGCGACGTTCGGCGAACGCAAGAACACCGCGATTCACCCATGGTGTGGTACAACTACCGGGGCAACGTCGCTGCGGCTCAGGCGGCTGAGCCGCAGCAGCATTGGCCGGAAATGCTGAAGCGGCTCAGCGACCGGCTCAGTTGCCCGAGCCGGGCACCAGGGCGGGCCGGAAATGCTGATGTGGCTCAGCCACCGGCGATAGGAGGAACACCATGGCGGGGATCTTGAGCGGGAAACGCGTCGCCGATTTCACCGAGTACATCGCCGGGCCATATTGCACGCAGATCCTTGCCGACCTGGGCGCCGAGGTGACCAAGATCGAACCGCCCGGCGGAGACCACCATCGGGCGTCGATGCCCGTGGAGGGGATCGAAGGCCGGGGCTTTCTCCAGGTAAACCGGAGCAAGCGGAGCTTCGTCGTCGATCTCAAGAGAGCCGAGGGGCAAGCGGTGGTGCACCGGTTGATCGGCGAAGCGGACGTCGCCGTCGTGGCGTTCCGGCCTCATGCGCTGGAGCGGCTGAAAATCGACTACGCCACGCTGTCGGCGATCAATCCGCGGCTGGTCTATGGAGCGATCACCGGATTTGGCAACGACGGGCCGTACGCCCACCGGGGCGCCTTCGACATGGTGGCCCAGGCCGCGTCTGGGATGTTGGTGCACGAAGGGACCTTTTGCCACGAGACGCTAGGGGTCACGTCGACGTCGATAAGCGACTACTCGGCGGCCGTATTCCTCACCATCGGAATCCTGGGCGCGCTGCTCGACCGGGAGCGCACGGGGCGAGGGCAGAAGGTGGAGACCAACCTGCTCGACGCCGGCATCGCCGCGCAATACCGGCCTCTGCAAAGCGTCGAGCGCATCGACGAGGCGCCCAGACAGGAGTTCGTCGAGACGCTGGAGGCTCTCCGTGAGTCCGAGCCGGACATCGTCGATCTGTACAAGGTCCGCGCCGACCATCTTGGCTCGACCACGCGAAACATCTACTGGCGGGCCTATGCGACCAAGGACGGCTTCATCGCCCTGGCGTGTCTGAACAATGTCATGCGCCGGAAGCTTCGGGACATCCTGGGCGTCGACGATCCCGCCGTCGACGGCCCGACGTATGCCGGCTCGAGCCGCGAGCAGACGGCGGACCTGGTCTCGCTGGTGAAGCCGATGTTCCGTCAGAGGACCAGCGCCGAGTGGTACAACGTCCTGGACCAAGCGGGCGTACCGGTTGGGCCGGTCAACGCTCCGGAGCAGGTGTTCGACGACCCGCAAGTACGCCACAACGGCTCGATTCTGAGCGTTCACCACGAGAAGCTGGGCGAGCTGCGCATGCCCGCGCACCCGGTGCGATATTCAGAGGCCGAGGTCGCGCCAGCCACCGCACCGCCGATGCTGGGCGCCAACACTCGCGAGACCCTCGAGGCTCTGGGCTATGACGAGGCCTCCATCCGGCGTCTCGCAGCTGACGGCGTCGTCTACGTGCCGGACGTCGATTGAGGCGACGGCAGCGCCGGCCCGCTGGCCGCGGGACCTCGCCTTGAGATGCTCGGGATTGACTCTCCATCTGTGGGTGGATTACATTTGCTCCGCTGCTCCGCTCGCGAGAACAGAGGGTGGATGGGAGGCTGTCGGATGAAAAAAGCCCTGTTCGCTGCTTTCGGCGCCGTTGCGGTCATCCTGGTTCTGGCGGCATGCAACGGGGATGGAGCCGCGCCCACGCCGACCGCCCCTGCCGTTGCGGCCAGCCCCACGACTGCGCCCGCCCTCACGCCAACTTCCTTACCACCCACAGCCACGCCTAGCCCAACACCGACGGCCGTCCCGACACCTACGCAGACCCCGATACCCACGCCCACGCCGGTGCCGCCGACGCCCACACCCACGTCGACGCCCACACCTACACCTACACCTACACCGACACCGACACCTGCATCTGCGCCGACGCTGACGCCGACACCTACATCTGCGCCGACGCCGACGCCGACACCTACACCTACGCCGACGCCGACGCCTGATCCACTAGCTCAGGTCATAGCCGCCATTATCGGCAAAGTTGACCTGGCGGATCATCAGAGTCTGGCCCTTCCCGAAGAGATCATCGCCCTGGGCCACCCCGCAGTTCCCACCTTGTTGAGTCTCCTCGATTCCCAGGACCTAATAACACGATGGGCTGCCGTTTATGCCCTCAGTCGATTGGCGCAGCCCGAGGACATCCCCGAGCTGGCTCAGGGCCTTGACGACCCCGACTTGAGCCTTCGGGCGACGGTAGCCGGTACTCTCCTGGGGCTGGGAGACGATAGAGGCCTTCCCGTCCTGGAGGAAGCGGCCCAGTCAGACGAGGTGGACACATTCACCGAGCCGCCGACTCTCTTAGCCGACTATGCTCGCCGGGTGCTAGCAGCGCTGAGTCCGGCTACCGCGTCGTCGGGAACAACGGAGGGCCAGAGCCCGGGAGTCCTGGCCTCGCCTCTTTGGTCTCCACCCCAGACTGTCGAGGTGAGCGTGACCGACGGCACCGTTAGGATCATCATAAAAATTCAGTTCACTGGGGATGGCGCCAGTACAGCCCTGGCCGTGCAGTGGGCTGATGGGATCGGCAACATGTGGGATGGGAAGACGGGCACTAAAGGCCGCACCACCCAGGTTTCGGTCATCTTCATGGTAGGGGGCGAAGCTCAGGAAGGTTTCGATCAAATCGAGGTCGTGAAGATTGCTCCTGGCGCAAGGCACACCTCTTGGGTGCAACAGGGGGGAACGATCGTTACCACCGAGGGCGGTGTGACTTCCGGTACAACCTCCAATACTGGCGAATGGGATAATCTTGACTCCCCGATCGTGATCGCCCACGAGGTGGGACATATGATGGGGTTACCCGACGAATACGGTTATGACGTAGACGCTCAAGGGAACAAAAC
>JACZVV010000041.1 GCA_022572465.1 Chloroflexota bacterium
GCCGGCCGGCAAGCTAAGACCGGAATTGAAAAAGCTGCCGGGGCAATTGCCCCGGCAGCTTTTTGCTCGAAAAGACCCCATGAAGGGCCAACTCATCGAAGAGCTACCTGCCGCGATACACGGCCTTTCTCCTCTCGCGGAAGGCTTTTGAGCCTTCCTCGACATCCTCGGTGCTGAGGGACTGCTCGTACAGGGCCCACCCTTGCCGAACCGCCTCGTCGAACGGCTCGTTCATGCCAATGTGCGCCAGTTTCTTGATGGCCTGGACCTCCAACGGCGGGTTCTCCGCGATTCGCTCCGCCATTTCGATCGCGGCTGGCATGAGCTGTTCTTGCGATACCACTTTGTTGACCAACCCCAGCTCGTAGGCGCGCTGCGCGGTAATGGAATCCCCGATGAGCAGCATCTCCATTGCGACGGCCCGGGGGATCATCCGTGGAAGCCATTGGGTGGCCCCGGTGGGAAACAACCCTCGCTTGATCATCGTCAGCCCGAAGGTGGCGTTTTCCGATGCGATCCTCAGGTCGGCGCCCAGGGCCATCGCCATCCCACCTCCAAGACAGTAGCCATCGATGGCGGCGATAATGGGTTTCCAGATCTCGATCTCGCCAAGGTACTGGTGCGCCGGCGGCCGAGATTTGCGCGCCGCCAGCTCGTCGCCATGAAACATTACCTTCATGTCGGCGCCCACGCTGAACGGCAGGCCCGGGGCGCCGGAAAACACGACGACCCACACCGAAGCGTCGTCCTGGGCGTCGGTCCAGATCGTCTCCAGGTCTCGCATCATCTCCGTGGTGTAGGCGTTGAGGGGCGGCCGATCGAGCGTGATGTACGCGATCTTGCCGTCTTTTCGATACCGCACGTGTTCTGACATGATGCCCTCCTCCAGGCGTCGCAATCGGTGTCGACGGGGAGAAGAGGCGGAGGTGCAGACGGCAGGCCGGAACGGTGTGAGCCGGGCAAAGGCGCCCCGACGTGGGGGAACCAGCCCTCGAGTGGAGCGACCCCTAGGCGCTGGAAGGCGTGAGCTCGTGCTGCGGTGTCGCAGCAAGGCTGACCGGCGTGTCCAGCTCGATAGGGCTGAAAAGCTCCAGCTCCTTGCCGATCTCCCGAAGCGCCGGCATCACCTCCTGCCCCAAGAGCCGAATGCAGGTCATCGAGTCCTCGTGATTGACCATACCGTCGTTGCCCCACAGCGCCAGGATCGATGGGCGGGTCCCCTCGAGAAGGATCCGCAGTTTCTTGACCACCTGCTCCGGCGTTCCGGCGATGATCTGCATCATCTCCAGCTGTTGTTCAAACGACGGTATCACCCGCTTGCGGGCCTCCAGACGCTGACGCCGGGTCGCCGGCGAGCCGTACCCCGAGGGGTTGGCCCAAACAGGATGGGCCAAGCCGAGGAACTCGCCCTGCATCCACAAGAACTCCCGGGCGTTCTCGATGGCCTTCTCCTCCGTCTCGGCCACGTGGCACCGGATAAGGTAACCCCGGTTCTCGGGCCCGCTTTTGTAACCAACGCGCTTGGCGGCCTCGTCATAGATTTCCCAGATGGCCTTGGTCGCCTCGATGGTGGTGTTCAGGGCGATGTAGGGATAGCGTTGCTCGGCCGCCCACACCACCGTCTCTCTGCTGACGACGCCGGGCACCCAGATCCGGGGATGGGGCTTTTGCAGCGGGAGGACCCACGGGTTGACCACGCGGAACTGATAGTGATTGCCCTCCCAGCGGAACGGTCCTGGCACGGACCAGGTCTTGATCAACAAGTCATGGGCCTCTTCGAAGCGCTCGCGGTTGTAGGCCGGATTGGCGTTGGTGGCGATCTGCTCCTGCCCCGCGCCTCGGACGATCCCCGAGACCAGCCGGCCTTTGGAGATGAGATCGATCATGGCGATCTCCTCCGCCAGGCGGATCGGATTGTCGCAGACCGGCAGGGGATTGCCCAGGAGAACGATCTTCACCCGCTTGGTCATACCGGCCAGGACGGAGGCGAAGATGTTGATCTTGGACTGCATGGTAAACGGAGCGTTGTGGTGCTCGTTGAGCATGATTCCATCGACGCCCATTTCCTCGGCGTAGAGATACTCCTCCAAACGCTCATGGTAGAGACGCGTCGCCTCCACGGGGTCGAAGTATTTGTTGGGGAACATCGTTGCGGTATAGCCGAGGCGCTTCCCCTCTTCCACGGGGTAGGCCGACATGGGCTGCTCGGTGAAGTACATCAGGTGCATCGTCGATCCTCCCGTCGCCGTCGGCGCCCTTGGACCTGCCGGTCCGCTGGGACGGCCGAGGACGCCGCAGCTCTTCTGCCTAGTCGGTCAGGAACCCGATAACGGATTTGGCGACCGCGTCGGGCCGCTCCACCTCGACGTAGTGGCCGCCGCCATCGATGACATCCAACCGGGCGTTGGGCAAACCGTCCAGGTATCGTTGTGCGCAGTTGAGGGGCACGATCCGGTCGTTCGCGCCCCACACGAGCAGCGTGGGCGTCTTGACGCCGGGAATGAGATGCGGCAGCGACTGATCGAACATGTAGGGTTTCCACGCGATCCGCGTGGTCATCTCGCGGTTGATTTCCCAGACCTCTAGCTGGTCGAGGTCGGGCTCGCTGCCGTAGAGCCGCTCGAAGTTGGCATCGTCGCTAAAGCCCATCTGCACGTACTCGGTGGTGCTCACCAGGAACTGGTCCAAGATCTCGCCGTCCGTCGGTTGGACGCCGGCGGCGCCGATCAGCACCTGCCGCCGGAACACGCGGTGGTCCATGGTCGCCATCTCGGCGGCGATCCACCCGCCGAACCCCAGACCGCACACGTTCAGTGGCGCGAGATCGAACTCGTCCAGGAGCCACAGATAGAGCGTGGCCAGGTCTCGCACCGTCCGGGCCCAATCTGGGCGGTCCGACTTGCCGAAGCCCGGGTGCGAAGGAACGTAAACGGTGAAGCTCTTGGCCAGCTCGTCGTAGAACGGCAGCCAACCAGGGTTGCCGGTGTCATGATGCAAGACCAGCAGCGGGTCGCCGGCTCCGCCCTTGAGCACCTGCACCTTGCCCCAGGGCAGCTCCAGCATCTCTTCGGTTGCGACATCGGAAGTCAGGGTCACCATCTCCTCCAGGTTCTTCGTCCTTCACGGCGTGAAGGACGGGTGGCTACTCGATCCGTTTTCCCGGTCCGTACGGCGTCGCCAACGAACCCGCCTCGGAAGCGTCCAGCATCCGTTGCCACGAGCTCTTGGTGCCTCGGTTGGACCGCTGAAACTCGGGCATCACGTAGCGGGCGAAGAGCTCCAGACAGTGGTTCCAGTTCTCCTGGCTGGTCCACTCGGTCGAGGTGATCAACATGCCGCCGAACCCGCCGCTGCCGGCGAGCTGGTCCTGGAGCGCCCGAATGCAGTCGTCGGGGTCGCCGATGATCCACCCTTTTTTCCGAATCGCCTGCCGCAGGTCGATCTCCTCCGCCGGCTGCCCGGGGTACTCCTCATAGCTGGGCTTGACACCCAGGGGGAAGAAATACTCGCGCAGCTCACGCTCGGCGCCCGCCTGGATATCGTCGAAGGCCTTTTCCGTGGTATCGGCGATGTAGAGGTAGTTGGCGATGCGCCAGTCGTCGCGCCGGACGGTGGTCCCCTTGTCGGCAGCCAAGCCTTCCAAGACCTCCCATTGTTTCCCCAGAGCAGCCCCCGAAGCACCGGACTGAAAGTTGGCCGAGAGCAACTGGAGCCCGTGCTGGGCCGCGACCTCGAGGCTATGGGGCCGGCCCGTGCTGGCCACGGCGATGGGCAGGTGAGGCTCCTGATAGCACTTGACCTGG
This sequence comes from Chloroflexota bacterium, assembly GCA_022572465.1. Taxonomy (GTDB): domain Bacteria; phylum Chloroflexota; class Dehalococcoidia; order SHYB01; family SHYB01; genus JACZVV01. The sequence continues at coordinate 3,804 of JACZVV010000041.1, forward strand.
AGCTCCATCTCTTTGATGGTCCAGTACTCGCCCTCGTAGGTCACCGGGCCGTCCTCCCGAAACAGCCTGAGGATGATCTCCAGCGACTCGTCCATCATGGGCCGGACCTTGGGCTGGTCGAGGTCGTACAGCTTGATGTCCGTTGGCAGGACTCCCGGGCCAACGCCCAGCATAATGCGGCCGTAGGTGAGCTGGTCCAGGAACGCCATGCGCTCGGCCACGTCGAACGGATGGTGATAGGGGAGGTTGACGACGCCGGCGCCCAGCCGAATCCTCTTGGTGCGCTGGGCCGCCGCGGACATGAAGATATCCGGCGCCGGGATGATCTCCCAGCCGCCGGTGTGGTGCTCCCCGACCCAGAACTCGTCGAAACCCAGGCTCTCGGCATACTCGATCAGCCGCAGGTCCCTCTCGTACGCCAGCGTCGGGTTCTCGCGTGGCGCGTGGGCCGGCATCAGGAAAAAGCCGAACTTCATCCGCATAATCGCTGAACCTCACCGCAAGGAGCCGGCCTGGACCGCCCACCGGCCGCCAGAGCATCCAACCTGGCCGTCGCGAGCGCCAACAAAGGATACGCACGGCCTCCCGCCTCTGTCAATCTCTATAATTGAGTGCGGCGAAGGCGGCGACGCTGGCTCCGCCGTCCCGACCTTAGTCGGGGTCGACGCGGGATGCCAACGTGCCGAGCCGCCGGGTCGGATTGTCATCGCACGCGAAGCCGCTTGACGGGATTCCTGGCGCGGCAATAAGCTCGAATATAGTTCTCACAGAAGGGAGCTGAGCCCGTGTTCAACTGGTTGCGAAATCGGCGTTGGATCGTTGGCGGCGCCATCACGTTCTCAGTCGCGTTCGGCCTGCTGGTGGGTCCGGTCATGGCCAGCATGGTCAACGCCCAAGCCGAAAGCGACGGCGAGAGCGTGGTCTACGCGTGTCAAAGCAAACGTACCGGCAAGCTGCGAATAAAGGAGCCCGGCAAGTGTTCCAAGCGAGAGATCCCTCTGGTGTGGCAGGTGCAGGGCCCCCAGGGGCCGCAAGGGCCTCTCGGGCCTGATGGGCGCGTAGGCCCGCAAGGGCCGACCGGGCCGGATGGCGAGGTGGGGCCCGGAGGAGAGCGAGGTCTCCGAGGAACCCAAGGCCCGCAAGGCCAGCCCGGCCCGCAGGGGTCCGAAGGGCCGGACGGCCCGCAGGGGCCACAGGGAACCGGGGCTGAGGACGCCTGGTCTGTTTTTGGGAACGACAGCACCACCGCCGGGACCAGCTTCCTGGGGACGACGGACGACCAGCCGCTGGAGTTTCGTGTCGGCAACGTGCGGGTCTTGCTCTTGGAGCCCACCGTGGGCAGCCCCAACATCATCGCGGGCGATAGCGACAACCAGGTCCTGGCGGGCGCCAGCGGCGCCACCATCAGCGGTGGCGGCCCCAGCAACCGGGTGTCCGATGACTTCGGGACGGTTTCAGGGGGCTTGAACAACCAGGTGGGCGACGGCACGATCCGGCCCGACACAGCCAGGTACGCCACCGTGGGCGGCGGGCGCGACAACACCGCTCGGGGCGAAAGCGCCACCGTAGGCGGCGGCAGCTTCAACACGGCCAGCGACCCCCACACCACCATCGCCGGAGGCAGCTTCAATACCGCCAGCGACCCCTTCGCCACCGTCGCGGGAGGCCGGGACAACACCGCCAGCAATCAGTTCGCAACGATCGCCGGGGGCCGGGACAACACCGCCAGCAACGAGTACGCCACGATCGGCGGAGGCCGCGACAACAACGCCAGCAACGAATACGCGACCGTGCCCGGGGGGCGCGACAACTCCGCCAGCGACGCCGAAGCCACCGTCGGCGGCGGCCGGGACAACACCGCCAGCGGGCTCCGCTCGACGGTCCCCGGCGGGTTTGCCAACACCGCGTCGGAGAGCTATGCCTTCGCGGCCGGCCGGCGGGCCAAGGCGATCCATCAGGGCGCGTTCGTTTGGGCCGACTCCCAGGACGCCGACATTGAGTCGACCCGGGACGATGAGTTTACGGTGCGCGCCACGGGCGGCGTTCGTTTCCTGACCGGCCTCGACGGCGCTGGCGTGGCCCTGCCGCCGGGAGGCGGCGCCTGGAGCACCCTGAGCGACGAAGCGTCGAAGGCCAACATCTCCGTCGTGGACGGGCGGCCTGTCCTCGAAGCGCTGGCCTCGATGCCGGTCAGCACGTGGAACTATCGCAGCCAAGACGAATCGATCCGCCATATCGGCCCAACGGCCCAGGACTTCGCCGAAGCCTTCGGGTTCGGCGGCGACCCGCGTCGCATCAGCACCGTCGACGCCGACGGCGTGGCGCTGGCCGCGATTCAGGGCCTGTACCAGATGATGCAAGAGCAAGACGCTCGAATCGCCGACCTGGAATCACGCCTGGCGGCGCTGGACGGCGGATCGGTCCCGAAGCCATCGTCGGGCTTCTCCCTCGGCGGGAACGCATCGACGTTGGCCGGCGCCTTGCTGATGGCCGGCCTCGTCGTCAGCCAGGGCCTGCGCCTGCGAGGAAGAAGGAGCGATTAGGGGGCGGCGGCGAAAGACGGAGCGGACTATTTGGCTGACCGGCGGGTCTCACGATCTGATGGCTGTCCTGCCGGGCCTTGCTTCCATGCGAGAGGAGCAAGGGTCACCAAGCGCAGCGCCACGACCGATCGCCTGGCACGATCTCCTTTGCCGCGCTCCTGGGACTGGGTGGGCAAAGTTGCGCCACCCACCTCCCCAAAATTGACGTCGCTTCTGGGCCACTGGTATCATTGACCGTCGGGCCCGGCCCGTCGACGAGGCCCCGACCTTCGAACCGGAGGCACCCCGGTGCACGGCGATTACTTCAACGACTACACCGCAGTCCTGATTGCTTCCGTCGCCGGCGTCGTCCTCGTCCTCACCGCTTTCGTCGGCTCCCTCCTCCTCTCACCCAGGGCCCGCTCGGCCCTCAAAGACATTCCCTATGAGTGCGGCATCGAGCCCGTCGGCGACCAATGGTCTCAGATGCACTTCCGCTACTACCCGTTCGCCATCCTGTTTCTCATCTTCGACGTCGAGGCCGTTTTCCTCTTCCCGTGGGCGGTGGTCTTTCTCAGCCCCTTCCTGACCAGCGCCATCTTCTACGAGATGCTCATCTTCATCGGAATCCTGGGCTTCGGCCTCCTCTACTCCTGGAAGAAAGGCGTTCTGGACTGGCGATGAGAAGCCACCCGCTGAACGTGACGGTGAACCCAAAGAGGCTCTGGCCGGGCGCCAGCGCCCTGGAGAAGAGCGGCGCCCCCGGCGTCATCACCGGCAAGGTCGAACAGATCATCTCGATGGCGCGCAAGTCGTCGCTGTGGCCGCTCCAGTTCGGCCTGGCCTGCTGCGCCATCGAGATGATGAGCACCTACATGGCCCACCACGACCTGGACCGGTTCGGCATCGTGACCTGGCCCTCGCCGAGGCAGTCCGACGTGATGATCGTCGCCGGCACGGTGGTCAAGAAGATGGCCGAGCCCATCAAGCTGCTCTACGAGCAGATGCCGTCGCCCAAGTGGGTCATCGCGATGGGAAGCTGCGCCACCTGCGGCGGGCCTTACACCCGCTCCTACTCCGTGGTGATGGGCGTCGACCTCATCATTCCCGTCGATATCTACGTCCCGGGATGTCCACCGAGGCCCGAGGCGCTGATGGACGGGCTCATCAAGCTCCAAGACAAGATCATGCGCGAGGGCAAGCGCTAGCGTGGCCCAGCCAAGGAAGACTCCGGAAGCGCCGGTGCTTCCCGACGCTGACATGGAGCGCTTGCTGCGAGAGATCTTCGCCCCGTTCGACGCTGAGTTCGCCTACGCCGTGGACGAGGTCACCGTCACCGTGCCCAGAGAGCGCATCGCCGAGGCCTGCCGCGTGGCCAAGGAGCACCCAAGGCTGCGCATGGACTACCTCCGTTGCCTGGCGGTGACCGAGTACGACGACCGCTACCAGGTTGTCTACATGCTCTACTCGATCGCCCTGGGCCACAAGGCCATGCTCAAGGCGGACGCTCCGAAAGACGACCCCGTCATTCCGTCGGTCGTCAGCGTGTGGTCCGGCGCCGATTGGCACGAACGTGAGGGCGCCGAGCTGTTCGGCGTCACCTTCTCCGGCCACCCCAAGCTGGAGCACTTGCTGCTGTTCGACGAGTTCGACGGCAAGTACCCCCTTCGCAAGGACTATCCTTTCGAGGAGACCTCGGAGTGGAGCGCGGAGACCCACCCTCAATGGGAGACGCCCGGCGATGGTCGCTGAAGCCGATCTCCAGACGGTCGACATGCTCCTCAACATGGGGCCGCAGCACCCCAGCACCCATGGCGTCTTCCGCATCGTGCTGACCATCGACGGCGAACGGATCGTCGACGCCGAGCCTCACATCGGCTACCTGCACCGCGGCACGGAGAAGCTGTGCGAGCGGGAGAACTACCGGCAGATCATCACCCTGTTCGACCGGTTGGACTACGTGGCCAACTTCAACAACGAGCTGGTCTTCGTCATGGCGGCGGAGAAGCTGATGGGGCTGGAGGTCCCGGAGCGGGCGCAGTTCATCCGGGTCATCCTGGCCGAGCTCAACCGGATCTCCAGCCACATGCTGTTTTACGGGGCCTTCGGCACCGACATCGGCGTCTTGGCAACGCCGTTCATGTACGGCTTCCGCGAGCGGGAGCGGATCCAACAGCTGTTCGAGGCCGTCACCGGCGCGCGAATGATGCACAGCTACTTCCGCGTCGGCGGCGTGGCCGACGACCTTCCCGACGGGTTCACGGCACACACGCGGGCGCTCTTGGACGAGTTGAAGCGCGGCGTCCAGGAGTGCGACCGCCTCCTGACCTACAACGAAATATTCTTGGAGCGCACGGTGAACGTCGGGGCCATCACCGGCGAGGAGGCCATCGACTTCGGCGTCAGCGGACCGGTGCTGCGGGCCTCGGGCGTGCCGATGGACGTGCGCGTCGCCGAGCCGTATCTGGTTTACGATCGATTCGACTACGAAATCCCGCTGGGCAAGAACGGCGACTGTTGGGACCGGTTCTGGGTGCGGATCGAGGAGATGCGTCAGTCCATCGCCATCGTCGAGCAGGCGCTGGCGATGATGCCGGAAGGCCCGTTCCAGGCCCCCGTCGCCAAGTTCGGGTTCGTCAGGCCGCCACGAGGCGATACGTACGCGCGGGCCGAGAACCCGCGGGGCGACTTCGGCGTCTACCTCGTCAGCCAGGGCGAGAACACCCCATACCGCGTCAAGATTCGGGGGCCCTCTTTCTGTAACCTCATGGCCCTGAAACGCATGACGGTGGGCCACTACATCGCCGATGCGGTGGTGATTCTTGGTTCGCTGGATATCGTTCTGGGCGAGGTAGACCGGTGACCTGGGCCGATGTCGGCTGGCTGGTCCTCAGCGTGGGCCTGTTTCTCGGCTTCATCAGCTTCGTCGTGCTGTTCCTCACCTACGCAGAGCGGAAGTTCATCGGGCGCATCCAGCAGCGGCTGGGCCCCATGCGGACCGGGCCCTTCGGCCTGCTGCAACCCGTCGCCGACGCGATAAAGCTCCTGAGCAAAGAGGACCTGGTGCCCGGAAGGGCCGACAGGTTTCTTTTCTGGATCGCGCCGCTGATCGTCTTCGTTCCCGCCATCGTGATCTGGGTCTCCATCCCGTTCACTCGCGACATCGTGATCGAGAACCTGGAGCTGGGCATCTTCTTCGTTCTGGCGGTCATGGGGCTCTCCATCGCCGGAATTCTGATGGCGGGCTGGAGCTCCTTCAACAAGTACGCGATGCTGGGCGCGGTACGGGCGGCGGCCCAGCTCATCAGCTATGAGCTGCCCCTGCTCGTGGCGGTGTTGGGCGTGGTGATGATCGCCGGGTCGCTGGACCTCCAGGTCATCGTCGCCGAGCAAAACACCGTGTGGTACATCGTGCTTCAGCCGGTGGCTTTCCTGCTGTTTTTCACCGCGGGCCTGGCGGAGGTGGGCCGGACGCCGTTCGACATTCCGATGGCCGAGTCGGAGCTCATCGGCGGGCCCTTCGTCGAGTACAGCGGCATGCACTGGTCGATGTTCTTTATGGCCGAGTATGCCAACACCTTCGCCATCGCGGTGCTGACGACGCTGCTCTTTCTCGGCGGCTGGCGAGGACCGGCCCCCGCCACGGGATGGGGCCAGGACGTGATGATGGCGTTCTGGTTCCTGACGAAGGCGTCGGCGGTGATCCTGGTGATCTTCTGGATACGGGCGACGATCCCCCGGCTGCGCATCGACCAGCTCATGTCCCTGGCCTGGAAGGTCCTGCTTCCGCTGGCCTTCGCGAACCTGGTGATGACGGCGTTCTATCTCTTCTACGGGTGGCCCGACTGGAGTATAGTATTGCTGTCTCTCGGCCTCCTGATGGCGACGGTCTACGGCTACTACGTGCGACGCCGCTCCCGGCTCCCACGGCCCGTCACCGTCAAGCTACGGGTCCGGCAGGGTAGGATCGTGGGATGATCGGTTTCTTCAAGAGCCTCGCGGTGACCCTCCAGTCGATGCTCAGGAAACCGGTGACGGTCCAGTACCCCGGCGAGCATCTGCCGATGTCGCCACGCTATCTCGGTTTCCCCGGCTTGCTGTGGGACGACGCCGTCGACGAGCCCGCGTGCACCGGATGCCTGGTCTGCGCCCGCTACTGCCCGACCGATTGCATCACCGTTAGCATGAAAGACAATCCCCTTCACAAAGAAGGGAAGAGCAAGCGGCGGAAGATCGTCGATGACTTCCAGATCAGAATGGAGCGGTGCATCCTCTGCGGCATCTGCGTGGAGGTCTGCAACTTCGAGGCCATCGCCATGACCGACTACCACGAGGAGGCCGACATCAGCCGCGGCGACCTCATCGCGACCAAGGAAGACCTGTTCCGCATGGGACGCGACTACCAGAAGCGGGCTGGGATCGTCGTCGGCGCTGGCTCCGGCAGCGAGGGGGAGGAGTGAGTCCCCTCCTGGCGATATACATCGTGGTCTCGGTGATGGCGGTCGCCGGGGGCCTTGGGACCGTTCTCGCCCGCAACGTCGTCTACGCCTCCCTGTTCCTGCTCTTGAGCCTGCTGTCGGTGGCCGGCATCTATGTTCTCCTCTTCTCCCCGTTCCTGGCCCTGGTGCAGGTGCTGATCTACGGCGGCGCGATCATCATCGTCGTCCTCTTCGCCCTCATGCTGACGCGTCAGGGAGATGAGACCGGGAGTCTGGACAGCCCCCAGAAGCCGCTGGCAGCGGTGGCGGGCCTGGCCGCCCTGGGCGTGCTCATCGCCACCATCGTGGTGAACAAGTGGCCACCGTCCGTCGACCCAGAGCCGGTGGGCTTCGAAAAGCTGGGGGCGACCTTGTTCACGCAGTGGGCGGTCCCCTTCGAGATCGCCTCGGTGCTGTTGCTGGTCGCCCTCATCGGGGCCATCGTCATCGCCCGGCCGGAAGATTCGCAATGATCGAGCTGGAGTACGTACTGTTTCTGAGCGCCGTGCTGTTCAGCCTGGGCCTGTTCGGCGTCCTGGCGCGGCGCAACGCGGTGATGATCCTGCTGGCCATCGAGCTGATGCTCAACGCCGTGAACATCAACCTGGTTGCCTTTACCGTCTACCTGTCGCCCGATCTGCTGGTGGGCATCATCTTCGCCATCTTCATCATCACCGTCGCCGCGGCTGAATTGGCCCTGGCCCTGGCCATCGTGCTGCGCCTCTATCGCACCCGCTCCAGCGTGAACGTCGACGAGGTCAACCTGATGAGGTGGTGACCGGCCTGTAAAGAACGGTCCGCGAACAGCAGGGGCCGTACACGGTAAGAAGGGGCGGTTCGCGGACCGCCCCTCTTCCTGAGTGGGGAATTGCGAATGGGAATGGAGTGGGCCTGGCTGCTGCCGGCGGTGTGCACCGGGGCTTTCGTCGTCGTAGCCGCGCTGGGCCGCTGGCTGCCGGGCCGCGGCTCGCTGCTGGCCATCGGCGCTATCGGCACGGCGTTCGTGCTGTTCTGGTTCGTGATGGCCGACGTGGTAGGCAACGGCCCGGGCAGCTTTTCGCGGGCGTGGTTCGATTCCGGCGACCTGACGGTGCGCCTGGGCATGCGGGTCGACAAGCTGGCCATAGTCATGCTGGGTCTGGTCAGCGCGGTTTCCCTGGCGGTCCAGGTCTACTCGTTGCGCTACATGCGGGGCGACCCTCGTTTCGGCTGGTACTTCGCCCTCCACTCTCTGTTCGCCGCCTCCATGCTGGCGCTGGTGCTGGCCGATAATCTGCTGGTCTTCTACATCACGTGGGAGCTTGTGGGTCTGGGCTCCTACCTCCTCATCGGGTTTTGGTGGGAGCGCCGTTCGGCGTCGGAGGCGGCCAAGAAGGCGTTCATCACGACCCGCATCGGCGACGTGGCGCTGCTCATCGGGATCCTGGTGCTGTTCAAGGCGACGGGGACGTTCGAGCTGTCCCAAATCTTCGCCATGGCGCAAGCCGGCGAGATCAGCCAGACGACCATCAATCTGTCGACGGTGTTGATCTTCATCGGAGCGGCGGGCAAGTCGGCCCAGTTCCCCTTCCACGTGTGGCTCCCCGACGCGATGGAAGGCCCCACGCCGGTCAGCGCGCTGATCCACGCCGCCACGATGGTGGCCGCCGGCGTTTACCTGGTGGCGAGAATGGCGCCGCTGTTCGTCCTGGCGCCCGGCGTGCTGGACCTGGTCGCGTTCATCGGCCTGACGACGGTCTTCATCGGAGCGGCCCTGGCCATGGTCCAGACCGACATCAAGAGAATCCTGGCCTACTCGACGATCAGCCAGCTGGGGTTCATGATGCTGGCCCTGGGCTCTTTGGGCTTCACCGCCGCCATCTTCCACCTGCTGGCCCACGGCTTCTTCAAGGCGCTGCTGTTCCTGGGCGCCGGCAGCATCATCCACGCCATGCACGAACGCCAGGACATCCGGGAGATGGGAGGCCTGCGAAGCCGTCTGCCGGCGACCTGGGTGGCGTTCGTCATCGCGGGCCTGGCCCTGGCGGGGATCTTCCCGTTGAGCGGCTTCTTCAGCAAAGACGACGTGCTGTTCTCGGTGCTGGACAATCGAGGCGTGGTGTGGTTCGCCGCGGGCCTCATCGGCTCGGTCCTTACGGCCCTCTACGTCGCCCGGCTCCTCTACCTGGTCTTTCTGGGCGAGCCCCGGAGCCAGGCCGCCCGGGAGGCGCGAGAGGCGCCGCTGGGGATGACGCTGCCGGTGATGGCGCTGATGGCGCCGGCCGCCGGCCTGGGCCTCCTGGCCCTCGCCTGGGGCGATTACGACGGGTTCGGCAGCTTCCTGGTCTTCCTTCCCTTCGGCTCCAGGCCGTTCGAGTTCCACGGGGCCGTGTTCTGGCCTTCCCTGGCGCTGGCCTTCAGCGCCTTCCTCATGGGCCTATCGATGTACCGGCAGACGGGCGGCGTGGCCCCGGCGCTGGTCCGGCGACGCATTCCATGGCTCCTGACGGCGCTTGATAACAAGCTGTATCTTGACCACGTCTACCAGTGGACGGTGGACCACGTGGTGCTGGTCGGCTCGCGCCTGGTCGCCCTGTTCGACCGCGCGGTGGTCAACGACGCCGGGGTCGACGCGACGGGACGGGCGACGCGATGGAGCGGACTCGTCCTCCGGTACCACGAGACGGGGCTGGTCTCCACCTATATGCTGACCATCGCGGTGACGGCGATGGTGATCGTCCTGATCGTCATCACGACGGGTTGATTCCGGGAGGCGCCTGCTGAACGACGTCTTGCTCCTGATCCTGGTCACCGTGCCGGCCACCGCGGCCGGCGTGATCCTCGTCATCCCCTCCTCACGGCCGGGGGCCATCAAGGGGACGGCTCTGCTGTTCGCGACCGTCGGCCTCGCCTTCTCGGTGATGACGTTCGTGGCCTACGACCACGCCGAGGCCGGCTTCCAGTTCCAGAGGCAGTGGCAGTGGATCGAGAGCCTTGGCGTCACCGTCCATTTCGGCGTCGACGGCATCTCCGCGATCATGGTGCTGCTGACGGGCATCGTGATGTTCACCGGCGTGGTGATGTCGTGGAGCATCGAGAAGCGGCTCAAAGAATATTTTTTCCTCTTCATGATCCTCCTAACCGGCGTGTACGGCACGTTCGTGTCGTTGGACCTTTTCTTCCTGTTCTTCTTCTACGAGCTGGCGGTGCTGCCGATGTACCTCCTGATCGCGGTGTGGGGCAGCACCCGAAAGGAGTACGGCGCTCTGAAGCTGGTGCTTTACCTGGTGGGCGGCAGCGTTCTCGTGTGGATCGCGCTGATCGCCGTCTACGCCGAGGCCAGCCTGGGCACGTTCAACCTCCTGGCCCTGCAAGAGGTCGAGTTCGCCAAGGACTTCCAGAACATCTTCTTCCCCCTGTTCCTCATCGGCTTCGGCGTGCTGGCGGGCCTGTGGCCGTTCCATACCTGGTCGCCCGATGGGCACGCCGCCGCGCCGACGGCGGTAAGCATGCTCCACGCCGGGGTTCTGATGAAGCTGGGGGCCTACGGCATCATTCGAGTGGGCATGACGTTGTTTCCCGAAGGGGTCGCCCACTGGCAGGTGCTGTTCATCTCGCTGGCGACGGTGAACGTCGTCTACGGGTCGCTGGCGGCCATGGCGCAGCGCGACCTGAAGTACATCGTGGCGTACTCCAGCGTCGCCCACATGGGCCTGGTGCTGATGGGCCTGGCGACCCTGGAGAGGACCGGCATGAGCGGCGCCGTCCTCCAGATGTTCTCCCACGGCATCATGACGGCCCTCTTCTTCGCCGTGGTCGGCATCATCTACGACCGGACCCACACGCGCGATATCGATCTGCTCCAGGGCCTATCCAAGCGAATGGGCCTGGCGGCGGTGCTGTTCATCTTCGCCGGGCTGACCTCGCTGGGCATGCCGGGCCTCAGCGGATTCGTCGCCGAGGTGCTGGTCTTCGTCGGCGCGTTCCGGACCTTCCCGGTTGCCGGCGTGTTCGGCGTCATCGCCGCCATGCTGACGGCGGTCTACATCCTGCGCCTCATCGCCAAGGTCTTCTACGGGCCGTTGGACGACCGCTGGCAGGGAATCCAGGACGCGGCACGGCACGAGGTCTTCGCCGGCGCCCTCTTGGTGATCATGCTGGTGTTGGTCGGCGTCTACCCCACGCCGTTTCTGGATGTCATCAATAGCGGCGTGGATACGCTGGCTGCCGGTCTGGGCGTGGGTGAATGAACGTCGATTTCGCCCTCTTCATCCCCGAGTTCGTCATGGCCGGCATGGCGTTGGTGGTCCTGACGGTGGACCTGTTCCTGCCCCAGGACCGCAAGCACTGGCTGCCCTACATCGCCCTGGTGGGAATCCTGGGCACCATGGGCTCGGTGTTCACCATCGCCGGCAAGTCGGAGGAGCTGTACGGCGGCCTGTTCCTGGTGGACAACTTCGCCGTCTTCTTCAAGGTCTTCCTGCTGGCCGTCGGGGCGTTCATGGTGCTGGCCTCGGCCGAATATGTTAAGAAAAACCTGACCAGACCCGGCGAGTTCTACGGCATTCTGCTCTTCTCCATCCTGGCGATGATGACGATGACGGCGGCCGGGGAGCTGCTGACGGCGTATATCTCGCTGGAGCTCTTCAGCTTCAGCCTCTACATACTGGCGTCATACGCGATCCACCGGCCCAAGTCCGTCGAGGCGGGCTTGAAGTACATCCTGGTAGGGGCTTTCTCGTCGGCCATCCTGCTCTACGGACTGAGCCTGATCTACGGATCGCTGGGCACCACGACCTTCTCCGGCATCGCCGACGCCCTGGCGGGCAACGACGACATCCCCGTTGCTTTCCTGGCGGGCCTGGTGCTGGTCGTCGTCGGGTTCGGGTTCAAGATCACCGCGGTGCCGTTTCATATGTGGGCGCCGGACGTCTACGAAGGCGCGCCGACGCCGGTGACGGCGTATCTGGCGGTGGCGTCCAAGGCGGTGAGCTTCGCGCTGCTGCTGCGCCTGTTCGCCATGGCGTTCGGCCCCGCGATGGACGAATGGCGTCCGATCATCGCCGGGCTGGCGGCGGCGACGATCGTCCTGGGCAACCTGGTGGCCATGGCCCAGCACAACATCAAGCGGATGCTGGCCTACTCCAGCATCGGCCAGGCCGGGTACCTGCTGATGGGAATCGCGGCCCTCTCGCCGCTGGCATCCAACGGGCTGCTGTTCCACATCGTGGGCTACTCAGCAGCCAACTTTGCCGCCTTCGCCTGCATCATCGCCTACGAGAACCTGACCGGAAAGGAAGAGATCAGCGACTATGCGGGGCTCAGCCGGCGTCAGCCCTTCATGGCGCTGGTCCTCAGCGGGGCGTTGTTCTCGCTGGCTGGACTGCCGGTCTTCGCCGGCTTCGCCACCAAGTTCTATCTGTTCGCCGCGGTGGGCAACGAAGGCCTGCTGTGGCTGGTGATCGTCGCGGTGGCCGGCAGCCTCGTCTCGCTCTACTACTACCTGATGGTCATCAAGCAGATATACCTGGGCGAGCCCGAGGAGGATGAGCCGCTGCGGCTGTCGGTCTCGACCGTCGGCCTGCTGGGAGCGCTGGGAGCGGCCGTCGTGATCTTCGGCGTCTATCCCGGCCCGTTGATCAACCTGATCGAGAAGGCCACGGCCGTCCTGCCGATGCCGGTCTAGCGATCGACGTCACACCGGCTGGAGGTTGGCCATGAACTGGCGAAGAGCGTCGGGCCCGCCTGGCCCGTACACGGCGTCGAAGAGGTCGCACGCGGCGTAGACGGAGCCGCGAGCGCCCTCATACAGGTTCAGGTCCCTGGCCGGTTTCACCGACAGCTTTATCTCTTCGTTGGGCTCCCCCTCGGGACCACGCAGCGACGACTCGTGGTCGCGGAAGGTTCGCATCACCAGGAAGAGGTCGGGGTCGTTCAGGTCGGCGGCGACCTCGTAGGAGAGCAGGCCGGGTTGCCGCGCCCACACCGAGGCGCAGTTACGCCGGTATGGGTGCCACAGCGATTGTTTCTGCGGCGGCACGTGGACCTCGATGTGGTTGGTGAATCCCTCGGCGGACGTATAGCCCTCGACGCCCTCTCGACCGAAAACGATGTCCAGGAGCCGGTACTCTTTGTAGACCGTGGGGAAGCCTTCGCTGAGGCCCAGCTCGGGGTTGGTCTTGGTGACGAGATGCACCTCGGGCGTCGCCAGGGCGCGGTCCGAGTCTTCCTTACTTCGCCAGAGCCGGATCGAGAAGAACCGGTTGGGGTCGTCCCGGTCCCGCAGAATCCGCATCAGGACGAGCCCCTGCATGCGGGCCATGACCGACAGGTTGTTGTGGGCGTGGGCCGCCCAGATGTCGAACTTCGCGGGGACGACGCCGAACTGGATGTGGTGGAGGTACATGCAGACTCCCGTCAGGATGGCCTACGCGAAGGCGGGCATGACCTCTTCGACGAACGCCTGGAGGGCGTCCCAATCGAAGGGCGGCCGCAGCGCGATGTTCAGGTCGGTCGCGCCGATTTCGACGAAGCGGCCTACCTGCTCCACGGCCTCCTTGGGCAAGCCGATGAGCATCCCGGACGCCATCGCGTCGGCGGCGGCGCCCCAAGACTGGCGGAACTGCTCGCGCATGTCGCGGGCCCGCTTTTCGTCGGCCCCAAGATAGAAGCCGACGTTGATGCTGCGATCGATGGTGGCCGGGTCGCGGCCCTCCCGATCGCACCACTGGTCCAGCACCTGGTTCTTGCGCTGGAACGACTCGGGGGAGACGTAGGCCGCGTTCCACCCGTCGGCGTATTTAGCGGCGATGCGGAGCGTTCGCTTCTCGCCCCTGCCGCCGATCCACACGGGGAGCTTGGCCTGGACCGGCCGCGGCAGGCACCGAGCCTCGCGCACCGTGAAGTGCTCCCCTTCAAAGGTGGTGGTCTCTTGCGTCAGCAGCGACTGGATGATCTGGATCGATTCCTCAACCATGTCCAGCCGCGCCTTCACCCCTGGGAACTCGTAGCCATAGGCCTTGTACTCATCGACGTGCCATCCGGCGCCCAGGCCCAGGGTGACGCGGCCGTTGCTGATGTGGTCCATCGTCGTCGCCGCCTTGGCCAGCATCGCCGGGGGCCGGTAGCCCGCCGAGTAGACGAGGCAGCCCACCCGAACGTTCTTCGTCTCGGCGGCCAGGGCCGTCATGATCGAGACCGTCTCGAATACGGGGCTCTCCCCATTGATGTAGGGCGACTCGTAGAAGTGGTCCCATACCGAGACCCAATGGAACCCTGAGCTATCGGCGAGGCGCCAGACGCGCCGCAGGTCTTCATAGGTCGAGTCTTGCTGGCCGGTATGGATGCCGAAACGCATTGATTCACCTCACCCTGTTGGGACAGGCGTAATGGTACCGGCTGGGGCCTGGGCTGGCAAATGCGAGCCCTCGCCGGGCGTCGACGCCCGCAGCCGGTGACGTGATCCGTCGCTAGGGCAGCGTACGGGGGGTCAACTTAAGGGAGCCACAGATTTCCTGGCCCTGAGCCGCCAGGTGGCGCTTGTCTTAGGTAGCGAAATGATGATAGGTTTGAGAACCGTTGGTTCTACAGAGGCTCAGTTTGGTCATAGGGGCGTTCCATCCCGACGCGGATTTCGAATGTCTATTGAGTATCCCTACAAAGTCAGAGACCCGATTCACGGCTTGATACGCCTATCACAGCTCGAGTGGGACGTGATCAATTCGATGCCGTTCCAGCGGCTGCGGCGAATTCGTCAACTTGCGTTTGCTGATTTGGTCTACCCAGGCGCTCACCATACGCGTTTTGAGCATGTACTAGGCACGATGCACGTTGCTGGCAGGATCATTTCGAGGCTAGCTCGAGAACAAAATGCACAAATTACCGATCCAGACATTGTGTTAGTACGGATGGCAGCGCTCCTGCATGATATTGGCCACGGTCCGTTTAGCCACGTTTCGGAGTATCTTTTTGAAAAGTTCGCAACCACTAAGAAACCCCCACAGATAAAGAGAGAGAAGATACATGAACAAATTACCCTGAGCATTTTCGAGCACAACGATGAACTACGCCAATTGATCAGTACGATGTTGCCGGAACTCCGTAACTTGTTGCTGAGCACAGGGTCCCGTGATTATCATCGGGATATCGTAAGCAGCAATCTCGACGCCGACAAAATGGACTATCTGCTGAGAGACGGCTACTACGCAGGCGTGCGATACGGGCAGTACGATATTGACCAGATGATCGAGTCGTTCCGGATCCGAGCAACTGGTTCGGAAACGTATTTGATGATTGATGAATCTGGCTTGTTTGCATTTGAACAATTGGTTTTGGCAAAGCATCACATGACTCAACAAGTGTACGCCCACAGAGTCCGTGTCATTACCGATGCTATGATAGTCAGAGGTCTTTCTCTCGCTGGCGAAGATGACCCGGAAATTAAAAAGCTCTATGAGTTTTCAGATTCTGCTGAATATGTTGAGCAGTATATGACGTTTGACGACCAAACATTAATTGATGCTATCTTGCGCTGCAACTCGGATAAGGCTAAGGAAATCTTTTCACGATTGAGACAGAGGCGCCTTTACAAAGAGCTATTGGTTCTGCCTTTGACAGATCGCGTTATACCAGATGCGGTGGTTCTCGCCCGGTTAATGAATTTGACTGACGAACACCGGCGTGATCTCGAGGCTGAGGTGGCCGAGTCGCTCGGTTGCCAGCCATGGCAAGTTATTGTCCACTCTAAGAACATACGCAATCCAGCATATCCAACTCAGCAAGGGCTTGACCCAGAGGAACCACTGGTCATTGACAGAGAAGGGAATGCCAAGAGAGTCTCGGATTTTGACGAGGCTGTGATCGCCAAATTTCCAAGTTTGGAACGTGTCCATATCATTGCACCTATGGATCGCAGTGTAGGGGAAACGAAACATTCGGTGGCGCCTGACCGCCGCCGCCTGGCAGGACAAATTAAAGGCCTAGTCATTGACTACATAAGGAAGGTATGATGAGCATAAAAGATGCCATTCTGGCAGCAGTACAGGCAGAGCCAAATCAAACCTTACCAGGAAGGACGCTTCTGCAGAAGAAGCTTTATTTTACATCCTTATTAGTGGACGAGGATTTTGGGTACAGACCTCATTATTATGGTCCATATAGTTCAATAGTCTCTGACGAGCTCGGAGCGCTAGTTGACGGCGGCGCTTTGGAAGAAACGACGGATTTTTTCGAAGGAGATGTAGGATCGTTGTTCGAGAGGCGTCGCTATGTCTATTGTCTGAGGCCTATGGCTAAAAGGCTATTGTTGGTTAGGGATAAAGAGGTTGCTGGGTACAGCGCAGTGATAAAACAAATCAACGATCACCTGGTCGCATCCGACTACAATGTACTATCTATTGCGGCAAAGGTGCACTTTATCGTTGCATTGAAGGGGAGAGCCGCCGTGAATGACATCGTTAGAGAAGCGTCTTCGCTTGGCTGGAATGTATCAGAAGTTCAAATATCGAGCGTTGTTGACTACCTACAGCAAATCGGGCTTGTAACGGCCAAATAGGTACCCGTTCCTTACGCCTTCACCGGCTCGCCGCATTGATCGCCATCGCCAGGGCAGCGTACGGGGGGTTGACGGCACCCATGAGCCGAGGCATGATGCGCGAAATCATCATTGGCCGCAAGAGCGAGAATGGGCGTCGATCGCTATAGAGAGAAAGGGGATGTCGATGCGTCGCTACATGCTGATATCCGCCGACACTCATGCCGGAGTGCCCACGGAACGCTTCCGGCCATACCTGGACCCCGAATATCGGGAGCCGTTTGATGAGTATGTCGACCAGTTGGACGAGATCCGCAAACGGACGTTGAAGGAAAGCTTGGGCGAGCAGCTTTTCGACGACAAGTTCTCTCATGAGTTCAGGGACGAGGCCGCGGACCGAGTCGCTGGGGCGTGGGACCCGGAACGCCGGAATCGAGAGCTGGAGGGGGACGGCGTGGTGGGAGAGATCATCTTCCCCGACGGTCAGAACGAGAACGGGCCACCTTTCGGGGCCACCGGACGGTTGGGCGACTCCGACCCCCGGTTACGGCTCGCCGGGGCGAGGGCGTACAACCGCTGGCTGGCGGAACTTTGCGCCCATAGCCCCGAGCGACGCGCCGGAGTGGCGATCACGCCGATCGACGATATCGAGGCCGCGGTCAGTGAGATCCAATGGGCCAAGAGCAACGGGTTGCGCGGCGGAATCCTGATCCCTTCGATGTGGGGGGACCTGCCGGCCTACAACGACCCCCGCTACGAGCCGATATGGGCCACGTGCGAGGAGCTGGGCATGACGGTCCACACCCACGGGGGAGCGTCGCCATCCTACGGCGGCCTGCCGGGCTCGGTGGCGATCTACACCACCGAGGTGACCTGGTGGTCGCACCGGCCGTTCTGGTTCGCGCTGTGGTCGGGCGTCTTCGAGCGCCACCCCGAGCTCAAGTTCGTGCTGACCGAGCAGAGCGCCTGCTGGGTGCCGGACACCCTGTATCACATGGACGTGCTGTACGACGGGCCGATGTTCGCCCAGATCCGCAAGGACCTGTCGCTGAAGCCCAGCGAGTACTGGGCGCGCCAGTGCTGGGTCGGCGCGTCGTTCATGCGGGCCCATGAGACGGCGATGCGCCACCAGATCGGCATCGACAAGATCATGTGGGGGAACGACTACCCGCACATGGAAGGCACGTGGCCGCACACGGCCGAGAAGATGCGAGCGGCCTTCGGCGGCATCCCAGCCGACGAGGTGCGGCCGATGGTCGGCGAGAACGCCGCCCGGGTCTACGGCTTCGAAGAGGCGCGGCTGGCGCCCATCGTCGAGCGGGTGGGGCCGGAGAAGATTTAGGCGGGCTGGCGGGGGACGTCTGGCGCACGGCCCACAAATCAGATCGGCGTATGCCGCCGGTCGCACCGCCCCGACGCAGATCCGGCTCCCCATCCGGCATTTCCGCCAACACATCGATATCGCTACGGAGGTCGAAATGCCGGTTCAAAGCTCTTCGCAAGGAAATCCCCCAACGGTGACGACGCCCCTCGTACCCCCTTTCACCGAGGAGACGGCTCGTGCGAAGGTGAAGGCAGCGGAGAACGCCTGGAACACCCGCGACCCCGAGGTCGTGGCCAAGGCGTACTCCGAGGACTCCCAGTGGCGCAACCGCGACGAATTCTTCACCGGCCGGGACGCAATCAAGGCGTTCTTGAATCGAAAATGGGCCAAAGAATTAGACTACCGTCTCATGAAAGAGCTGTGGGCCTACACCGGCAATCGGATCTCGGTGCGCTTCGAATACGAGTGGCGGCATGCCCAAACGGGCCGATGGTACCGCACCCACGGCAACGAGCACTGGGAGTTCGATGACGATGGCCTCATGCGTCGGCGGGACATGAGTGCCAACGACATCCCCATTGAAGAGTCGGAGCGGCGTTACTAGCGAGAGCGTTGACACGTCGCGGAGCGCGTCTCGGAAATCCTCACTGGGACGCAGGGACCACAGATCGCGGGATCCCGAAAGATGCCGAGATCGAGTTGGAAGGCAGGTCCACCTTCCATAGAGTCAGATCCTGAGTCCGGGAGATTGGCTTTCGTCCTGTCTGGCGGGGACTCACCGGGTAGCGCTCAAGACCCCACCGGCACGGCCTGGGGCGCGAGCTTCGGCGCCAGCCATTGGCCGGTGATGGAGGCGGGGTTGCGGACGATATCCTCGGGCGTGCCGGTGGCCACCAGCTCGCCGCCTTTGTCGCCGGCGCCGGGGCCCAGGTCGATGATCCAGTCGG
>JACZVV010000042.1 GCA_022572465.1 Chloroflexota bacterium
ACGCCGAGAAGGACGAACCCACGCCCTTCGGGTTGGACGAGGCCGAGGCCGTGATCGGCCCGCCGGTCATCATCATCGCGGCAGCCAGCTCCTTGAACGTCTTGCGGTCCTCTGGATTCTTCTGGGAGAAGAACACGCCGTCCTTGAACTCGACCTCGTCCGGCTGCGTCTCCCACTGCACCGCCGCCCGCTGCGCCATGATCTTGATGACCTCTTCGGCGGCGTTGATGGCTGCGATGCCCGTGGAGAAGGCGGTCCGGCTGCCGCCGGTCACTCCCGTCCAGCCCACGGAATCGGTGTCGCCGACGCTGGGGAACACGTCTTCGGCGGCGATGCCCAGGATCTCGGCGGCCTGCATCGATACCGAGGCGCGGGTCCCGCCGATGTCGACGGAGCCCGTGATCAAGCTTATGGTGCCGTCGGTGTTGACGTTGATCGTCGCCGAGGACTGGAACCCGACGTTGAACCAGAAGCCCATCGCCACGCCGCGGCCCCGGTTGGGTCCCGTGAGCTTCGATTTGTAGTGCGGGTGGTTCTTGATGGCCTCTTCGACTTCGACGCATCCGATGCTGCCGAACGGCACGCCCATGGCCTGGCGGTCGCCTTCGCGACTGGCGTTCTTCAGCCGGAAATCCATCGCGTCCATGCCCAGCTTCTCCGCCAGCTCGTCCATCACCGTCTCGACGGCGTAGGCCGCCTGAGGAGCGCCTGGCGCACGGTAGGCGGCGACCTTGGGCTTGTTGACGACGATGTCGTACCCATCGATCAACAAATGCTCGATCTTGTAGGGCGCCAGGCCACACATGGCCCCAGCGCCAACGGCGGAGCCGGGGAACCCGCCGGCCTCGAACGCCAGGTAGAGCTCGGCGGCCGTCAGCTTGCCCTCTTTGGTCACCCCAGCCTTGAAGCGCATGTAGGAGCCCGAGGCAGGACCGGTCCCCTCGAACACCTCTTTCCG
The DNA here is from genome assembly GCA_022572465.1 of Chloroflexota bacterium. Taxonomy (GTDB): domain Bacteria; phylum Chloroflexota; class Dehalococcoidia; order SHYB01; family SHYB01; genus JACZVV01. Next base: position 959 of record JACZVV010000042.1, read on the forward strand.
ATTCATGATGATCTGGACCGGCGCCCCCGTCTTCTTGGACAGGAGCGCGGCCACATGGTCGAAATAGGTGCTGATCTTTCCTCCGAAGCCCCCGCCGATCTCCATGGGGACCACCTTCACCGTTGACTCAGGGATGCCCAGGAGCGCGGCGGTCTGTGTTCGGATCCCGAAGTGAGACTGGGTGCTGGTCCAGATGGTGAGATGGCCGTCGGGGTTCCACTGGGCCGTGCTGTTGTGCAGCTCGATGTAGCCTTGATGGACCGGTTGCGTGGTGAACTCGCGCTCGACGATGATGTCCGCCTGCTTGAACCCTTCCTCGATGTCGCCGTTCTTGAACTGCAGGTGGCTGGCGATGTTGCTCTTGACGCCGCTGTCAGCGCCCCCGGCGAAGGCGGCGGCACTATCTTTCGTCGTCTGATTCTCATGGATCAGGGGCGAACCGTCGGCCATCGCCTCACGCAGGTCCAGGATGGGCGGCAGCACTTCGTAGTCGACTTCGATCAGGTCGAGGGCCTCCTCCGCGATATGGGGACTCGTGGCCGCCACGGCGGCGACGGCGTGCCCCTTATACAGCACTTTCTTGGAGGCCATGGCGTTCTCGCCCAGCGATTCCGCCGAGGCCGCCGTCTCCCCCAGATTCATCTCCCCTTTCGGTATCTCGGGGAAGTCCTTGGCGGTGATCACCGCTTTGACTCCCGGCAGCGCCTCGGCCTTGCGCACGTCGATCTTCTTGATGCGCGCGTGGGCGTGCGGGCTTCGCAGCATCCTGCCGTGCAGCATCCCCGGGAGCCGAACGTCGCCGCCATACTTGTCCGAGCCGGTCACTTTGCCCAGGCCGTCGGGCCGGATGGGCCTGGTCCCTACCACGCGGAACTTTTTGTCCCCCGGGGCCTTCTTTTCCGCGGTTGTCATGTGGCGCCTCCCGGTTGCTGGAATCGATACTTTTGGTTGTGAACATGCCCCGGATGTCTCACCCGGAGCCGTCGCCTGCTAAACGCTCCACATTATATACCAGCAGGTAAAAGCTCGCGGCCGCGGCGTTCAGCTTTTCAGCTCGGCAACGATGGCGCGCAGCCGCTCGTCATCCCGGGTCTGGCCCTCCGGCAAGGCGAAACCAGACCGGGTGCTGATGCCGCCCCACCGGGCCTTGATCTTCCCGGCGATCTCATCGTAGGTCCCAACCGTGGTGAAGGCGTCGAGCATCTCATCGCTGATGAGATTGCCCATCTCGTCCCATTTGCCCTCCCGCGACATCCGGTGGAGCTCGAGATGCTCCTCGCCCCAGCCGTGGATATCCATCACCGGCCGGTATGCCGGGGTCGATGCGTAGAATGCGATCTGCTTCTTGACCGCCGGGAACTTCGCCTCCAGCGACTGCTCGTCGGGACCGGTGATGGTGAACCCGGTGCCGACGATGTCGATCTCCTCCAGCGTTCGGCCAGCCTTTCGAGCGCCCTCCTCCAGGTTTGGGATGATGACCTGTCGCGCGTACTTGGGCGTATTGAATCCGTGCATTCGAATGCCGTCGCACAGCTCGCCGGCCAGGCGGCAGTTGTATGGATTGATGGCCGAGATATAGACGGGGATGTAAGGATGTTCGATTTGGGCGGGGGTGAAATAGGGGGTCATGAGGGTGAACTGGTAGAAATCGCCGCGGAAGTTGAGCTTGACCCCATCGCGCCAGCATTCCCAGATCGCGCGGAGAGCGCCGATGTATTCCCGCAGGCGAGGGCCTGGCGAATCCCACGTGCCGCTGAACCGGCGGCGAATGTGGGCGCCGACCTGGGTGCCAAGGCCAAGGTTGAGCCGGCCATGGGAGAACGCTTGCAGGTCCCAGGCCTGGTAAGCCACCACCATGGGGCTGCGGGGAAAGGCGATGAGGACCGACGTGCCCAGGGTCACCCGCTCGGTGTGCTCGGCGGCCAGAACGAGCTTGAAAAACGGGTCCGCGCTGGTCTCGCCCGTCGTCACGCCGTCGTAGCCCAAAGCTTCGGCGCGCCGCGCCTCGGCGCCGACGTCTTGCAGAGAACGGTTCATCAGGCTCATTTCAACTTTCATGTTGTCTCCTTCGACGTGGGCCGGCGGCTGAGCCGCAGCAACATTGGGCCGGAAGTGCTCATGTGGCTCAGGCGGCTCAGTTTCCGCCGACGTCGGCCGAAATTGTGATGTGGCTCAGCCGCCTCAGCCACCGCCGCCATATTCTAGGCACCGCCCTCTGCAGTGTCCAGACTAGAGGTCCTGGGGGAGTGACCACAAAGGCACGAAGGCACGGAGGGGGAGAGCCCCGGCGAGTCGGGGTGGGCGGCCGTCGGCTCACCCAGGGCGTGAGGAATAGAGGGGTAGAGGAAAGGAAGGGAAGGGCGGCTCTAGTTCAGAAAGAATCCGCGAAAGCCGAGCCAGTCCTGGTGCAGCTCTGTCAGGTCGCGAGGGTTCTCACCGCCCGGGCCCTTGGGCAACGGCTCTTCCCCGAGGCGCGGGCCGAAGAACCCCCGGAGGCTCTTGTCGCGATCCCCCGATCGGACCGGCGGACTGGGCCGCTTTCGGGACGGGCGGTCCTCTCGCAGCAACTGCTCCACCGACGCCAGCAGGTCTTCGTCCGAGACTCCGGCGTCGAACTCCGCGCCGGTCGAGTTGGGGCCGTCGCCTTTGTTCAGGATCGGCTCCAGCTTGCCCATCAAGCCGTCGTTCGTCCGATGCCGCGGCGTCAACGCGTCCGAGCCGTGGCGGACGACCATGACTGCGCCTCGTACCGTTCCGAACTCATCCCGCACAGCACGGACGACGGCGGCAACGGGGACTGGCTCTCCCAGCTTGCCGACCAGGCTGCCCGTCCAGAGAGCGCCTCGACTCTGACGGATCACCTGCTGCACCATGTCCGCGACCTCGCCACGGAACTCCTGCGGCACGATCGACGTGATGGGGCAGCCGAGGACGTCTTCGGCGTCCCGGCCGCTCAATCGTTGGATCGCCGTGTTCCACAGCACCACCATGCCGTCGTTGGCCAGGCCGATGATAGCGTCGTCGAGAGAATCGGCCAGGGAAGCCAAAAGGCTCACCGGGTCGGTGGGACGCCGGCGGCGCCTGACGAAACGTTTGACGCGGTCGTACCAGGTAGGCATGGGTGACGGGTTGTTTCCGGCGCAAAGCCCAGGCGAGATGCCGTGCCTTCTGCGAACCGGACGATTCGAGCATACCGCCGCTCCTAGAGAGCTCACAGGGAGCGCGCACCAAACGGAGGTCGAGCATGCACGCATCCAGACTGCGTATCCGTTCGGGCCGGCCCGGCCCGGCATTCTGCGGCCATTCCTCCGTTCTACGAGTTGACGCCGTAAGGCCCAGCGGGTATAAGGGAGGCATTCCGCACCTCAAGGAGCGCCCATGGCCCCCGATTCCACCCCCGCCCAAATCGAACACTCCCACATCACCGACGAGGCGCGGTCCCATATCGGACGGACCGGGCCTGTGCGCCGGTTCCAGGTCACCGCGCGGGACATTTGCAGGTTCGCCATATCGATCGGCGACAAGAATCCCCTTTGGCGGGACGAGGAGTACGCGAATCAGACAAGCCACCGGGGCGTGATCGCTCCCCCGATGTTTCACTGCGTCATCGACCTCGATGAGGAGGACCTTGACCAGCTGGAGGAGAGCGGCCTGGGCAAGAACATGGGCCTGCGCATGGAGGTGCCGGTGCCCGGCTTCCCCGGCGCCATGGCCACCGGACGGGACATCGAGTTCGGCGAGCCGATCCGCGCCGGCGATACCATCAGCGCTCAGGAAACGTTGGTCGACATCTACGAAAAGTCCGGGCGCCGCGGCCCGCTGGTCTTCGTCGTCAGCGAGAAGGTCTACACCAATCAGCGCGGCGAGTTCGTCCTGAAGGAACGCCGGGGCCTCATTCGGCACCAGTAGGGGAAACGATGGCGACACCAAGCGTCCGTCCTTCAGTCACGTTCGACGAGGTCGAGGTCGGTCTCGATCTGCCGCCTCTAGCGAAGCATCCAGACATGCTGCAGCTCTTCATGTTCAGCGCCATCACCTGGGACACCCATCGAACCCACTGGGACATCCCGTACTCGGTCGACGTGGAGAAGCTGCCGGGCATCCTGACCCATGGCCACCTGCAGGGCTCATTCCTGTGCCAGATGCTCTCGGACTGGATCGGCCCCGAAGGTCGTCTGAAAAGCATCAACTACCAGAACCGGTCCAACACCATCGCCGGCGACAAGCTTACGTGCAAGGGACGGGTAACGAGCAAGTCCGAGAAGGACGGCGCCGCCCTGGTCACCTGCGAGGTGTGGGTGGAGAAGGCCGATGGCGGGGTCACCACCACCGGCGAAGCCATCGTCCAACTGCCCAGGAAGTAGCGGCGGGACCGGGGGGCATCCCGGCCCAGGCCCTACCAGGGGCCAACACGCGACGTTATTGCAAGATTAGGCCATGAGAATGAGACCCCCTCGCCCTCTCCAATAAGGGCGAGGGGGTTTCGGGATTCCCCGAGAAGTTTAGGGAGAATTAGGAGGGTCTGATGACCAGCCTGACTTGCATCTCAGCCGATTCCCACGTCATCGAGCCGGGAGACCTCTGGCTCAACTATATCGACGCGGAGTTCGCCGACCGGGCGCCGCGTTTGGTCCACGGCGAAGACCACGACACGTTCATGTGCGAGGAGATGGAGCTGCTGCCGATAGGCTCCGTCGCCGCCGCGGGCGTGCCCGCCGAGCAGATCACGCGGCACGGCCGGTTCGATACCCACGTGCCCCGAGGCGGTTGGGACCCCCACGCGCGGCTGGCGGACATGGCCCAGGATGGCGTGCAGGCCGAGGTCCTGTACCCCACGATGGCGATGCGCATGTTCGCCATCAAGGACCCGCCCTTCCAGCTGGCTTGCTTCCAGGCCTACAACAACTGGGTCAACGACTACTGCCAAGAGGATCCCAACAAGCTCAAAGCCGTGGGGCTCATGCCCATGGACGACATCGAGGTCGCCATCGCCGAGCTCCATCGTTGCCGCAGTCTGGGTCTGGCGGGCGCCAGCGTCGCCATCTACCAGGACGCGGACCGGCACTACGGCGAACCCCGGTTCGATCCGTTCTGGGCCGCGGCCCAGGACCTGGATATCCCGGTCAGCCTGCACATCCTCACCGAGCGCAACCCGAAGCTCAAGCGGAACATCTCCGACGGCATCGTGGAATCGTCCTGGATCCAGCGCTCTCTAGGACTCATGGTCTTCAACGGCGTGTTCGAGCGCTTCCCGAAGCTGAAGATCGTCTCGGCGGAGAACGACATCGGCTGGGTGCCCTACTTCCTGGAGCGGATCGACTACATCTTCGACCGCCGGCGCAACTTCTTCTCCATGGACCTGTCGCGGAAGGAGCTGCCCAGCGCCATGGTGAAACGCAACACCTACTTCACCTTCATGCGCGATCGCGTCGGCGTGATCAACCGCCACCTCATCGGCCTCGAGCACGTGCTGTGGTCCAGCGACTATCCCCACAACGACAGCACGTGGCCTCGGTCGCAGGAGATGATCGATTACCTGATGCAGGGGGTGCCCGACGACGAGCGCCGCATGATCGTCGCCGAGAACGCCGCCGCCATGTACGATTTCAGCTAGCCTGCCTGAACTTCAGCAGGGTCACTTCGGGGGTCACCGCGTCGAAGACCGGCTCGACGGGCATGCCCACCCGCACGTCTCCTGGGGAACAGCCCACGATGTTGGTGACCAGACGCAGGCCCGCCTGCTCCTCCAGCTCCACCAGGGCGACGACGTAGGGCGCGTCGTCCTCGAACCCCGGCGTCACCACGTGGTGCGTGACGATGAAGCTGTACACCGTGCCCCGTCCGGACATTCGGGCGTTGCCGATGTCGGTCGAGAGGCAGTTTCGGCAGACCGGCGCCGGGTAATGAATATAGTAGCCGCACCCGTTGCAGCGTTTGAGAACGATCTCGCCGCGGCGCAGCCCCTCCCAGAAGTCCCGCGTCTCTACATCGGGTTCTGGAAGCGGTCTGCGATAAGTGGTAGCGGTCATCAAGGGTCTACCGCCTCTGGTTCCGGGGGTGGTTCGCGGGACATCGTCTCGAGGGCGGCTGCTAACTCGTCGTGTGCTCGGGCCACGACTCCGCTCATCATCGGCAGGAGTTGGTCGAGGACGTCAGCTACCGCGAACAAATCGAACTTGAAATGCGGGTCGACCGAGCCCTTACCCCTCTTGTCAACAGTGTATCGGAAAGTGTGGGAGGCCGGGTCTACGGCCTGGAATTCCGCAACGAATCTCGCGAAGTCGTCGCGGCTATGGAATTGGGGCAGTTCCAAATCCCAGTCCCACCCATATGCTTCGAAGATGTTTTGAAGGTGTCTTCGGAGAACTACGAGGTTGTGTTCGCTAAACAGCTCCTCCTCTTCGATCGTTTTTCGGCCCTCGATTCCCAACATCGGCAGGCCTTCTAACACGATGGCTTTCATATAAAGCTCCAGAGCATGACGGTACATGAACACGACAGGATAGGCGAGAAAATCCTTAATTGGGTCGCCGCTCAATCCGAATTGTCTGTCCTGGCGTAGCCTTGCGGCGGTATCTCTCGCGGTCAGGTGGAAAGCCTTCGCAAGGTAAACGAACTCGCGTTTGGGGGTATCGTGCCAGTTGAGCACAACAGTACCCTGATCGACCCCAGTGTCCACGAAGAGCTTGTGCTTTTTCATAATGCTTCGATCTTGCTACTTCGTGTGCCCTCACTTCGTGTGATAGACGATGCCGCCGCCCAGAATGCCGGCCCCACTGGTGACGAGGGCGGTCTGAGCGCCCCTGACCTGCCGCTGGCCAGCGTCCCCTCGGAGCTGGCTCACCGCCTCGCAGCTATGGTTCAGCCCGTGGATGTAGCCCTCCGAGAGCAAGCCCCCGTGGGTGTTGACGGGAATCTCGCCCTCAAGGGCGATGGCGCCGCTGGCCACGAAGGGCCCGCCCTCGCCTTTGGCGCAGAAGCCGTAGTCCTCCAGCTGACACATCATCGAGTAGGTGAAGCAATCGTAGACCTCTGCCACGTCGATGTCTTTGGCCGTGAGTCCCGTCCGCCGCCACAGCATTTCCCCGACGTGCTTGGAGTACATCTCCGTCATGTCCGCCCACTGCTCCCAGCTGGGCCGACCAAAGCTGCCCATGGCGAACCCCTTGATGTAGACCGGCTTGTGTCGCAGGGCTTGGGCCCGCTCCGCCGAGGTGACCACGACGGCGCAGGCGGCGTCGACCTCCACGGTGCAGTCATAGATATGGAAGGGCTCGTTGATCCACCGGGAGCTCAGGTAGTCCTCCATCGAGATAGGCTTCTGAAAGACGGCCCGGGGGTTCATCGTTGCGTTGCGGCGCTGGTTGACGGCGATGGCGCCCAGTTGCTCATGCGTCGTGCCGTAGCGCGCCATGTGCGTCCGCGCCCACATGGCGAACCATTGGGGCGGCACCATGTAGCCGTAGGGGAGGACCCACTGGTCCCGCCCGCCCATGGTCGACGGCTTGGCGGCCCCGAAGCGGTGCCCCGACCGGCCGTTCAGCGCCCGGTAGACCACGCAGGTGTCGCAGGCCCCCGACGACACCGCCATGGCCGCCAGGGCCACGCTGCTCACGGCGTGGTCGCCGCCGCCGCGGATGTCGGTGTACCAGTTGACGGCGGGCACCCCCAGGACGTCGGCCAGCTCCAGGGCGCCGACGGAGTCATTGGCCTGGTACTCCACCAGCCCGTCCACGTCCTTGGGCGTCAGCCCGGCGTCGCCGATCGCCGCGAGGCAGGCCTCGGCCGCCAGGCTCAGGACGCTCACGCCGGAGCGCCGGGTGATCTCCGTCCAGCCGATGCCAACGACCGCCGTCTTGTCTTCGATAGGGTTTCGGCTCATGGCTCCCTCCCTCTTCCCTTCTAAGCCCGCGCCTCCCAGTTGATCACGCCTCGCTCTTTCAGGTCGTCGATCTCGGCGTCGGGGTAGCCCAGCCAGCCCATGATCTCCCGCGTGTGCTCGCCCAGAGCCGGCGGCGGACCCCAGATCTTGCCCGGCGTCTTGGAAAGGTTGAACGGCAACCCGGTCTGCCACATCTCGCCCAGGACCGAGTGCTTGTACCTGACGGACCAGCCGTTGGCCACCGCGTCGGGGTGATCGGGAAAGTCGACGCCCTCGTGGCCGTAGTGCAGCTTGGAGAGCTCGCAGGGGACGCCGTGCCGGTCCAGCTCCTCGAACCATTCATCGGCGGTCCTGGTTCCGAAACGCTCTTCGAGGAGAGACGTCAGGGCGTCGGCGTTGGCGCGGCGATCTTCCGGCGTAGCGAAACGAAGGTCGCCGGCCAGGTCCGGGACGCCCAGGGCGCTGCAGAGGCCTCGCCAGTGCTCATCCCGCACCGCGACGATGCAGATCCAGCCCTCTTTCGCCGGGTAGAGGCGGTAGAGTGGCCCGAAGCCCATGCCCTGGCTATCCAGGTCCGGACGCCGCGGCGTCCCCTCTCGTCCCAACACCACGTCGGAGTGGATGAAGAGGCCGGCGTCGATCATGCGCGAGCCCACGAACTGGCCCTTTCCCGTACGCACCTTGTGATACAGGCCCATCAGCATCGAAACGCCGCCCATCATCGCCTGGACGTAGTCGCACACGCCGGTCTTGAGCCACGTGGTGGGCGGGTTGCCCTCGCCGGCGTTCCGTTCCAGCGTGCCGCAGTAGGCTTGCATGATCTGGTCCAGCCCGCCGCGATGGGCCCGCGGGCCGTCGAAGCCGAAGGGGACGTTCTGGCAATAGATGATCTCGGCGTTGTACTGGCGCAGGGTGTCGTAGTCCACCTTCAGCCGGTGCGCGACGCCGGGCCGCCAGTTGTTGTGGACGATGTCGCAACGCTCGGCCAGCTTGTAGCAGATCCGCTGCCCCTCCTCGGAGTAGAGGTCGACGGCGATGGCCCGTTTGCCTCGCTGGCAGCCGAAGAAGGCCCAGACGCCCCGCATGGGGTCGCCGGTGACACGCTCCAGCTTGATGACCTCGGCGCCCAGGTCGGCCAGAAGCTGCGGACCGAGAGGCCCGGCCAGGAAATCGCCCATGTCCAGAACGCGCACGTTTTCCAGCGCATGCATCGGTGCCTGTCCTTCAGCCAGCGCAGCCATCGGTGTCTGTTCTTCAAATGGCCCCGGCGCTACGCAACACCTGGAGCTCTTCGCTGGAGAGGCCCGCGCCCCGGAGCACCTCGTCGGTGTCCCGGCCAAGAGTCGGCGCGGCTCCCCGGACCGCCGGCGGCGTCAGCGACATGGTGTACGGCACGCCCACCTGGCGCAGGCTGCCGTAGGTTGGATCGTCCAGCTCGACGATCAGGCCATTGTGCTCGATCTGCGCGTCGTCGAACGCGTCCTCAGCCGATTGAACCGGTAGGACGATGCAGTCCAGACGCTCGAAAATCTCGTCCAACTCGGCCCACGAATATTGGCGGAAGCGCTCCGCCATGTGGTGGTAGATTCGATGCTGCTCCTCGTGCGGCACGTTGGAGGGGATGGCCTGGAGGTTGTCCGGCAGTTCGAGAAACTTGGCGTACTCGTCCCGAAAACGCCGGGTGCCCATCGTAAAGAACCACACGCCGTCCTGCGACTCGAAGATGGTGGGGAGCCAGGGGTTCAAAACGCCGTCGACCATCGAGCCGGGACCTGTGGGGCCGCCGGCCTCGGTCCGCCACCACTTCATCGTCATGTTGGCCAGAGCGCCCTGGAAGAGCGAGGTCTCGACGTGCTGGCCCTCGCCGGTGATCTCTCGCGCAATCAGGGCTGCCATGGTCGCGTACAGGGCCATGAAGAACGCCCCGATGCTGGGCAAGGGGATGCCGATCATCACCGGCCCGTCGCGGTCGACGGCGGGCCGGGCGGAATGGAACATCTGCTCGGACTGGAGGCCGATGCGCGCCTGCACCAGGGCGTCGTACCCCGGCCTGTCCGCCAGGGGACCGTCGGAGCCGTAGCCGGTGATCGTCGTGTACACCAGCCGGGGATTACGGGCGCTGATCGTCTCGTAGTCGATCCCCAGCCTGGCGGTCGCGCCGGGGCGAAAGCTCTCCACCAGGATGTCGGCCCGGTCCACCAGCCGCAGCAGCGCGTCGAGGGCCTTGGGCGTCTTGAGGTCGAGGGTGACGCTCTTCTTGCCCCGGTGCCAGACCAGCTCCCCGGGCAGGTAGCGCCCTCGGGAGCCACCGGGCGGGTCGATCTTCACGACCTCGGCCCCATTATCGGCCAGCATCATGCCCACCAGGGGGCCGGCCATGCCGTGGCTGAGATCGAGGACTCGGACGCCTTCCAGCGCGCTGCTCATGGTGTCACGGACGTTAGCACCGGCCATTTGCAGTGTCAACGCCGCGCTGCTTGACAAGCCAAACGCGAATCGTTAACCTCTTTGAAATTTTACTGTTGCTAAATATAAAAGCTGGACTTCTACCTAATGACGCATCACGACGGACCATCGCTTCGCGACGACACCGCCGAGACCTTCCTCCGAGTCTGGGGCCAGGTCGTGCAATACATGGGGCCGAACTCGACGGATTCAGAACCGTCGATAACCATGGGCCGCTCCTTCAACCAGCTCCGGTTGATCCGCGAGCTGCGCAACGGCCCTCTGACCATGAGCCAGATAGCCCATCTTCTCGGAGTGACCAACGCCGCCGTCACCGGCATTGCCGACCGGTTGGAGCAAAGCGGGCTGGTCCAACGGACCCAGGACGCGACCGACCGGCGCGTCGTCTCCGTGCGACTCACCCCCACTGGCGACGCCTTGCAGCGAGGCAACCACCAGCGGGCCGTCGAGTGGACGCGGGAGGTGCTGGGCAGACTCGACGCCGGCGAGGCGGCCACGTTCGGCGCCTTGTTGCTGAAGATCGAAGACAGCATTCTGAAGACCGGCAGCCCGTCGCTCGTCGACGGGGCGGCGGTTTCGCACTAACCCCTGTATAGACCATCGAGGGGCCAGGAACAGAGGGAGGACAGCGGCATGGTGACAACCGCAACCCGCATCATATCGTCGGACTCACACGTCAACGAGCCGCCCGAGCTCTGGGCCGAGCGGCTGCCGAAGGAGTTTCGACCCCGAGCGCCACACAAGGAAACGCGCGACGGCGTCGACTACTTGATCGTCGAGGGCACCTGGCCCCGTAAGATGCCAAAAGGCCGGGTCCAGCTCGAAGGCGGAGACCTTGAGCGCGCCCAGGCCGGCGGATGGGACCCCGTGGCGCGGATCAAGGACCAGGAGCGGGACGGCGTCTCCGCGGAGGTGATCTACCCCAGCAACGGCCTCAACGTGTTCATCACTCCCGACCCCGAGTTCCAGATGGCCATGGCGACGGCGTACAACGATTGGGCCCATGAGGTCTTCGGGGGATACCGCGACCGGTTCAATGTCGCGGCCCTGCTTCCCGCGGCGGAGAACGATCTGGCTGCGGCCGAAGTGCAACGAGTCGCCAAGATGGGATTTCGGGCGTTGTTCATGCCCGTCAAGATCCCGGAGCGCCCTGGCTACAACGACCCGATCTACGACACCTTATGGGCGGCTATCCAGGACTCGGGCCTCTCGGTCAACTTCCACTGCGGCACCGGCCACGATCCGAGAGGCGAGCGCGGACCCGGCGGCGCCATCATCAACTACCTGCTGCACGCCCAGGGCGACGGCCCCTACATCGTCACCTATCTGTGCGCCTCCGGTGTCCTGCAGCGCTTCCCCGGCATCGACTTCGTGACGGTCGAGACGGGGGCCGCCTGGCTGGCGTGGATCCTTCAAGACATGGACGCCATCTACCGTGACCACCACATGTGGGTGAACCCCAAGCTCGACATGATGCCCAGCGAATACTGGCGCCGGCAGGGCCACGTGGGGTTCCAGGACGACAAGGTCGGAGTCACCAACCGGGCCTTCACCGGCGTGCAGACCCTCCTCTGGGGCAACGATTACCCCCATCACGAGGGCACCTGGCCCCACTCGCAGGAATCGATCGCGGAAATGTTCAAGGACGTGCCCGAGGACGAGACCCGGCAGATGATTGGCGGGACCGCCGCGAAAGTGTACGGGTTCTAGAAGCCATCCCAAAGTCCCCTCTCCCCCCCCGGGAGAGGGGAGGGTGAGGGTGCTCGTCCGAACGGCATCCGGCGCGGAGAGCGATCGCCCGCCGATCGAGACGAGCCGTTGTAACGCAAGCTGACGCCGGAAGGAACCACAGCCTTGACCATCAAAGACAAGACGTGCATCGTCGGCGTCGGGCAGACCGAGTTCGGCCACCGGGGCCAGTTCGCCCACAAGAGCCAGAGCGTGCAGATCGGCGAGGCCCTGGAAGAAGCGCTGGAGGAATCGGGGCTGGACCGGACGGAGATCGACGGCTTCTCCTCCTTCTCGATGGACAGCAACGACCCCAGCCTGCTGGCGCCGTCGTTGGGGATTCCCAACGTCAACTACGCCGGCATGGTGTTCGGCGGCGGCGGCGGCGGCGGCTGCGCGGCCATCGCCAACGCCTCGGCGGCCATCCTCGCCGGCTACGCCAAGGTCGTCATGGTCTACAAGATCATCACTCAGCCGCCGAACATGCGCTTCGGCGCTTCCTACGGCCGCGCCGCCCGCTCGGACCCCCGCAGCGACTTCCACCGGCCCTTCGGCCTCATGGCGCCGGGCCAGTTCTTCTCGCTGTTCTTCCGCCGCCACATGCACCAGTACGGCACCAAGACCACCCACCTGGCCGAGGTCGCGGTGGCCCAGCGGTTTCACGCGACTCGAAACCCCAGGGCTCTGATGAAGACGCCTCTGACGATCGAAGACCACCAGAACTCGCGGATCATCGCCGACCCCTTCCGCCTGTTCGACTACTGCCAGGAGAACGATGGCGGCGCGGTGATACTCGTGACCTCGGCGGAGCGCGCCAAGACGCTCAAGCAGCGGCCGGTCTACATCATGGCGACGGCCCAGGGAGGCGCTGCCTCCTGGGGCCAGGGCCTCACCTCCCAGAACGCGCCCGACGACATCTACCCCAGCTCCGGCCACCGGCACATGGCCCCGCGGCTCTACGCCATGGCCGGCATCGAGCCGAAAGACGTGGACGTGGCCGAGCTCTACGACCACTTCTCGGGCATGGTCATCCTTCAGCTGGAGGACTACGGGCTGTGCAAGATCGGCGAGGGCGGCTCGTTCGTGGAGAACGGCGGCATCAAATGGCCCGACGGCAACCTGCCGGTCAACACCCACGGCGGCAATCTGTCCGAGGTCTATCTTCTGGGCATGACCCACATGGTCGAGGCGGTGCGGCAGCTTCGCGGCACCTCCACCAGCCAGGTCGAGGACGCCGAGATCGCCCTGGTGACCTCCGGCCCGTCGAATCTGCCCAGCAGCTCCATGCTTCTCCGGAGGTAGCGCCATGGCCCGCGAGACCATCAGCAATCCCACGCCCTACATGCCGGCGGACCTGGCCGAGCTCGCACCCGACGGCGTGACCCAACCCTACTGGGACCATTGCAACCAGGGCGAGCTGCGGATTCAGCGCTGCAAGGCTTGCGGAACGTTCCGCCACCCGCCGCTGCCCGGCTGTCCCGACTGCGGCGCCCGGGACGATGAATGGGTTCGGTCCGAGGGCAAGGGCCGGGTCTTCTCGTTCAGCGGGGTCTACCACCCCGTCCTGCCCAACGTCGCCGAGTACGTGCCGTATAACGTCGTACTCGTCCAGCTTGCCGACGCCGGCGGCGTCAGGATTATCAGCAACCTGCTGGGCGTCGCCCTCGGCGACATCGAGATCGGCATGCCGGTGGAGTTGGTGTGGGAGCGGGTGAGCCCCGACGTAAACTTGCCACGGTTTCGCCCCGCAGGGGGTTAGGCCATGGCGAGCGCACTCGGCGGACTGACCGTCGTCGACCTGTCCTGGGGCTTTCCGGGAACGATCGTCTCTATGTTTCTGGCCGACTACGGCGCGGAGGTCATCCGTATCGAGCCGCCCGGTGGCGACGCCATCCGCCAGCACCCGGCGTTCTACATGTGGCATCGCGGCAAGAAAAGCGTGGTGCTCGATCTGAAACAGGGCGCCGACCTCGAGCGCGTTCGCAAGCTGGCTGGCGGCGCCGATATCGTCGTCCAGGCGTACCGGCCCGGCGTCGCCCAACGGTTGGGGTTGGACTACGAGACGCTGTCGAGAGAGAACCCCGGCCTGATTCTAGCCTCGATCACCGGTCTCGGTCCCACGGGCGAGTACGCGCAGCTGAAGGGGTACGACGCCATCGTCGTCGGCAAGATGGGCGGGTTCAGCAGCGCCAGCGGCCTGGCGCCACGAGAGGGGCCGGGCTTCGCCTGCGTGCCCTGGGCCGGCTTCGGCGCGTCCCAGACGGCGCTCCAGGGCATCCTCGCCGCACTCTACGTCCGAGAGAAGACCGGCGTGGGACAGCTGGTGGAGGCCACGCTCGTCCAGGGCCTCAGCACCCAGGACCCCTGGGGTCAGATCATCGAGTTCCTCTGCGAGAAGTACCCCGACGCGTATCATTTGACCCCCGCGGTGCCGGTGAAAGACGCGCCCTTCACCGACTACATCTTTCGTTTGCTCGTGGCCATGACCAAGGACGGCCGGTGGCTGCAGTTCTCCCAGACGTCGCCGCACCTCTGGGACGCCCTGGTCAAGGCGCTGGACATGGAGGAGATCTACCAGGATCCCGGGTTCAAGACCGCCCCAACGATGGAGACCTACGAGGACTCGGTCCGCTTTTGGGACCTGATGCTGAACAAGATTCGCGCCAAGACCCTGGCCGAGTGGGAGAGGCACTTCGAAGGGCACCCGAACGTGGGCGCGGAGCTGTTCCGCACCGCGGAAGAAGGGATGGACCATCCCCAGATGCACCACAACCGGCACCTGATCGAGCTGGACGACCCTCGGGTGGGCCGCACGGTGCAGCTGGCGCCGATGGTGCGACTCTTCGAGACGCCGGGGGAGATCAAGGCGCCGGCGCCCGAGCTTGGCCAGCACAACGATGAGCTGCTGCGCGTCGTGGAGAGCGGCGGGTGGAAACCGGCCGCGGCCAAGCGCAGCGAAGCGCTGCCGGCTCATGCTCTGGAAGGCGTGACGGTCGTCGAGCTGGCCCTGTTCTACGCGTCGGCCTTCGGCGTGACCCTGCTGGCCGACCTGGGCGCGCGCGTCATCAAGCTGGAACAGCTGCGAGGCGACGACATCCGCTACGCCATGCCCATTCCCGAGACTGGAGCGGTGAAAGTCCTCCAGGGCAAGGAGAGCGTTGCCCTGGATCTGGACACGCCCGAGGGCCAGGAGATCGCACACGCCATCATCGCCAAGGCCGACATGGTCATGATGGGCTTCCGCGGCGGCGTGGCCCAACGGCTGCGGGTGGACTATCAAACGCTCAAGGCCATCAACCCGCGCCTGATCTATCTCAACGCGCCGGGATACGGCATCGACGGCCCCTTCGCCCGCAAGCCGGCCTACGCTCCCACCATCGGGGCGGGCATCGGCGCCGGGGTCACCCAGGCGGGGGCCGGCGTGTTCGACTACGACCCCGCCGCTCTGACGCTCGACCAGATCAAAGCCATCTCCATACGGCTGCGGGCCGGGTCCTTAGGGCCGGGCAACGCCGACGGCGTCTCGTCTCAGGCCGTCGGCACCGCGCTGCTGCTGGGCCTCGTCGCCCGGGAGCGGACCGGCGTCGCCCAGGAGATGCTGACGTCGATGCTGTGCAGCACCGCCTACGCCAACTCCGCCGACATGATCCGCTACGAAGGCAAGAAGCCGGCGCCCGCGCCCGACCCGCTGCTCTACGGCCTGGGCGCCCGATACCGGTTGTACCAGGCCTCCGATAGCTGGTTGTTCCTGGCCTGCCCTCAGGAGAGCGAGTGGCCGGGCCTCTGCAACGCCGTTGCCCAGATCAGCGGTGGCGGCGTCGACCTGGCCGGCGATCCCCGCTTCGCCGCCGCCGAGCTTCGCCGCCAGTCGGACGCGGCGCTGGCCGAGACGTTGGAGCGGCTGATCAAGACCAAACCGGCCCAGGAGTGGGAGCGGATTTTTCAGCAAAACGACATCTCGTGCACGAAGATCGGCCAGGGCGCCGTGTCCCAGTTCATCATGAAGGACCCCGCCATGGCCGAGAACGGCTTCCTGGCCGAGGTCGATCACCCCGTATTCGGACCGCATCCCCGGATGGCGCCCGTCTCGCGGCTGTCACGTACGCCCGGCGTCGCCCGGCCCGGCATCGCCCTCGGCCAGAACACCGAGGCGGTGCTGAAAGAGTTCGGCTATAGCGACGAGGCCATCGAGAAGCTGGAAGCGGCCAAGGTCATCCTCCGCGCGTCGTAGGAGCCACCCCGGAATCCCCTCGCCCTTCGAGGGTGAGGGCGCTCCCAATCCGGCAGTCCCATTTTTCGAACAGCCTCTAGGAGCGACGCGCCGGTCGCCCCGCCTTCGCTCTCATTCCTTGACACTCCATCGGGCCGACCGTAGACTCGCCAGCGACCGGCGCGGCCATGGTGGCGGCCCCGGCGAGGACGGCTCCCAATGGACACACCCGATCCCCCGCTGAACGGCGCCAGGCTGCTCTCCGTGGGCCACACGCTCCCCGGCATCTACTGCATCGCGATCCTCCGGGACCTGGGGGCCGACGTGACGCGGATCGAGCGGGTTGCCGGCGCGCCGGGTAGCCAGCGTTACGAGGGCCTGGCCGGCAGCTTCACCACCAGGTCGCTCCTCACAGGGACGTCCTCTTGCGAGCTCGACCTGAAAGACCCGCGAGGCCGGGAGTGCTATCTCCGGATGGCCCAACAAGCCGACGCGGTGCTGGAAGGATTCCGGCCCGGCGTGGCCGAGCGGCTGGGAATCGACTACGCCCGGCTATCCAAGGACAACCCGGGCTTGGTCTACGCGGCCATCTCCGGCTACGGGCAGGACGGCCCCTACCGTGACCGGGTGGGTCACGACATCAACTACCTGGCCGAATCGGGGATCCTGCACCTGACGGGTCAGCCGAACGGTCCGCCCGGCGTGCCCGGCGTCACCATGGGCGACGGCCTGGCGGGCATCAACGGGGCGCTGAACATCGTCGCCGCGCTCCTGGCGCAACGGCAGACCGGCCGGGGCCAGTACCTGGACGTCGCCGTCGTCGACGGCCCGCTGTTCCTCATGTCCGCCGAGATCGAGCACTACTGGAGCACCGGCATCTCCCGCGACCGGGGCGACATGCACCTCACGGGCCGCTATCCGTGGTACTGCCTTTTCGAGACCAAGGACGGCGGTTACATCTCGGTTGGCTCGGTGGAGCCTGCATTCTACGCGCGGCTGTGCGAGCTGATGGGCCGTCCGGACCTGGCGTCGCGGCAGTTCGCCGAAGGCGGCGACCTCGACGCGCTGTTCGAGTTCTTCCGCCAGCGATTCCTGAGCAAGACTCGCGACGAATGGACGGCGCTTCTCGCGGGCGAGGAGACGTGCGTCGCCCCGGTGCTCACGCCGGGAGAGGCCGCCGAAGCGCCCCAGAACCGGCGCGCGTGGACCGGAAATGCTGATGCGGCTCAGCCGCCCGGCGCGGCGGGGTCGAAACCGATGGTGCGCACTCCCGTACGGCTGCCGCCGCCGAAACCGGGACCGGAGCGCATGTCGGCGGAGACGCTGGCAAGCTTCGGCATCGCCGACGACGAGATCGCCACGCTCCAGGCCGAAGGCGTCGCGGGTCGCTAGCATCGTGTCGAACCGGTCACGGAGCCAGTCATCATTCCTTCAGCCCAGCACGATCGGACCGAGCTGCACCGTTTCGGAAAGCCGGCGGAGGAGCCACGCTCTATGGGCCCGCTAGAAGGCTACCGGGTGCTCGATTTCACCGGCGAGATCGGGCAGTACTGCGGAAAGCTGCTTGCCGAAATGGGGGCGGAGGTTATCAAGGTCGAGCCGCCCGAGGGCGACCCTGTCCGCAGGCTCGGTCCCTTCTACCTGGACGAGCGCGACGCCAACAAGAGCCTGCGCTGGTTTACCCTCAACGGCAGCAAGCGAGGCGTCACCCTCGCGCTGGACACCACTGGGGGACGCGACCTCCTGGAGCGTCTCCTCGACACCGCCCAGGTGGTCTTGACCAGCTGGACCCGCCGGGAGGCGGAAGCCCTGGGCATGGACGAACGGGCGGTGCGGCAGCGCCACCCGGACCTGGTCTACACGTCCATCACCGGCTACGGTCTCGACGGCCCCTACGCCGACTACCGATGGTGCGACATGACGGGCCTGGCCCTCGGCGGCTTCATGTTCCTCACCGGCGACGCCGACCGGCCTCCGGTCGTCTTTCGCGCCCCGCAGGCCTACCTCAACGCCAGCGGCCAGGCCGCCACCGGCACCGCGCTCGCCCTGTTCCACCGGACGCGCACCGGCAACGGCCAGCTCGTCGACGTGTCGATGCAGGAGGCCGTCACCTATAACCTGAACGGGCCGGGCAGCATCGTGAGCTGGTGGAGCGGGCTCGGGATGAACATCGGGCGCCAGGGCGGGTCTCTGAACTTCGGCCACATCATCTGGCGGGTGATGCTGCCGTGCAAAGACGGCTACTCCGCCAACAGCGGCATCCTGGGCTCGGTGGGCGGCCGCTTCCAGGCGCTGGTCGACCTGATGGAGAAGGAAGGCGTGGCCGAAGACCTCACCGACCCAAAATGGCTCACGGCCACCACCTTCCCGGCGGGCCCGGGCCATTGGCAGGCCTCTCAGGAGGAGCTGGACCACGCTTACGACATCTTCGAGAACTGGCTGAAGCTCCACACCAAAGCCGAGATCATGGAGCTGGCGGTGCGTCACGATCTTCAGGTGTACCCCGTCAACACCACGGCGGACCTCCTGGAGAGTCCCCAGCTCGATGCCAGGGCCTACTTCGTCGACGTTCCCCACCCGGAGCTGGACCGCTCCATCCGCTACGCCGGGCCGCCCTACAAGCTCTCGCTGACGCCGGCCGGGATGCGGCATCGCGCCCCCCTCCTGGGCGAGCACAACCAGGCCGTCTACGGCGACGAGCTCGGCCTGAGCCGGGAGCGGATCGAATCGCTGAAGGCCGACGGGGTGATCTCATGACGCAAGCCATGGACTTTCGAGACGCGCTGCAAGGCATCAACGTCGTCGATTTCAGCTGGATCGGCGCCGGCCCCCTCACCGCTCAGTGGCTCGCCAACTTCGGCGCGACCGTCGTTAAGGTCGAGCACCCCCAGCATTACGACCTGCTGCGAACGTCGCCTCCGTTCAAGGACGGCAAGTTCGGCATCAACACCAGCTATTACTTCGCCGCGTGCAACAGCAACAAGTACGGGATCACGCTGGACCTGAACAAGCCGAAAGGCCGGGCGCTGGCCCACAAGCTGGTGCGCTGGGCCGACGTGCTGGTGGAGAACTTCATGCCGGGCACCATGAAGCGGTGGGGCCTGGACTACGAGAGCGCCCGGGCGCTCAACCAGAGGCTCATCATGATCAGCTTGAGCATTCAGGGCCAGACGGGGCCGCACGCCAACTCCGCCGGCTTCGGGCCGATGCTGATGGGCCTCGCGGGAATCGGGCACCTGGGCGGCTGGCCCGACAGGGCGCCAGGATGCGCCACCGTGCCCTACCCCGACTGGGTCTCGCCACTGTTCGCGTCCTTCGCCATCGTCTCGGCGTTGGACTATCGAGAGCGGACCGGCGAAGGCCAGTACATCGACCTGTCCCAGTACGAGGCGACGGCCCAGTTCCTGGGGCCGGCCATTCTAGACTACACCGTCAACGGCCGGGTCTGGGAGCGGGCGGGAAACCTGCTCATCGACTCGGACCGCCCATACGCCGCGCCTCATGGCGCGTACCCCACGAAAGGCGCCGACCGGTGGTGCGCCGTCGCCGTCTTCAACGACGACGAGTGGCGGCGGCTGGTCGATCTCATGGGCAACCCCGATTGGGCCGCGGACTCCCGGTTCGAATCCCACGACGCCCGATGCCTCCACACCGAGGAGCTGGACCAACGCTTCGGGCAATGGACCGCCGGGTTCGACGCGCCTCGGCTCATGCGGATGCTTCAGGATAGAGGCATCGCCGCCGGGGTCGTCCACGACCAGCAGGGCGTGTACGAAGACCCTCAGCTCAACGCCCGCCGTCACTTTCAGCACCTCGACCACCCCGAGATGGGGCGGTACCACGTCGAGCTCCCGGCTACCCACCTGACGGCGACGCCCGCGACGATGCGCAAGGCTTCGCCGACCATCGGTGGCGACAACGACCATGTTTACAAGACCGTCTTGGGCCTCAGCCAGGAAGAGTACGACCAGCTCATCGCCGAAGAGGTGATCGGCTACTGGGAGGGCGACTAGAGACCATCCCAAACTCCCCTCTCCCCCTGGGAGAGGGTTGGGGTGAGGGTGATCCCAATCCGGCGGCCCCATTTTCGGCATGGCTTCACGGCACCGATCGCGTTACAACAGAGCAAATGTTGCTGCGGCTCAGCCGCTGTGGCTCAGCCACCGGCTCAGCCGCCGCCGAGCCTGGTATGCTTTCGTGAAGGAGGGCGCCAATGAAAACACAAGCAGCTGTGCTCCATCAGCCGGAGACGCCGCTCACCATCGACGAAGTGGACCTGGGACCGGTCAAGGCCGAGGACGTGCTGGTGCGAATCGTGGCCAGCGGCGTGTGCCACAGCGACCTGCACGTCTACCACGGGCAGAAAGGTTGGCCGATGCCCATGGTGCTGGGCCACGAAGGCGCGGGGATCGTCGAGGAGGTGGGCTCGGCGGTGACGCAAGTGCGCCCCGGCGACCACGTGGTGATTAACCTGGCGCCCTATTGCGGCCGGTGCCGTCACTGCTCCACCGGCCGGGTCTACCGGTGCCTGAATCGGCGCGGGCCCGCCGGTTGCCTCTACGACGGCGACACGCGGCTGGCCAGCGGCGGCCAGCGAATCCACCACTTCGCCAACTCGGCGACCTACGCTCGCCACGCCATCATCCACGAGAGCAGCGCCATCCGCGTTGATGACGACGTTCCGTTGGAGAAGGCGTGCCTGGTGGGCTGCGCGCTGCCCACGGGCATCGGGGCGGTGATCAACACCGCCCGGGTCGAGCCCGGCAGCACGGTGGTGGTCATCGGCTGCGGCGGCGTGGGCCTGAACGTGGTGCAGGGCGCCAGGCTGGCCGGCGCGGCCCGGGTCATCGCCGTCGACGTGCTGGAGCACAAGCTGGCGATCGCTCGGGAGTTTGGCGCCACCGACATCATCGACGCGTCGATGGAGAGCACCGTGGAGCAGGTCCAGCGCATGACCGGCGGCGAGGGGGCCGACTACGCCTTCGAGGTCATCGGCAAGGTCGAGACCATCATGGATGCCTACGATTGCATCGGCCGCGGCGGCAAGGCCGTGGTGGTGGGCGTCGGTCCCGATGGCGTCCACCTCCCGATCGAGCCTCGCTCCTTACTTCAGGAGAAGACCCTCACCGGGACCCAGTACGGCTCGACGAGAGCAGCCCGCGACTTCCCCCTGTACCTCGATCTGTACCGGCAGGGCCGCATCAAGATCGACGAACTGATCACCGGCTACCGCAAGCTGGAAGAGATCAACGAAGCGTTTCAGGAC
>JACZVV010000148.1:0-1634 GCA_022572465.1 Chloroflexota bacterium
CCACCCAGCGCCGGCGACCCGGCCCGCCGAACGCCGCGGAATCGAGCCCTCGCGGGCGGTCGGCCGCAATGACGAGTCCGGCTGGTCTGGGCAACGGCGCGAGCCGTCGTCCTCACTACGGTGCGCCCCCCTGGGGATTGTGCGGTTCCGCGAGTAAACGTCGAGGCGCTTGACCGGCGCCTCGGATGGCGGCAATGGAGGTCCTGTCTATGGCGGAGGGTGCGCTCTCACCGCTGAAGGTGCTCGAGGCGACCAGCTCCGTCGCCGGCGCGTATTGCGGCAAGCTGCTGGCCGGTTGCGGCGCCGACGTCCTCAAGATCGAAAAGCCCGGCGCGGGCGACCCGGCGCGAGCCTACGGCCCCTTCCCCGGCGACACTCCGCATCCGGAGAAGAGCGGGCTTTTCTTGCACCTGAACACCGGAAAGCGGAGCATCACCCTCGACGTGGAGACCGCCACGGGCGCCGGCATATTCAAGGACCTCGTCGAGCATGTCGACGTGCTGCTGGAGGATTTCCGGCCTGGTACGTTGGACGGCCTGGGCCTGACCTACGACGTGCTGGCCGGCATCAACCCCCGCCTGATCATGACCTCCGTCACACCCTTTGGTCAGACGGGACCGTACCGAGACTTGAGAACGACGGAGCTGACCACCTTCGCCCTCTCGGGTTATATGGACCTTACCGGTTTGCCGGAGCGGGAGCCGCTGAAGACGTGGGGTTTCGTGGGCGAATACATGGGAGGCGTGTGCGCCGCGCTGGGCACGATGAGCGGACTCAGCGCCCGCGAGCTGACCGGCGCCGGCCAACGCGTCGACGCCTCGGTCTTCGAGAGCATGATGATCCTGCTGGGCATGCCCCCCGTGGAGTACCGATTTCTCGACCAGGTCTTCAAACGGGCGGGGAACGGCACGCCGGGCGTCGACGCCAGCCGGAGCATGTCTCATCTTCTCCCCGCCCGGAACGGGCACATCCAGTTTCACCCGGCGCCTCCGGGCATGCTGAACCTCCTGACGGGCGAGCCCAGGCTCGAGGAGCAAGGACTGCGCCGGGAGGAGTACGACGAGCTGTTCCGTCCCTGGCTGATGGAGCACGACAAAGAGGAGATCGCGGCCAAGGCTCAAGACCTCCGCCTGGCCTTCACCGAGGTGTTCAACCCCGGGGAGCTTCTGGAAGACGTCCAGCACGAGGCTCGCGGCATGTTCGAGGAGATCGACCACCCCGCCGCCGGGTCACTCAAGCAGCCCGGGCCGCCGTTCCACATGCGCGAGACGCCTTGGAGCACCCAACGAGCGCCGCTGCTGGGCGAACACAACGAGCTGGTCTACTGCGAGGAGCTGAAGTACTCACACGAGGAGCTGGTCCGGCTGCAACAGCGGTCCATCATCTGACCCGCCGCCAGACCGGAATCGGAATCGCGCAATGAGCGTTCTACCACTGCAAGGCATACGGGTGCTCGACCTCGGCACCCTGATCGCGGCGCCCATCGCGACCCAGATCATGGCCGATCTGGGGGCGGAGGTCATCAAGATCGAGTCGCCCCAGGGCGAGTTCCTCCGGACGGTGGGTGGCCCGTTGGCCCCGCTGTCCAAAGATGCGGAGCACGATCGCCCATACAATCGCCGCCCTTGGTTCAA
>JACZVV010000148.1:1644-5008 GCA_022572465.1 Chloroflexota bacterium
TTTCGCACTGTCGCTGACGAGACGCTCGACAAGCGAGCGTGCGATCTAATCATGGGCCAAGAATCCGGCGACATGGGTGGCACGTATGTGCAACGACTTTCCGACGAACGCCTGATCGCCGTTTCCGACGTGGTGATCGACAACTTCAGCCCGCGAGTCATGGGGAACCTCGGACTGGAGTACGCGGCGCTGAGGCGAGAGAGAGCCGACATCGTCATGGTCTCCGTCTCCGCCTTCGGCGCGACGGGGCCGTATCGCAACCGCATCGGCTTCGGCCCCAACATCGATGCGGCCAGCGGCTTGACCTATTTGACGGGTTACACCGACAGTCCTCCAATCAAGCCCGGGAACTACTTCTCCGATTTCTTCTCCGGGCTGCATGCCGCGATGGCGACCATGGTCGCCCTGGACCATCGAAGAAGGACCGGCAAGGGCCAGTACGTCGACGTGGCCATGCGGGAGGTCGACACCATGATCCTCGGCGACGCCTTGATGGACGTCGTCATGAACGGAAGGGTCCAGACGCCCATCGGGAACCGGCACCCGTCGATGGCGCCTCACGGCTGCTACCCTTGCAAGGGCGACGACAAGTGGGTCACCGTGGCCGTCGGCTCCGACGACGAGTGGGCGCGTTTCGTCGACGTCATGGGATCCCCCAATTGGGCCAAGGCCCCACGCTTTTCGAGCACATCGGGCCGGTGGGAGAATCAGGACGACCTCGACTCGTTGGTCGCCCAGTGGACCGCCGGGCGGGACCGGGATGAGGTCATGGCGTCGTTGCAGCAGGCGGGAGTCACCGCCGGAGCGGTGCACGACGTCAAAGACATCGTGAACAACGCCCAGGTGAAGTCCCGCGGCTACTATTCCGAGGTGACGCATCCGGAGTTCGGCACAGCCCCCATCCGTAACCTGCCCTGGAAGCTCTCGGGAACGCCTACCAAGGTCGAATCACCCTCGCCCTGCTTCGCGCAGCATAACGACTATGCATTCGGAGAGCTGCTGGGCATGGCCCCCAAAGCTGTCGAAAGGCTCTATGCCGATGGAACAACGCACGCCGTGCCGGTCCCAGCTTCCGGGCCTTGACCTCACTGTCGAACCAATAGCCGTACAAGCCATCCGCTGTCAAGCTACAATCTGAGCCAGGAACGCGGAGGCACCAACACCGAGGCTGAGGCACCAACACCGAGGCACGAACGTTCGGCGCACCCAGGGCTGAAAGCGCCAGAGCGAAGGAGACGCGAGATGCCGGTATCCTACGAGCGTGATGGAAAGATCGCCTACCTGACCATCCAGGGACGGACCGATTTGAACCTGTTCGCCCCGGACACGGTCTATCTCCCCCTGTACGACGCCTTGGTCCAGTACGGGCAAGACGAGGAGGCCTGGTGCGCCATCTTGACCGGTGAGGGGAACAAGGCCTTCAGCGCCGGCGGCGACCTCAAGGCCTACGAGAAGCTGGACAAAGGGTACCAGCGAGAGGTTGGGGGCATGCTAGGGGGCCAGAACCCGCAGCGGTCGCTCCACACATTGATCCGTGGTGAGCTCAAGATCGAGAAGCCCATGATCTTCGCCATCAACGGACTGTGCCTCGGGGCGGCGATGGTCTTCGTCATGTGCTACTCCGACATCACCTTCGCCGTGCCCCACGCCAAGTTCGGCCTCCCCGAGATCAAGTGGGCCATCGCTCCCGGCACGTCCGCATCCCGCTTGCAGCGATTGTTGCCCTGGCCCATCGCGATGGAGCTGTATCTGACGGGAAGGCTCATGGACGCGGAAGAGGCCCTTCGCCACGGCTTCATCAATCACCTGGTCCCGGCGGACGAGCTGATGTCGGCGGCCACCGCCAAGGCGGAGGAGATCGTGGCCATGCCACCGCTGCACATCAGAAGAGTCAAGCAGGTCATGCTTGCCGATCGAGCGCACAGCCTTTCGGCGTCCCAGCAGCTGGAGACGATGCCGGGCTCCATACCTTACAACCATCCAGACACCCGTGAGGGGATACTCGCCTTCGTCGAGCACCGGAAGCCCCGCTACACCGGCGAAAAGCCCGGTCCACCCTCGGCTGCGGGCGTCTACGAGTAGGCCCCCGGTCGCGGGCACTCATCCCCAGGACAAGGAGAATCCAATGGGCGTGACCTACGAAAGAAAAAATAAAATTGCTTACCTGACCATCGAGGGCCGGACGGACTACAACCTCTTCGCGCCCGACACCGTCTACCTCCCGCTCTACGACGCCTTCATTCAGTACGAGCAGGACGAAGAGGCCTGGTGCGCGATCTTGACCGCGGTGGGGACCAAGGCCTTCAGCGCCGGCGGCGACCTGAAAGCGTACGAGAAGCTGGACAAGGGGTACCAGCGAGAGGTCGGCCAGATGCAAGCCGGGAAGGTGGTCGAGCGTTCGCTGGACACCCTCTACCACGGCAAGATGAAGATGACGAAACCGATGATCTTCGCCGTCAACGGCCTGTGCGTCGGCGCGCCCTTCGATCTGATGATGCACTACGCCGATATGACCATCTCGGTCCCCCACGCCAGGTTTGGGCATCCCGCGATCAAGCATGCCATCGGGGCCGGCGTCGGCGGGCCTCAGAGGCAGCGATTCCTTCCCTGGCCCATCGCGATGGAGCTGTGCCTCACCGGCGGGCTCATCGATGCCGACACGGCGTTCAGGCACGGATTCATCAACCGGATCGTACCGCCCGAGGAGCTGATGACCGCGGCGACGGCGTTGGCCGAAGACATCGTGGCCATGCCGCCGTTGCACATCAGAACAGTGAAGGCGATCATGCTGGCCGACCGGGCCAACAGCCTCGCCTTCTCGACGCACGTGGCGGACCTGACTCACGGCGCGATCCCCTACGACCACCCCGATACAAGGGAAGGAATCGTCGCCTTCGTCGAGCACCGGAAAGCGCAGTACACGGGGAAGAAGATGGGGACTCCGAAGGTGGCCGGCGTTCTGGAGTAATCGACCGGCCGTGCCGGCCCGCGGAGCACGGAAAGCGCCGCGCTGTCTCGTCACGCCGGCCGTTGGCGAGCCGGGTGGCGCGAGGGGCTCGACGCGATCGGAAAGCTGAGCGGGCGATGGCGACGATATCCCCATCGAACCGGGCTTTCACGCTCGCCGGCTGCCCGACACGGCAGGGCGCCACTCCATGCTCTCCGACGGAATCGAGGCAGCAGCACACCGCCACACTCCTGCCCAATGGCCAAGTCTTCGCAGTAGGACGGCATGATTTCGTGGCCCGCACGGATCTGAGTTCCGTTCTCATCTATTTTCCCTAGCCTAGGCGACCGGATGCCGCTTGGCTATGAGCTGTCTTAGACTAGTCCCCAGGTCAGGCCGCAGAACGTTCGAGTGCTT
>JACZVV010000043.1 GCA_022572465.1 Chloroflexota bacterium
GACGAAGTGGTTTGGCCCGAGATGGAAGCGGGTCTCGAGATCCTGCGCCACACACTGCTGATATTCGGCGGCACCGCCGAAAGCGTGGACCTGCTGGTCGACGATCTGCGGGACCACCTGGCCTTTGGCGCCGGGTTGGGCCAGGAGGACGAACTGCCGGAGGAAGGGCTCGGGCCCGAGCCCCGCTCGACGGCGGCGCCGGACGATTGACCCGGCCGCGTACCATCGTCAGGGGCCGGCGGGTAACCCCCAGGCAAACCGGGTTCGTTACGTCACATCTCAGGCGGGCTGTCCACCGGCTCAACGGACGATTCCATGATCTGGCGTCCTCGAAGCCAGCGGACAGCCAACTGCCTGCCCAGCGCCTCAGCCGAGAGGATTCGGTGAACGTTGTCGACGTCCGGCGTGGGCCGGCCGTCGATGGACAGCAGGACGTCGCCTTCTCGCAGTCCACCTGCCCGGGCAGGTCCTTTGGGAGCAAGCCTCTGGACCAGGACGCCTCGGCCCTGCTCAATGCCCAACTCCTGGACCACCTCCGGATTGAGCGGCGCGGACTGCCCTCCGAAGCCGAGGTACGCCCGGCGTACCCGGCCCTCGTTGATCAACGCCCCCGTGACCCACTTGGCCGTGTCGATGGGGATGGCGAAACAGATCCCTTGCGCGCCCTGAATGATGGCGGTGTTGATTCCCACGAGCCTGCCGGCGGTATCGACCAGCGGCCCGCCGCTGTTGCCGGGGTTCAGTGCCGCGTCCGTCTGGATAACGTTATCGATCAGCCTGCCGGTGCGGCTGCGCAGGGACCGTCCCAGCGCGCTGACGACGCCGGTGGTGACGGTGGCCTGGAGTCCGAGCGGATTGCCGATAGCAATGACCACCTGTCCCACGCGCAGCGTGCTCGATTCACCGAGGGCGGAAACGGGCAACCCTGTGGCGTCTATTCGCACCACGGCCAGGTCGGTCTCGGGGTCCTCGCCGACCAGCTCCGCCGTATGCTCCTCGCCCGAGGCTCTCACGATTTCGAGACCACGCGCTCCATGGACCACGTGGCTGTTGGTCAGCACGTACCCGTCCGGGGCGATAATCACACCCGAGCCGCCGCCACCACGGCTCCGGCGGCTCTGACGGGCACGAATGCTCACGACGGCCGGTCCCACAACTTCCACCGCACGGACGATGCTCGAAGAGTATGCGTCCAGCGGATCGATCTCGTTGACCATCGTTACTTGCGCCATTGCGTTTGAGCCTCACACATGATGCAGGGGCGGTGAACATCCCGCTTGGCGTGCACTATTATTCTACATCCGGGCTCGCGCAATTCCGCCGCGGACAGGGAAGAGACAACGGCGACCGTTGCGGGCGGCGGATCGTTTTAACGCTTACCGAAGCGAGTCCCCGCCCGGGAGGTCCAACGGACTGGCCCCCAGGGCCTTGAGCTCCAGCGCCAGGCCGGCGACCATCATGTAGACCTTGTCGGCCCGGCGAGCGACGAGCTGATTGACCCGGCCCAGGACGTCCCGGAAGTCCCGGCCCGATTCCGTCGGCGGAACGACGCCGAGCCCCACCTCGTTGCTGACCACGACCCACGTGGCCCGGCCACGCTCGTAGGCGTCCAGCAAACGCTCCGTTTGGGCCACCGCGTCGGCCTCGGGATCGACGGGGGCGGGCTCCCGCAGCATCAGGTTGCTGACCCACAGCGTCAGACAGTCCACCAGCACGACGTCGTAGTCCTGGGCTGCCGCGCCCAGCGGCTCTGCCAGGTGCAGCGGCGCCTCCAACGTATCCCACGAAGGGGGCCGGCTTTTTTTGTGGTGCGCGATGCGACGGGCCATGTCTTCGTCCCGGGCCTCCGCCGTGGCGGCGAAAAGCACGCGGTCATGCCCGGCGGCCAGCCGCTGAGCGAAGGCGCTCTTCCCCGAGCGCGCGCCGCCCAGGACCAGCACCAGCTCCTTGCTCACCCGCGCCGTCCTTCCAGGCCGACCAGCCGATAGATGAGGCCCATGTCCAGGTGCTCCCGAACGAAATCGGCCAGCTTGTCGTACTCGCGGTCGGGGTCGTCGGTCGAGGCCGCCGGCTCGTAGGCGACGCCCTTTCCTCGCGCAAGCTGCCGCAGAATTCCGCGCCGCAGGGCCTGGTTGTGAAACAGACCGTGGAGGTAGGTGCCCAACGTCCGGCCCTCGGGGTCCGTCCAGCCGTCGCTGGCGCGGACGCTCTGCCCGGAGCGGCGGACGATGCGGAACGGGCTGCCGGGCCCCGTCGCCTCGGTGCGGCCCATGTGAATCTCGTACCCCGTCAGGGTGAGACCGGCGCACTCCTTCAGGAGACCCGTCGCATTGACCACCCGCGCCTCCACCTGGTGCGTCGCTTTTTCCGCTTCGAACGTCGTGTCCACCGGCAGGAGGCCCAACCCGGCGGCTTCGGGGACGGACGACTCCACGCCTCGGGGGTCCCGCACCCATCGTCCCAGCATCTGAAAGCCGCCGCAGATGCCCATCACGGCGGCCCCATCGCGACGCGCTGCGACGATGGCATCGGCGAGGCCCCGCTCCCGGAGCCACGCCAGGTCGGCCATGGTGCTCTTGGACCCCGGAATGATGATCAGGTCGGGCCGCCCGAGCTCCTTCGCCTCGGCGACGTATCGGAGGCGCACCGACGGCTCGCGCCCCAGAGGATCGAAGTCGTCGAAGTTGGCGATACGCGGCAGACGGACCACCGCCACGTCGACCACGCCTCGCCCGTCCTCCACCCGGGCGCTGCGGTCCCACCTGCCCTTGCCGTCGTCCAGCGCCAGCGAGTCCTCCTCGGGAATCGCGATATCGGTGAAGTACGGCAGGACGCCGGCCACCGGGACGCCGGTCCGCTGAGTCAGCATGGCCAGGCCCGAGTCCAGCAGCGAGGGATCGCCACGAAACTTGTTGATGACGAAGGCCTTCACCAGCGCGGCCTCGCCGGGCTCCAACAGCGCCATGGTCCCTACCAGCGAGGCGAAGACTCCCCCTCGCTCGATGTCGCCCACCAGCACCACCGGCGCTCCGGCGTGGACGGCGACGCGCATGTTGACGATCTCGTGCTGCTTCAGGTTGATCTCGGCGGGACTTCCCGCCCCCTCAATCACGACCACGTCGTACTCTCGGCGCAGGTGGTCCAGGGCGTCGGCAACCACCGGCCACAGCTTGGACTTCATAGCGTAGTAGCCGACAGCCGTCTCGGACGTCGCTACCTTGCCCAGGACCACCACCTGCGATCGCCGCTCCCCCTCGGGCTTCAGCAAAATCGGGTTCATCTCCACGGTGGGCCGGACCCGGGCGGCTTCGGCTTGCACCGCCTGAGCGCGGCCGATCTCGCCACCGTCCAGGGTCACGAACGAGTTCAGCGACATGTTCTGGGCCTTGAACGGGGCGACGCTCAGGCCATCCTGCGCGAAGATCCGGCAAAACGCCGCCGTCAACACCGACTTCCCAGCGTGGGAGGCCGTCCCTTGGACCATTATCACCCGAGCTTCGGGCTTACCGCTCATCGGCCGGCTCCAGGTGGGCGACGTCGTTCCACAGCTCCAGCGTGGCCCCCCGCCGATGCATCGAAACGATGGACACGCTGCACGGCTCGATGCGGAACCGCCACGAGGCCTCCAACGGCAGGTCCAGGAGGGCGACCACCAACGCCCTGAGCGACCCGCTGTGGGCTACGACCAGCAGATCGTCGTCGGGATGGGCCGCGATCAGGCGGTCTCGCGCGATGCACGCGCGTTTCAGCACGTCGGCGGCGCTCTCTCCGCCCGGTGCCGAGATGTCGCCCTGCATGGAGATGAACTGGGCGAATCGCTCCGGGTACCGGTCCTGCACCTCCCGATAGGTCAGTCCTTCCCATTCGCCGTGGTCGGCCTCGCGCAGCTCCGCCATTTGCCGGAGCGGAACGCCCCGGCCCCGAAGGACGGCCTCCGCCGTCTCCACCGTCCGCTTCAGGTCGCTACAGTAAGCGGCGGCGAAGCTCACCGTCGCCAGCCTCGCGGCCACCCGTTCCGCCTGAACGAGGCCTGCCTCCCCTAGCGTCTTGTCGGTGTGCCCCTGGACGCGGCCTTCCCGGTTCCAGGCCGTCTCGCCGTGGCGCACCATGTACCACTTACCCACCGGCGACCACCTGGGCCAAGGCTGCGATCAGCCCACGGCAGTCGCTCTCGCGCCGTACCGCGATTCGAACGTAGGCGGGCATACCGAAAGAAGCGCAGTCGCGCACGGCCATCCCCTTCGCCAGGAGCCGGGTCCTGACCTCGCTGCCATCGCCGACCTTCACGGTCACGAAGTTGGCGTCCGACGGCAGAGGCGTCAGTCCCAGGGCTTCGAGCTCGCCCATGAGATACGTCTTGCCGCGGCGGACCTCCTCCCTGGCCTTGGCCAGGTGCCCTTCGTCTTGCA
Source organism: Chloroflexota bacterium (assembly GCA_022572465.1). GTDB lineage: Bacteria > Chloroflexota > Dehalococcoidia > SHYB01 > SHYB01 > JACZVV01. The sequence goes on from JACZVV010000043.1 coordinate 4,410, forward strand.
GCGCCGCCAGCCCCGCCGCCTGGGCCATGCCGTTGACGCTCCACGGCGGCTGGAGGCGCCGCGTCCGCTCGACGACGTCGGCCGCTGCCACCATGTACCCCAGGCGCAGGCCGGGCAGCGCGTAGTCCTTGGTCATCGACCGCAGCAGGACCACGTGATCCGTGGCCAGGAGCGGCCGCGAGTCCAGGGGGCTCTCGGCGAAGGCCCGGTACGCCTCGTCGAGCACCAGGAGGCCAACGCCTCGGGTAGCCTCCGCGAGCTTCTGGACGTCCGCCTGGCCCATCGAGACGCCGGTGGGATTGTTGGGGACGCCGATGAACACCAGCGCCGGCTGCTCCCGAGCGATGGCCTCCAGGCCCCGGTGCACGTCCCAGCAAAAACCGTCCGCCTCATACGCCTCGACCTGTACGACCCCGCCGCCGGCGATACCGATTGCCGCGGCGTACTCACCGAAGGCCGGCGCGAACACCACCGCGCGGACGCCGCGTCCCCCGTACGCCCTCGCCAGGAGGTGAATCAGCTCCGTCGATCCGTTGCCCACCAGCACCCGCTCCGGCCCCACGCCGATACCGTGGGCCAGGGCGCCGGTCAGCGCGCCGCATCGCCGGTCGGGATAGGCGGCCACGTCGACGGACTCCAGCGCTTGCCGGACGCCAGGCGGCGGGCCGAGCGGATTGATATTGGCGCTGAAATCGAGCACCCCCGCCGGATCGATCCCCAGCTCCGCGAGCTCCGAAGGGTCCAGCCCGCCGTGAACGGTCTCAGTCATGTGGCTCATATCCGTTTGCTCCGAGGCTCCCAGCGTATCGCGGGGATGTCGCCCTTGCAAGGAATCGTCTCGGGCATCACAGCAGGGCGTGGCGGGCCGCGACCACGCCTCCCGCCAGCGGCAGGGCCAGCGCCGCGACCCCATAGCACACCCGGACGGCCCGGCGGATGTCGTCGGCCGCCGGGTCGCGGAATGCCGCGCCCAGTCGATAGTGTCCCGGTTTCTCCAGGGCCACGCCCAGAAGCCCGGCCATGGCGCTCATCGGCCAGCCGGCGTTGGGGCTCGCGGTGGAGGCGTGGTCGCGGCGCAGCGTCTTCCAGCCACGACGCGGGGAGAGGCCGACGAGGGCGCCCGCGGCCAGGACCAGCATCGCCGTCACGCGGCTCGGCAGCCAGTTGATCGCGTCGTCCAACCGCGCCGAGGCCTTGCCCAGATATTCGTACCGGCCCCGGTAGCCGATCATGCTGTCCAGCGTGTTGACGGCGCGATACGCGAAGGCGCCCGGAAGGCCCAGGACCGCGAAGGCCAGCCATGGCGCGGCAAAGCTGTCCGAGGCGTTCTCCGCCACCGACTCCACCGCCGCCGCCGCCACGAGGGTTTCGCTCAAGACGGCCGGGTCCCGGCCCACCAGGCTGGGCAGACCTTCGCGGGCGGCGTCGACGCGTCCCTCGGCCAGCGGCCTGGCAACGCCCAGCGCCGCCTGCGCCAGGCCCCGCACGGCGAAGGTCGATTTCAGCAAGACAGCCCCTCCGATCACGTAGGCGGCCGCGCTCCATTCCCTCAGCCCCCACCCGGCCCATCCAGCTGCCGCCGCGAACAGCACGGGGAGCAACACCGCGATCCCGGCCCCGGCCAGGAGCGCCCGGCGGCGCTGGTCATGCGGCGCGCGGCGGTCGAACGCAGCCGTCAGCTTGCCCATCCACACCACGGGGTGCATGGCGTTCGGCGGCTCCGGCAGCAACGCGTCCAATAGCACCGCAAGGCCCAGGACCGCCAGGTCCAGCGTCCACGCTCCGGGCCACAACCAGCCTGCCATTCAGCGTCACCCCCCGCTATAGAACGGCGCGCCGTACAGCGACGACGCCTCGTTGCCCAACACGATGGCCGCCAGCAAGACGGCGACGGCTGCCAGCTCGTTGATCGCGCCGTAGGAGTCGCCCGTGAGGCCGCCCAGCATCCCCGCCATCCACCGGCCCAGGACCAACGCTACGAAGGAAGCGATCGCCAACAGCACGACGCCCGCCACGCCGGCTAGGCCAAGGCTGGCCGCCAGCGCCACGGCGAACCCGGCAGCCATCTGCCGCCGCGTGCGGCCCGCTTGGAACCCCGTGCCCATGCCTTCGCGCCGGGCGTAGGGGAACGCCTCCATCGCCACCAGCACCGCCCACCTCGACAGGGCCGGGAAGAGGAGCAGCGTCTCGATGCGGACACGCCCCGGCAGCTCCGCCAGTGCCGTGAACTGGACCAGGAGCAGGACCACGCCGCCCACGACGCCGAAGGCCCCCACGCGAGGATCGCGTAGGATCTCCAGACGCCGCTCCCTGGTCGCGCCGCCGAGCAGGCCGTCGCAGCTATCGACGAACCCTTCCACGTGAATCGCCCGCGTCGCCACCACCGCCGCCGCCAGCACCAGGGCGCCGACCACCGCGGGGGGAAACGCCTGCCGCAGTCCAAGGTCCAGGGCCGCCAGCGCGCCCCCGAGCAGCAGGCCGACCAACGGGAAATAGGCCCGAGCCGGGGCCAGCTCTCGCGGCGGCGACGCCATCCCAACGGGCAGCACCGTCAAAAAGCTCAGCGCCAGCCGGAACGAATCCGCCCGCCGGATGAAACCTGACATCATGCTGTCTTCGTCGCTTCTATGGGGACGGAGGACAAGACCGAGGGCTCCCGCACGTCAGCGTTGGTCCGTTCTCGATCGCACGGGAGGGCTGTCGTCAAACCCGCGCCGACCGCCTATTCACCCCGGCCGGAGACCGCCGCCTCTTCGAAGGTGGCCATCTCCCGCAAGCACGCCGCGGCCGCATCCAACAGCCCCATGGCCAAAACGGCGCCGGTGCCCTCGCCTAGCCGCATCCGCAGCGACAGAAGCGGCCTCAGCCGCAACCATCGCAGGGCCACGCGGTGTCCTCGCTCCACGGAGCGGTGCGAGGCGAAACAGTAGTCGCCGGCAGCGGGCGCCAGACCGCAGGCGATGAGGGCGGCGGCGGCGGTGATAAATCCATCGAGAACGACGGCCCGCCGGGCTGCCGCCCCACCCAAGATCACGCCCGCCAGCAGTCCGATCTCGAACCCGCCGACCTTGGCCAGCACGTCCAGCGCGTCGCCGGGGTCAGGGCGGTTGACCGCCAGCGCCCGGCTCACCACCTCGATCTTGGCGTCCAGCTCGACGTTGGAGCGCCCGGCGCCCCTGCCGGTCGTCTTTTCGGGCGTCACGCCGGTGACGGCGGCGACGATGGCGCTGGACGCGGTGGTGTTGCCGATGCCCATGTCGCCCACGCCGATGAGGTCGGCCCCAGCCTCGGCGGCCTCCGACGCCAGCGCCACGCCGGCGAGAACACACTCCTGGGCCTGCGCGCGGCTCATGGCTGGGCCCTGGGTGATGTCGGCGGTCCCCTTTCCGGAGCTTGCCAACCTGAGCTCGGGGTGCGCCGCCACCTCGCCGGCCACGCCCGCGTCGACCACCACCAGCCGGACGCCGGCCTGCCGCGCCATGACGCTGACCGCCGCTCCGCCGGCGAGAATGTTGGCCACCATCTGCGCCGTCACCTCTTGCGGATACGCGGTGACGCCCTGGGCCACCACGCCGTGGTCCCCCGCGGCAACGATCACCGTCTTGTCCCGCAACCGGGGCCGCTCGCTGCCGAAGATGCCGGCCAGCTTCACCGACAGCTCCTCCAGCCGGCCCAGGCTTCCCGGCGGCTTCGTCAGGCGATCGAGACGCTCGAGCGCCTTCCGCGCGGCGCCGGCATCCGGCGGCCCAATTTGGGCCACAACCTCGGCGACGGACGTGACGCTCACCGCTAGAACTCGATGCCCGGCTGAGCCTTGATCCCCTGGTCCTTGTAGGGGTGCTTGACCACCTTCATCTCCGTCACCAGGTCGGCGTACTCGATCAGCGCCTCGGGAGCGTAGCGTCCGGTGATGATCACGTGGCGGAGGGAAGGTCTGCGGCGCAGCGTCTCGATGACCTCCTCCACCGCGATCCAGCCGTAGTGCATCGCGTAGGTGAACTCGTCCAGGATCACGATGTCGTCGTCGCCGTCGACGATGGCGTCCTTGCAACGCTCCCACTGCTCGACGGCCAGCGCCGCCGTCCGCTCCATGTCCTTGGAAAGCCACGTGAACCCGTCGCCCATCGCCTCCATCGGTATCCCCAGCCGTTTGGCCGCCCGCTGCTCGCCAAACTGGGCGCCGGTGTGCTTGATGAACTGGAACATACGCACGTTGAGCTTGCGTCCCCACGCCCGAAACAGCACCCCCAGCGCCGCGGTGGTCTTGCCCTTGCCGTCGCCGGTGTTGATGATCACCAGGCCTTTTTTCTTGCGCGGCCCTTTCAACCTCTGAGGGGCCGGTCTCGACGGGTCCTTCGTTGCGTCTGGCATCACGTTCCTTTCTCGCTTGCTCCCTCCCGATCGCTCTCGGAGGGCCTCGTCGTTTCGTCGATCGCCGCCAGCGCCTCATCGGGGCCGGCGCAGCGCGCGATAGGCGCCAGGCCGTCGAACAGGCGCTGGGCCTCTCCACCGGTGTAATCCCGCTCGGCGAAGGGCCGCGTCTGGATGGTGAGCAGCCGCGATCGGCCGCGAAGGGCCTCCAGGTTACGGAGGTTGTTCGCTCCGAAAGGCGTCTCACACAGCACCACCACCTCGGCCGCATCCAGCAGCCCCAGGTGGGCGGCATGGGCGTCGTCATCGATGCCGCCGAAGGCCGGCGCCGGCACGTACTCGACCCCCATGATGTCGGCGGCGCGGCGGTCGGTGTCGCCGGCCCCCAGGACGCCGGCGGTGACCTCGAACCCGGCCCGCAGCAGCTCGTACATCATCCGCCCCCCCGTCCCGCCTCCGCAGACGACGTGGACCCGAACACCCCTCGCCGTTGCCTCGTCTGGATGGGTCGGCCCCACCAGGCTCAAGGTGAGGGCGCCCGTGAGCGGGTCGGGATAGACCACCGCCCTGACTCCGAAGGCCTCCTCGATGTTCTGAGGCGTCAACACCGTCTCCGGCGTCCCCTCCGCCAGAACACGGCCCTTGCTCATGAGCACCAGCCGATGACAGTACCGCGCCGCCAGGGGCAGGTCATGGATGGCGGCGATGGCCGTCATTCCCTCACCGACCAGGCTCCGCACCAGGTCCAACGCCTTGAGCTGGTACTGCACGTCCAGGTTCGCCGTCGGCTCGTCCAGGAGCAAGACCTTCGGCTGCTGCGCCAGGGCCCGGGCGAGAAAGACGCGCTGGCGCTCTCCGCCGGAGAGGCTGGCCACGGTGCGCTCGACAAACGCGTCGGTCTCGGTCAAGCGCATCGCCTCGATGGCAAGCCGGCGCTCGGCGGCGCCCTCCACCTGAAACCGGCCCATGTGGGGATAGCGGCCCATCATTACCACTTCCAGCGCGGTGAATCCGAAGGTGTACGGCGTCAGCTGCGGCAACATGGCCAGGACCTTGGCAACGTCGCCGGCCGACATTTCACCCAGGTCGGTCCCTTGTAGCCACACCGCTCCATCTTGCTGCTTCAGCAGCCCCGAGACCGTCTTGAGCAGCGTCGTTTTGCCCGCGCCGTTGGGGCCGATGAGGCCGATGAACTCGCCCCGGCGCGCTCCGATGGCGACCCCGTCGATGATGCGGGTCCCATCGATCTCGTAGACCAGGTCTCGGGCAGCGAGCGCCAGCGGCGAGTCCGTCCCTGCACTGCGGGAATCCCGAGCCGGCGCCGGGCACTGCTCGGTCATTCGGGGAAGCTGAATGGCCCAAACTCCTTCCCGGCGAAATCCTCTGGCCAGAGGATTTTCGCCAGATCCTCGGTCCCTCGCAGGTTCCAGAACGACAGCGTGGTGTACAGGATACCCGACACCAGGTAGACCCGCCGGTCCGCGATCGCCGGGACCTCGGCCAACGCCGGATTATCCAGCAGGTCTTGCCGGAACTCCTCCGCTCCGAACTCCAGCGGCTGGGGGATCAAGATGACTTCCGGCGCCATGGCGATGATGCTCTCCAGGCTGATGATGGGGTTTCGCTCCAGCCCAGCCAGGGCGGCGACGTTGACACCGCCGGCGCCATCGATGATGCCGCCTTCCGTCGAGCCCGCCCCGGCCGTGTAGAGCTTGTCGGAGTAGCGCGTGGCCGAGAGCACGCGGGGCCGAGCGGAGTCGGGTTTGGCAGCCACCACGGCCTGGAGGGCGTCGAAACGCGCCTGGACCTCCGCCGCCAGCTCCACCGCTCGATCCTCTTCGCCATAGATGTATCCCAAAAAGAGGATGTTGTTGATGCGCGCCTGGGGGTCGTTCTCCAGGCTGGTCTGGACGACCGTGAGCCCGGCGTTGGACAGCGACTCGACGATCTCCACCTTGACGAAGGGACTGGTGACCATGATGTCCGGGTTTTGGGCCAGGATGACCTCGGGCTCGCGGCTGATGGTAGGAAGGTCCCGGGCGAGATGGGCCACGTTGGAATAGGACGGGTTCTTGGTGGCGCTGCCCACGGCGACCACCCGATCCGCGGGCACCAGCGCGTACGTCATCTCGTCGTGGCCAACCGACAGGGTGACGATGCGCTGAGGCTTGGCCGCGATGGTGATGCGTCCGTTCAAACCCTCCACCTCGCGGGGCCAGCCGTGATTGTCCGGGTCGACGATCCCCGCGACGGCGGCGAAGGGGTTCGGCGCGGGGGGCGGCGGCACAGGCGTTGAAGCCGGCGACGAGCCCCCGCAGGCTGCGATCGCCAGGGCCAACACGATGCCAACGGTCAGGAAAACGGCGCTTCGGATCGCTGGATGCATGACGCTCCTTTGACTTGGGTGAGAAACCTATGGCTAAAACGCTTCCGCCTGTCGCTTGTTGCGTATCAGGAGGAACAGGAAGAATGGCGCGCCGACCAGGGCGGTGATGATGCCGACGCGAAGCTCGGTGGGCTGGACCGCGGTGCGCGCGATGGTGTCGGCGACGACGACGAACAGCGCTCCGCCGGCAGCGCTGAGAGGGATCAGCACCCGATGGTCCGGCCCGAACAGCAGCCGAAGCATGTGCGGCACCACCAGGCCGACGAACGCGATGGTGCCGCTGAACGCCACCGCCGTGCCGGTCACCAGCGCCGCCGTGGCGAGGATCAGGGGCCGCACGAGCCGGACCCGCACGCCCAACGAGCGGGCCTCCTCGTCCCCCAGCATCAGCAGGTTCAAGTCCCGCGAGAGCAGCGTGATAATCGCGACTCCGACGAGGATCGGCCCCACCGCGATGCGGACGTGCTCCCAGGTTCGGCCGTCCAAACCGCCGGCGAGCCAGAACAGTATTTCTCGCAACGCGGCATCGGCCGGCACCATCACGATGACAGCGGAGACGACGGCGCCGAGGAAGGAACTGACGGCGACCCCCGCCAGGAGCAGCGTGGGCATCGAAACCCTGCCGCCGACAGCAGCGATGCCGTAAACGAGGAACGCGGCGCCCATCGCGCCTGCGAAGGAGAACAAGGGCAGCGCCAGGAAGAACAGCGTGTTCAGCCCCAACGCGATGGACAGGACCGCCCCGGTGGCCCCGCCGGCGGAGACGCCGATGATCCCCGGGTCGGCCATAGGGTTGCGGAACAGCCCTTGCAGCGCCGCCCCGGACACGCCCAGGGCCATGCCCACCAGGCCGCCCACGAGAATGCGAGGCGCGCGAAGCTGCTCCACCACCAGCTTCTCGGTGATGGTGAAGTCGGCGACGTCGATGCCAACGCGATCGAGGACGATCGCCGCGACGTGGCTGACCGGGATTCCCAACGGACCCAGCGCCAGCGACGCAATGGCGGCGGACAGCACGAGGACGCCCAACGCTCCCGCGCCGACGGCCAGCCGTGCCGTCACGCTCGCCGTGCGATAGGACCCGATGGCTTTGCGCGCGAATATCCCCAACGAAAAAGACCTCCGGCTACTCCGCTCGGAGGTCCCGCGTCGTGTACGCCTGGGAGGGGCTGAATAACCCGTCAGGAGGAAGGACGCTCTCTGGAGCGGAGAGCAGTCGCTTCACCGTTCAGGCAGGTCTCCTGGTTTACGGGTATCCGAGGATGCCGGACCCTTCCCATCCCAACACGGCGGGTCGGTGGGGCCGGCGGGGTCACCCGATCACAGTGGCGCTACCACGGCGGACTCTCACCGCCTTCCCTATTCTTCCCGACAGTGCCGGGACACCTGAACGGGCAGCGCTCTTCATTTGTCGATGATGGGCCACTATAGCCCGCGGCGCCTGCCGTGTCAACGCGCGCCCAGCATTCAGCGACTGTGCCGTCACCCCCACTGGATCGCCATGATCTCGGTGTACTCGTCGAGGCCGTACTTGCCGCCCTCGCGCCCGATGCCGCTCTCCTTGAACCCGCCGAAGGGGACGAACCGCGGCGGGCCGCCCCCGTTGATCGTCACTGTCCCGGCCCGCAGGCGCTTGGCCATCCGGTGCGCCTTGGCAACGTCGGTGGTCAGGATCGACGCGCCCAGGCCGTAGCGCGTGTCGTTGGCGATGCGGATCGCCTCCTCCTCGTCCTTGTACGGGATCACCGACACCACCGGGCCGAAGATCTCCTCCTGAGCGATGCGCATGTCGTTCTTGACGTTGGCGAAGATCGTCGGCTCGAGAAAGTAGCCCTTGGCCAGGTCCTTCGGGCGGCCGCCGCCGGTCGCCAGCTCGGCGCCCTGCTCCTTGCCCGACGCGATATACTCCTCGACTTTCAGGCGGCGCTCCTCACGGATCAACGGTCCCAGCAACACCTGCGGATCGGCCGGGTCGCCGATCTTCACGAACTGGGACACGAACCCGACCATGCTCTGCACCAGATTGTCGTGCTTTTCGCTGGGCACCAGCACCCGGGTCGTCATCACGCAGCCCTGGCCGGCGTGGAAGAAGGCCGGACTCGCCGCGCCGGGAGCGACGGCGTTCACGTCCATGTCGTCCAGAATGATGTTGGGCGACTTGCCGCCCAGCTCCAGGTGGATCCGCTTGAGCGTCCTGGCGCCGGCCTCCATGATCTTCTTGCCGGTGGCGACGCTGCCGGTGAAGCTGATCTTGTCGACCAGCGGGCTGTCCACCAGCTCCGAGCCGATGTCGACCCCTTCGCCGCAGACGACGTTGAACACCCCGGCGGGCAGGTCGGTCTGCTGAACGATCTCGGCCAGCAAGAGGTTGATCAGCGGGGCGTAAGGCGAGGGCTTGATCACCATGGTGCAGCCGGCGGCCAGGGCGGGACCGACCTTCTGAATGGTGACGAACAACGGAAAGTTCCACGTTGGGATCAGCCCGCACACGCCCACCGGCGCGCGGTAGACCATCTGGTTGATCAGGCGGGGGCCCATCCCCATATCGACCACGTCGGGCTGCACCATCTCTTCGAAGGGGTACTTCACCGTGAGATCGGCGTAGTCATACATGTACTGGATCGGGTTCTCCAGGTTGACCGGGTGGGTGGCGTACTCGGCGGCGGCCTCGGAGACTAGAAGCTGGCGGATGTCGTCCTTGCGCTGGTTCATGCCGTCGGCGATCTGACGGATAATCCGCGAGCGGTCCCGGAGGCTCATCTGCGGCCACGGTCCCTCGTCGAAGGCTTGCCTGGCCGCCGCGATTGCGCGGCTCATGTCGTCCCGGGCGGAATCCGGCGCCAGGCCGATCACGTCCTCGGTCGCCGGATTGAGCACGCCATAGGTCTTGCCGCCCGACGCGGCGGCCCACTCGCCGTCGACATAGTTCTGGTAGGTTTTCACCTTCTCCGCTGTCGTCGTCATGCTTATCCTCCGAACGTCCCCCGCCGGTCGCCGGCGGGGAATCGACTAGCCGTTCATCCACACGCCAGCGTCGACGACCAGCGTCTGGCCGGTCATCATCTTGCTGTCCTCCGACGCCAGGTAGACCGCCGTCCCCGTCAGGTCCCACGGCTCCAGTGTCGAGCCCAACGAGGCGCCTGCCTTCAGCATCTCGATGATCCCATCAGGCACCACCTTCTTGGTGGCCTCGGACATGGTGACGCCGGGAGCGATGGCGTTGACCCTGATGTTGTGAGGCCCGCCGGTCCTGGCCATGTTCTTGGTCAGGAAGACCACGCCGGATTTCGCCAGGCCATAGGCGTAGTTGCCGAAGTTCTCCGCCACCGGCATGCCCGGCATCGGCAGGGGGTAGGCCGCCGTCGACGAGATGTTGATAATCGAGCCGCCGCCCACCTCCCGCATGTACGAGAAGACCGCCCGGCCACAGATGAGTATCCCCAGAAGGTTGACGTCGAGCATCTTCCGCAGATACTCGATCGACGAGTCGGTCAAGTCCATGTCGTAGTAGATAGCCGCGTTGTTCATCAGGATATCGATACGCCCGAAGCGGTCGTGGACCTGCTTGGCCATATCGTTGGAGCTCTCCTCGCTGGAGACGTCGGCCTTGATGGCCACGGCCCGGCCGCCCTTCTCCGCGATCTCGGCCTCCACCTTCTTGGCCCCTTCATCCCGCAGGTCGACGATGGCCACCGCCGCGCCTTCCTCGGCAAACCGTAGCGCGTAAGCCCTTCCGATCCCCTGAGCGCCTCCTGTGACGATTGCGACCTTGTCTTTCAGCTTCATTTCGCATCCTCCCTCGTGTGTTGGCCCGGCGTCGCCCTTGTGTGTTGGCCGGACGTCGTTCGATGTCGTCCTCGGTCAGCGCCCGCGCATCGATTCGGCACAACTCCACCGCCCTATAAACCGCTGGCGAGCGTACCGACGACCCGGCGAAAAGTCAAGAGGAAAGCAACGGGGAAAGCGGCGGTCCGCTTACCTCTCAGGCCGGAAGTAGGGCAGCGTGATCTCGTCGGACATCCGGCGGAAGTGGGCCGCGACCCGCATGCCGACGTGCACGTCCGCGGGGTCGCAGTCGACGACGTTGGTCATCATCTGGCAGCCCTCGTCGAGGTCGACGATGGCGACGACGTAGGGGACGGGAAAGGCCGGCGTCTGCGGACGCCACACCACGGTGTAGCTATAGACCGTCCCTTTGCCCGAGACCTCGGTCCACTCCAGCCTCGGCGACAGGCAGTGTTTACAAGCCGGCTGTGGAATGAACGTCAGGCCGTCGCAATCGGAGCACCGCTGCACCAGGAGCTGCCCGCGTTGGCATGCGTCCCAGAACGGCTGCGAGAGCCTGGTCGGCGCCGGCAACGGTATCTGCGGGCTCGAGGTCACGGCCGCTCCTTCCCCAGGAGCAGCACGTGGGTGAAGAGCGCGCCTGCGCCTCCGTTGGTGCACATGACGATCTTGGCGTCCGGCACCTGCCGGTTGCCCGATTGGCCCCACAGCTGGTGCACGCCGGTGATGACTCGTTGGACGAGCTGGACCGTCGCCCCGCCGTGGCTGAAAGACATCAAGCCGCCGTCGGTGCAGATGGGGTACCGCCCGCCGAGCTCGATGGTCCCGTTCATGATGAAGTCGCCGCCCTCGCCCTCGCCGCAGAACCCGAAGGCTTCGAACTGGCGGATGATCTCGAAGGAGAACGGATCGTAAAACTCGCAAACGTCCACGTCCTCGGGACCGATGCCGGCCATGGAGAAACTCTTGCGGGCCGCTTCACGGCCCACCCAACCGGTCAGGTCCCACGTCGGCGGGAAATGGTACGCCGGCCCGAACGTATCCCGCGCGCCGCCCAGGATGTATGCCGGTGGCCGCTTGAAGTTGCCGGCCCGCTCGGCGGTCGTCAGGACCAGCGCGCAGCCGCCCTCGGAGGTCATCGCGCAATCGAGGAGATGGAACGGGTCGGTCACCATCCGCGATTCCAGGATGTCCGCCGGCGTGAACGGTCCCCGGCCGGTGTAGACCGCGTCCGGATTGATGTGGCCGTTGTTGCGGATCGTCGCCGCCACCGTGGCCAGATGCTCCGGGCGTGTGCCGTAGAGATGCATGTGCCGCCGGGCGATCAGGGCGAACTCGGCGGCGGTGAACAGTCCCCAGCACACCACGAACTCGTTGCCCGGCCGGGTCCACGGCGCCGTCGACGCCCGCTCGGTGTAGACGCCCGCCGACCCGGCGGCGATCAGCACGGTGTGACACTCGCCGGCGGCGATGGCCTGGGCCGCCTCCAGCACGGCGTTGATGCCGCCCCCCGCCGCGTTGCCGGTCCACGCCGGCCCGATTCCCATCAGATAGGCCAGGTGGCCCGACGACATGCCCGCGCCCCGGGAGCCCGAAGCCGCCGAGATGCCGTCGATGTCCGACGGCGTCATCCCGGCGTCATCCAATACGCCTCGAATCGCTTCCAGGGTGATCGACTCGGACGTGTGCTCATCCAGGCGCAGCGCCTGCCTGGTATTCCAGGCGCCCACGATGGCCACGTCGTGGAGTGGGTGCTTGCTCGCGCCGTGCCTCACCATCGCTGTGGCGGCGTCATCCCTTCGGCCTCAGGTTCAGCTGGCCGGTGCGATGGTACTCGGGCAGGATCACCGAGTAGAAGTGGAACAGTCCGATGAGGACCGGGAGGCCCACGGCGTAGAGACTCACGTAGACCGGGAATCCGATGACCCAGACGAAGGGCTGCAAGATGATGAAGATCGCCGCGCAGGCGAGCGTCGTCCCTTTCTTGGCGATGGCGAGCAGGAGTCCGATGACGCCGGGCACGATGGATGCCGGGAAGAGCGCCACGAGAAGCACGCCGATGGCGGTCGCCGCTCCCCGGCCGCCCCGAAAGTGGAGGTAGACCGGCCAATTGTGGCCCGCCACGGCGGCCAATCCGGCGGCCAACACCGTTCCTTGGGGGAAGCCCGAGGCTTGGAAAGCGCCCACGACCAGCGCGCCCTTGCCGATGTCCGCGATGCCCACGCCGATGCCCGTCTTCGGGCCGAACTGATGATAGGCGTTCTCGGCGCCCACGTTGCCGTCCCCCAGAACGCGAATGTCCGCGTGCCTGAAGATCCGGCCCGCCAGATAGGCCGATGGGATAGCCCCCAACAAGTAGCCCGCCACCACGGCGATCACCAACTGCGCGACAAGGAAATCCACGCCATTGCCTCCGTCGTCGAGCCGGCCGCTCTCCTCTCGCCGCCGTCTGATCGCTCCCGGGCGTCGATCGGAGTTGTTGCAAGCTTACACCACCGTGCAAATCGACGGGCGCTTCTGGGTGGGCTGAGCTAGGTCGCCCCTCGTTCGGCGGGCTGAGCTCGTCGGGGGAGGCGGGTCTCAGAGCGCGACCGCCGCGCGATTACGGTCACGCCGTTAGCCAGCGGCGATCGCCTCCAGCCTTTCGACGATGTGCGTCACGGAAGGCCGATCGATGATGCTCCGGCCGATGTAGCGCCACCGGATGCTGCCTTCCTTGTCGATGACGAAGACCGACGGCGCCGCAAGCTTGTCGCCCAACAGGTCGTATACACCGTAGCGCCTCACCACCTCGGCTTCAGGGTCGTAGAGGATAGGGAACGTCACGCCGAGCCGGTCGACCACGTAACCGGCTTGGTCCAAGCGGTCGACGCTGATGGCGAGGATCTCGGCGTCGAGGGACTCGAAGCTCTCGTACCGGTCTTGCAGCTCCACGAGCTGCTGGCGGCAATGGATTCACCAGAATCCCCGGTAAAAAAGCAACACCAGGTTTTTCTGGCCTTGATAAGAGACGAGAGAGACTTCCGGACCCTGGACGCTGGGGAGGGTGAACGGCTGGGCCGTCTCGAGGGCCTCTCGGTCGAACGCTGTGGAGCGTCCATCATCGGCGGTCGCATCGAAATACGGGGTGTCTCTGGTGATCCCGGCGCTCTCCACCACGAACACCGAGTCGGCGGCGAGAACGTCGGCCAGGGCCGCCGCGTCCGTTGGAGCGGTCTCACCTGGATCGGAAGGCGGCGGCGGGGTCGCCGCGCCGGCCCCGGAACCCGCGCAGGCGACGGCGGCCAACGCGACGGCCAAGCCAAGGCCCGTCACTCTCGCCACGGCCATCGCCAAACCAGCCATCGCTCACGCCCCTCCCTCGTTATCGTACGAAACGGAGGCAACGGCCAGTTGCATCACCGGCGCTGGCCCGCCGAGCTCCCGCAGGCCGATCATTCCTCTCCCCGAAGGGTGCGGCGTAGGGTACGCCACAGGCGGTTGAGCAAGCGTTCCCGGTCATCCTCCACCGCCTCGTGACCGTACCTCGTCCGCACGTAGGCGTCGGTAATCTGCCGCACCTCGTCGACCCGTCCGGCCATGCCGGCGTCCAAACGGGCGCCGTACTCCCAGGGCGTTTCGCTGGGCCGCTTGGGCCGCCCCGATTCCCGGCCCTCCCATAGCAGCCCCTGGTAGATCTCCCGGACACTGAGGTGGCGGCTCTCGTCCAGGCCCTGGCGGGCGGCGACGGGCATCTCGACCCGCTCCCGGCTCGGCAGGCGGCCACGAAGGAAATTGAAGAATCCGCCGAGGACCGATAAGAAGTCCATCCACAGGCGAGACCACGACCACAGGTACTCGCTGATCTCCTCCACCACGGCCCGGCGGCCTCCGGTGCGCCGCCGGATGAACAGCCGCACCAGAATGAACAGCACGATGGTAATGCCCAGCGCCAGCAGGCCCCACTTGCCGGCGGTGACGAGCTCCGGCGGGATGTTGAACTTCGACTCATCGTCGGCCAACTCCCGGATATCGCCAGCGGCGGGCGGGTCGAACTGCGGACGCTCCTCGTCCCCTTTCATCAGCCCCAGCACCCATCGAACGACGAACGCGATGGCTACCGCGATGTAGACCAGCGGGAAGATCACCGCGTAGAGGGCGACGATCAAGAGCCAGTCCGCGACGGTGCTCAAGGGGTCGATGACATAGGTGGTGAAGTCGAGCGTGGCCACGCTGGCGACCGCCGTCCCCGCCAGCACCATCCCCAGGGCCAGCACCATGGCCAGGGTGACCCACCGCCCGCCCAGCCGCGGCCCGCCGGCCGTCAGCCGGCCGCTCTCCAGGTTCACCGAGTGCATATTGTTGAGAGCCAGCGCGGTGAGGCCGGCAAAGAAGAAGCCGGCGACGAAGAGCACGACGGTGTTGCCGAGGGGCTCGAACGCGCCACCGCCGGAGCCGCTCCAGATGATCAGCAAGAGAGCCAGGGCCAGGAACCCGAAGACGAAACGCCGGTAGAGGCCGTCGAACGTGATCTCGTCCCGGCCCAGCGTTACGCCGCGCCAGATTAGAAACGAGCCGTACAGCAGGCCGCTGACCAGCTTCTGGACGTTATCCTCGGCGTGGCCGAACCACCCCGCGCTCCATATCCCATGGCCGCCGCCTTGCTCCAGCCTCAGCAGCAACACAACCAGCAGAACATTGCCTATCAGCAACGCCCATCGTCCGGCGACGCTGCCGCTGAGAGGGACGCGGCGGCCCGAGAGGTAGGCCACCGCCAGCACCGCCAGGGTGGAGCCAAGGCCCAGCGGCGGATGCACCCACGTCACCACGTCCCGCGAGCTGAACCACACCATCCACGGATAGAGCCAAAGCGCCTCCATGGCGAGGGCCGGTAAGGAAACCAGGCCTTCGGGGCTGAAGCTGCCCACCCTGCCAACGAGTCCGCTTACCAGCCTGGCCACCTACGACGCTCCGCCTTCGATGCTGATGCTCTCCACCTCTTGCCACGCCTCGTCGCCGGAGACGGCGTAGGTGGGGATGGTGGTGGGCCCCAACGAGTCGGAGCGGCCCGAAGCGCCGGGCACCACCAGCGCCACCCGCCGGCCGGCCCGTTTGTGCCGGACCAGGGCATCCAGCAGGAGCGGCGTGGGCACGGCGCTGATCACCACCAACGTGGCGGTCCAGGGCAGGCTCCGCCCGTAGCGCTGCACCAGGGTGGCGATGGGGAACTGCTCGTGAGGGTGCACCTGGGCCAGGGCCTCCAGCACCCGCATGAGCTGGTCCGGATGGTCCGACGGCGGGATCTGGATCATCCGGTCGTTCGTCGGGGAGCCCTGGTTCACGTACAGCCCCAACCGGATGTCGTGCTCGTGGGCGTGGCTGGCGATGGCGGCTGCCGTCAACAGGCCCAGCTCCAGCAGCTGCTCATCGTAGCCCCAAAGCGGCGGCGGCACCGTCCGTATATCGAAGAACAGGGCCGCATCCACCGACGTCGTCCGGTCGAAGACCTTGGTCCGCAGCTGGCCGGTACGGGCGCTGCTGGCCCAATGAATCCTCTTCAGCGGGTCCCCCGCCACGTACTCCCGCGTCGAGGCCACCAGGACCGGGTCCTCGAACAGGTGCCGCCGCACGCGGACGTCGCCAAACAGCTCCTTGGACGGTATGGACAGCTTCTCCAGAGGGACCATCCTCGGGTAGACCGTCAGGTGCTCCCTTTGATCGAATCGGACCTCCCGCCGGAAAAACCCGAACAGGTCTCCCGCCTCGACTTTGGTCGGCCCGAAGGTGTAGAAGCCACGCCGGTCGCACCGCAAAGAGTAGCGGCGAGTGACCCGGTGGTACGGGCCCAGGGCCAGGCCGAAGGAGAGCGTCCTGCGATTGGAGCTCGAGCCCCTGGCCGTGGGTCCGGCGGCGAAGGAGAGCTCCCCCGGCACCTCGATGGAGACACGGAGCCACGGCAGCGGCAGAATCTTCAAGTTGGCAAGCTGGACCTCCAGCGTCACCTCGTCGCCCGTGAAGCCCCGCTGGGTGCTGAGGCGTTGGGAGAGCTCGACGCCGCTGAAGAGATAATTCGCCCAAAGGCGGGCGAGACCGCCGGTGAGGAACAGCAGGATCGTCGCCATGTAGAGAGGCGTTTCGCGCACGATCCCCGCGGCGATCAGCAGGACCAGGGTGAGGGCAAGCCAGGCTCCGCCGACCATCGGCTACCGCCGCTCGCTCACCTGCTCGGAGGGGACGGGCACCGATTCGACGGCCTGGGCCACGATCTCGGCGGCGGTGTTGCCTCGCAGGTGGCTCTGGGCCTTTGGAATGATCCGGTGCTCGAACACGAAGGGCGTCAGATACTTGACGTCGTCGGGCGTAACGAAGGCCCGGCCGCGCATCGCCGCCAGGGCCTGGCTGGTGTGGTACAGGGCCAGCATCGCCCGGGGGCTTGCCCCCAGCTCGACCTCCGAGTGCTCTCTCGTGGCATGCACCAGGTCGACGATATACTGCTCCAGGTCCGGGTCGATGAGGACGCCCCGGCAGACCTTACGGAGCTCGGTCAGGTCCTCGGCCTGAACCGCCGCTTCCAGGTCGTCGATGGGGTTGGACTCGCGGAAACGCGCCAGAATTTCGTGGTCTGCCTCTCTGCTGGGATAGCCCATCCGGAGGCGCATGAGGAACCGGTCCAACTGGGCCTCGGGCAGGGGGAAGGTCCCTTCCAGCTCGATGGGGTTCTGGGTCGCCAGGACCAGGAATGGCCTCGGCAGAGGCATCGTCTCGCCGTCCACCGTCACCTGCCGCTCCTCCATCGCCTCCAGCAGCGCCGATTGCGTCCTGGGCGTCGAGCGGTTCACCTCGTCGGCCAGAAGCACCTGGGCGAAGACGGGGCCGGGCCGGAACTCGAACGTATTGGTCCGCTGGTTGAAGACGTGGGTCCCGGTGATATCCGAGGGCAGCAGGTCCGGGGTGCACTGCACTCGCCGGAAGGAGCAGCCCAACGACCGGGCGATGGTCCGCGCCAGCAGCGTCTTGCCGATGCCCGGCACGTCCTCGATCAAGATGTGTCCCTCGCAGAGCACGGCGACCAATGCCA
>JACZVV010000044.1 GCA_022572465.1 Chloroflexota bacterium
AATAGATTGCACCCCGTACCCTTCTCCCTCGTAACCTCCAAAAAGGGGCGTCACACCCCGTAGCAGGGAGTCGACAGAGACAGCAATCCATTTTTATCATCTTTAGACGAGGCGATCGAGCAGGCAGATGCGGCCGTTGCCCAGCCATGACGGGCCGAGGCCGGACAGGAGAAACCGATGAGGTTCATTCAACGCAAGCTTCTGATGATCGTGAGCGCCGTCCTGGTGACGGGGCTGGTCGTCGCCGCGTGCGGCGGCGGCGGGGCCACAGCAACGCCCCGAGTGATCGAGCGCACGGTTGTGGCGACACCCACCGCCGGCCCCACGCCGACCGCACGAGTGGTCGAGCAGACGGTCGTAGTAGTGGCAACGGCAGGCCCCACGCCGACCGCACGGATTGTCGAGCGGACGGTGGTGGTCGTGGCAACGGCCGGCCCCACGCCGACACCGGCGCCGACCGGCACGCCCATCATCATCATCCAGACGGCGACAGCCACGCCGGTGCCGGGCTTCGGCGCGGCGACCCGCGAGGTCCTTGGCTTCCGCTGGATCAACCAGGAGCTCAACTGGCGGCAAGCTCCGAAGCGGGGCGGCACCCACGTTTACGCCTTCCCAATCCCCTCGGGCGGGACCGACCCGATTCTGAGCCGCTCCTTCACCGTGATGGCGGCCGTCAACACCGCGTATAACCAACTGTTCCGGTGCAAGTTGGCCCCTGATCTAGAGATCGCGGACATCAACCAGTGCACCCCGTCGTCCGATCTCGCCATCAGTTTCGAGGTCTCCTCCGACGGACGTGTTTGGACCTTGAAGCTCGACCCCAACGCCACCTGGCAAAGGGTACCCGAGGGCGCCCGCGGATACTCCACCGATCTCTCCAGTCTCTACGGCCGTGCGGTCGTCGCCGACGACATCGTCCACACGGTCGGTTACTGGCAGGGCACGCTGACCAAGCCCGACGGTTCGCCCCAGGGGACACCGTCATCCACGGCCTTTGCCGCCAACATCGCCGAGGCCAGGGCCATCGACGAGAAGACGGTCCAGTTTACCCTCACGAATCCCGACCCCGTCCTGCCCAGCACGCTGTCGACGTTCAACGCCCGCGTCGTCCCACCCGAGGTCTTCAACCTCGACGGCGACTATACCCAGCGGACCGTTGGCTCCGGCGCCTTCATCCTGGAGAAATGGGACCGCACCGTCGAATGGTCGTCGGTGGCCAACCCCAACTTCTGGCGGATGGGCGGCGACGGACAGCCGTTGCCCTACATCGACAGGCACACCGTCAAAAGAATTGGCACCGATACGGCCCGTTCCGGCATGATCACGGGCGTGGTCGATAGCGCCCTGAACGTCGGCGTCTCCGGCCCATCTTCGGCAGTCGCTTTCGCTCGCCAGTGCCAGAGCTGCCAGGTCATCGAGTTCTCGCAGGCCCACGCGTCCTTCGCGCTGGGCTTCAGGACCGAAGGAGACACGGCGCCCTTCAAGGACCGAAGGGCCCGGCTGGCGATAGCCAAATCCATCGACTACGAGGCCTTGATCACCAACGTCCACGAGGGCGCCGCTTCCGTGTTCCCCAACACCAACCCGTGGCCGGCAACCTTCGACGCAAAGCCCACGTTGCAAGACCTGGGCGCGGGCGCGTCCGACGATGAGAATCCCTACATCTACAACCCCGAGCTCGCCCGGGAGCTCTGGGCCGCTTCGGGACACAGCACGGGCGAAAAGTACACCCTCATCTACCACGAATACAGCTCCCGGAACACCAACCAGTCGATCTTCATAGCGTCGTCGATCTCAGACATCTTGGACATCGACGTTGAGGCGGTGAAGGCTGCAAACATCGCCATCTACTACACCGCGGTTGGGTTCCTGGGCCCGCCGCACCAGCAGTTCGAGGGCTTGGCGATGTACACCTCCAACGTCGGGACGACCAACGCGGAACAGCCCAACAGGATGTCGTCCAACAGTCCCGAGAACCAGCCGCAGTTCCAGCGCCCTGAAATCGACGCATTCGCGGCCGAATGGTCCCAGGGGCCGTCCGTGGAGAGGGCGCGAGAGATGGCTCTCGCGATCTACGCCATCGAAATCGAGGAGCTCCGCCGGATGCCCTACCCTGAGCCGTTCCGGTACGCCACGTATAGCGGCAGGCTGAGAAACACCTGGCAGCAGATACGCGGCGGTGAGATGTTCCACCAGGGCTCGGCCCACACGGAGGTGATCTGGCTGGACGATTAACTCTCAGCCAAGCCTCAGCCAACGAACGGCGAGGGGCTGCGAATGCAGCCCCTCGCCATTTAACTGCTTTACCGATCCAGGCCTCGGGCGGCGCCCACGGCTCGTGGGCGCTTTCGCTTTCCCGCCGATACCCGTCAACAGCGCTGGCCTCGTAGTGGGACGAAGGTGATTCATGGGACGTTACGCGATACGGCGTGTGCTGATCGCCATACCCGTCCTGCTTCTCGTGAGCATCCTGGCCGCCTCGCTGATCAGGCTGGCGCCGGGCGACGCCGTGATCCAGCGAGTGGCCGAAACCGCCGGGGGGGGAGGGGCTATCTCCGAAGAGACGCTGGCGGGCATCAGAGCGGACCTCGGGCTGGACCGGCCGTTTCACGTCCAGTACTTAACCTGGATGGGCAACATCTTCAAGGGTGATTTCGGCGACTCGTTCGCCTCGGGCAACATCACCGTCGCTTCGATCATGAAGCAGGCCGTCCCGGTCACCGTCGAGCTGGCCATCCTCGCAATCCTCATCTCCCTGTTGGTCGCCTTCCCCATCGGTATCTGGTCCGCCATACGCCAGGACACCGCCGGCGATTACGGCGGCAGACTCTTCGCCATCGGGGGCCTCTCCATCCCCGACTTCATTATCGGATCCATGGTGATCTTGTTCGGCGCCCTTTGGCTCAACTGGACACCCCCGCTCACCTACGAAAAGCTGTGGGTCGATCCCTTGCAGAACCTCTACATCATGATCACGCCGGCGGCCATCCTGGGGGTCCGTCTCTCATCCATCACCATGCGGATGTTGCGCTCCTCCATGTTGGAGGTGATGCGGCAGGACTACATTCGGACTGCGTGGTCAAAAGGGCTGCATGAGCGCTCGGTCATCGTCCGGCACGCCCTCAAGAACGCCTTTATCCCGGTCGTCACCATCGTCGGCGGCCAGTTCGGCTTCCTGGTCGGTGGCGTCGTCATCATCGAATCGATCTTCAACTTACCCGGCCTGGGTTTCACCACGATCAACTCCATCAACGAACGAGACTTGCAGGTCTTGCAGACGGCCGTCCTCATGTTCGCCTTCGCTCACATCACGATCAATCTTTTGGTCGACCTGTCCTACGGGTGGTTCGATCCCAGAATCCGCTACCAATAGTAAGGGAAGGAAATGGCGCAAGACCTCCAGACCATAGCCGCCCGAGAGGTGGCCGGCCTGCGGCCCAACAAAGCGCGCAGGACGCTGCGGGCGGCCTGGGCCATGGCCAAGTCCAAGCCCCTTGGCGCGATCTCGGCCGTCGCCATTTTTTCCATGCTGATCATCGCCATCTTCGCGCCGCTCATCGCGCCTTTCCCTCACGACAAGCTCTTCGTCGGCGGGCCCCACGAGGCGCCGAGCTGGGAGCACTGGTTCGGCACGGACATTCTCGGGCGAGACGTGATGAGCCGGGCTATCTTCGGCGCGCGCATCTCCATGTACGTCGGCTTCGTCGCGGTGATTATTTCGACCGCCATCGGCGCCTTCATTGGACTTGTAACCGGCTACTTCCAAGGCGCCTTGGATCTCATCGTTCAGCGCTTCATCGACGCCATCAACTCGTTCCCGCCGCTGATTCTGGCCCTGGGGATCATCGCCATCCGCGGCGCAAGCATCAACAACGCGCTGATCGTGATCACCATCGTGCTGATCCCCGGCGCGGCGCGCATTATCCGGGGGGCGGTGCTCTCGGTGAAGCAGAACGCCTACGTCGATGCCAGCCTGGCGCTGGGCGCAACGAACAACCGCATCATCTTCCGGCACATCCTGCCCAACGTCGTCGCCCCGATCATCGTCAACGCCTCGATCCTTCTCGGCGCCGCCATCCTCTTCGAAGCGAGCCTGAGCTTCCTCGGCGCCGGGGCCAAAAACACCGACCCTTCATGGGGGGCGATGATCAGCGGCCGGGCCGGGACGGGAGTGGACCAGACTCTGGACTTCCAGCTCTGGCCCTGGATCGCTATCGTGCCCGCGGCCGCCATCAGCATCGCCGTCTTCTCCTTCAACCTGCTGGGCGACGCCCTACGAGACCTGTTGGATCCCAGGCTCCGGGGCACCGGCGGCCGCCTGAAGTGATCCTCGCCGCCCCGTTCGAGCCCACGAACGTGGACCCTCGGCTGGATGAGCCACCATGACCGACCAACCCAAGGCTTTGCGAGGCAAGGTCGCGATCGTCACCGGGGCCAGCCGAGGCATCGGCAAGGGCATCGCCGTCGTGCTGGCCAGGGAAGGGGCGGCGGTGGTGGTGGCGGCCCGCACCGAGCAGCCGGGGCCTTTGCCGGGCACGATCCACGAGACGGCCCAGGCCATCACGGCCGGCGGCGGCCAAGCCTTGGCCGTCCGGTGCGACGTGACCCAAGAGCACGACGTCCAAGCGTTGGTCCGCCAAACGCTGGAGCATTTCGGACGCATCGACCTGCTGGTGAACAACGCCGGCGGATCGTCCTCCTTCGAATCCGTGGAGCGCTATCCACTGCACCGCTTCGACCGCGTGGTGGCGCTGAACATCCGTGGCACCTTCCTCTGCTCTCAGGCGGTGCTGCCGGCGATGCTGGCACAACGAAGCGGCGTGATCGTCAACATCAGCTCCGATTCCGGCTCCGAGTTCGCCTTCCCCAACGACACCGTCTACGGGATGGCCAAGGCGGCCATCGAGCGGTTCGGCCGCGGCCTCGCCGACGAGGTCAAACGACACAACATCTCCGTCTTCTCCTTGCTGCCGGGGAAGGTGAAAACGGAAGGCGCCCTGGCCATCCACCCGCCGGACTTCGACTGGGCCGGGTGGGTGGAGCCCGAAGACGTGGGGCCCGCCGTGGTCCGGCTGGCGCAGCAGGGCCCTGGCGCCTGCACGATGCCCGTGGTGAGCATCGAGGAGCTCATCCCGCACCGGTCCAAGGAGGGCCTGCGATGAACATCGGCCTCGTCATGCCTCTGCCGCCACCGCCACCGACCGTCGCCGTGGACCCGGCCTTCCTGGCCCGCGAGGCCGAGCGCCTGGGCTTCGAGTCGTTCTGGGCGACGCAGCACATCGTGGCGCCGGTGCATGTCGAAAGCATCTCCCACGTCTTCGCCGACGGCCAGGTGCCCGGCTTCACCGACCCCTTGATCGCCCTGGCGCGGGCCTCGGCGGTAACCTCCACCATCAAGCTCGGGACCTCGGTGCTGCTGGTCCCGGAGCACCATCCGGTCATGCTGGCAAAGCAGGTCGCCACCCTCGACTGGTATAGCAACGGGCGGTTCATCATGGGCGTCGGCGCCGGGTGGCTCAAAGAAGAGGCCGAGATTATGGGGGCCGATTTCGAACACCGCTGGACCCAGGCCAGGGAGGCAGTCCAGGTGATGAAAACGCTGTGGACCAACGACATCGCCGAGCACCACGGCCACTACTACGAGCTGCCGCCCGTGAGGCTGTTTCCCAAACCGGCCCAGCGGCCCCACCCACAGATCTTTCTGGGAGGCCAGGCGAAGAACGTGCTGAAGCGTGTGGTGGCCTGGGGCGATGGCTGGCAGCCGAGCTTCGTGACGCCGGAGCAGGTCAAGGAGGGCCGGGCCACGTTGGACAGCCTGGCGGCGGAGGCGGGACGCGACCCGGCCAGCCTGCACATCGCCGCCTACAGCGACAGGCCGGAACGGGCGAGAATCGATGAGTACTTCGATGCCGGCGCGATACGAGTCATGGTGCGTCTGCCGACGGTCACCAACGAGCGCGAAGCCGGCGAGGAGCTGGAGCGTCTTGCCGAGGAAGCGCTTCGCTGATTCGCGGCGCGCAATGCTACCTCAAACGCCGATCGCGGCGGCCTGGCGCCCTTGACCGCTCCGCCCGCGAGTCCTAGAGTCGGGCGAGACCGCCCAAGGAGCGTACCCATGCCCAACGTTATTTTCCATCACAACGACGACATCCCCTGGCAAGAGGTCCGGGCGCAACAGCACGGCGACCGCAGGGCGGGCGTCCACCTGAAGTTTCTCGAACGGAACGCCACGCGGACGCTCTCGTATGCCCGATACGACCCGGGGATGATCGTCGAGCGTCACGGCCACGTGAACGATCACGTCCTCTATATCACGAAAGGCGACGTGATGGTGGGCGATACGCATTGCGCCGCCGGGACCACCGTCGTCCTGGAGCGGGGGGCGAAATTCGGTCCCCTGGTGGCCGGCGATCAGGGCGCTGAGATGTTCGAGGTCTACTGGGGCGACCCCGGCCCGGTGCCGGACGATCCCGAGGCGTTCAAAGAGCTGCTGCGGTCCAAGGGCATCGAGCCTTTGCCCCATCCGCCCTTCTCCCGGCCCTAGGGAGCAAACGACCGGCGGTTCGCCCAATCGCCCCGGCGGCCAGCCGAGCACAGCTTTCGGGGTAGCTCACGAATAATCTCCTCCTCTCCTTGGTGACTTCGTGTCTTAGTGGTCGTCCTTGTCCAACGGATTTGCCGTAGCGCCAGCCCCTTTTGACTCCCCCACGCCCCGGAGATACACTTCCGCCAAACCACTTCATGGGGGATCGCGGTGACACATCAGGCGGCAGCTCAGGGGAACGGCTACCTGTTCGACGTGCGGGTCGTCGAGATGGCCGACGAGCAGGGCGAATACGCGGGCAAGGTCCTGGCCGGCCTTGGCGCCGACGTCACGAAAGTCGAGCCTCCCAGCGGCAACGCCACCCGCAGTATCGGTCCCTTCCTCGACGGGGCGCCGCACCCGGACCGCAGCCTCTATTTCTGGCACTACAACTTCGGCAAGCGCGGCCTCAACCTGGACCTGGGTGTCGAGAGCCAGCGACGCCGGTTCCGCGAGCTTCTCGCCGGCGCCGACGTGTTCCTGGAAACGACGCCCAAGGAGTACCTCCCCGGGCTGGGCATCTCCTACGCCACCGTGAAAGAGACCAACCCCGGCCTGATCTGGGTGCGGCTGAGCCCCTTCGGCGACGATGGCCCCTGGGCGGACTACAAGGCGTCCGATCTCGTTCACCTCGCCCTGGGCGGGATGATGATGAACACGGGCTACGACCCCGACCCGCGGACGAAGGATTACGACACGCCGCCCATCGCGCCGCAGATGTTCCACTCGTACCATATCGCGGGCCAGCACGCCGTCATCGCCACCATCGGCGCGCTGCTCTACCGGCATGTCACCGGCCGGGGACAATACCTCTCCACGGCGGTCCACGAGGCGGTGAGCAAGAACACCGAAGTCGACATGCCCGCGTGGATCTATCAGCGGCAGCCCTTCTACCGCCAGACCTGCCGCCACGCCGCCGCCACCTCCACGCCGCCCAACATCACGACTCTCAAGGATGGTCGGACGTTCATGATTCGGACCAACCTGAACATTCCCACCGCCTTCGGCAATCTGGTCAAGCTCTTGGAGCAGTTCGATTGCGCCGACGACCTCACCGACGAGCGCTACGACGACCCGGCATACCGCTCCAGGCCCGAGGTCCAACGGCACGTCAGCGACGTCACGCAGCGCTTCGTCGCAAAGTTCTCGTTCGAGGGCCCCTTCCACGAGGCCCAGCAAGCCGGCCTGGTGTGCGCTCCGCTGCGCCGGCCCGAGGAGAACCTCCCCGACGCTCATTGGGCCGCTCGCGAGACGTTCATCGAGGTCGATCACCCCGAGCTCGGCCGGCGCTTCACCTACGTCGGCGCGCCATGGCTGGACGACAACGTACCATGGCGAAAAGGCCCGCGAGAGCCGATGCTGGACCAAAGCAAGGCCGCCGGTGAGCGACCGCCTGCCCAAGAGCAAACGCCCCGCTTCACCGTACGCGAGCCGGGCGCGGGCGGTGCGGTCCAGACCAGCGCCCTGGGGCGGCCCTTCGCCCTGAACAACGTTCGCATCGTCGACTTCACGTGGTGGCTGGCCAGCGGCGGCGGGCCCCGCTTCCTCTCCGCCCTGGGCGCCGAGGTGATCAAAGTGGAGTGGAAGGGCCGGTGGGACCTCCGGTTCATGAACGCCATGCCCGACGGTGGCCGGGCCGAGCGCGACCGGGCCACCGCGCCGTGTCCTCCCGCCGTCTCCAACGCTCCCGGGCGAGGCAGCACGAATCGCTCGGGGTCGTTCAACGACATCAACACCGGCAAGCGGGGCATCAGCCTCAACATGAACCACCCCAAGGCCAAAGAGATTCTGACGCGGCTCATCGAGGTCAGCGACGTCGTGGCCGAAGGGTTCAGCCCCGAGGTCATGCGCCGGTGGGGCTTCGGTTACGAGGAGATGAAAGCGATCAATCCAACGATCATCTACGTCCAGCAATCGGGCATGGGACAGCGGGGGACCTACGGCAACTACCGGGCGACGGGCCCGGTCGCCGCCAGCCTTTCGGGCCTCTCGGAGATGTCGGGGCTGCCCGAGCCGTACCTGCCCGCCGGCATCGGCTATTCATACCTGGACTGGTTCGGCGCCTACAACATCGCCACGGCGATCATCGCGGGGCTGTACTGGCGCGAGAAGACCGGCCGTGGCACCTACATCGACGCCTCACAGGTCGAGTGCGGCATCAGCCTCACCGGCAGCGCCATCCTCAACTACTCCGCCAACGGCACGCCATGGCGACGCTACGGCAACCGGTCGCCCTGGAAGCCCGCCGCGCCCGCCGGAGCGTATCGCTGCAAAGGCACGGATCGTTGGATCGCCATCACCTGCCACACCAACGACGAGTGGGCCGGACTGTGCCGCGTGCTGGGTCCCTCCGCGGAAGGATGGGCGAACGACCCCCGGTTCGCCACGCTGGAGGACCGTCTCGCCAACCAGGACGAGCTGGACCGGCGCGTCACCGAGATCACGCGGGAGCGCGACCGGTACGAGCTGATGCACCGCCTGCAACGGGAGGGCGTCCCGGCCGGCGTTTGCCAGAACTCCGAGGACCGGTTCGACGCAGACCCACAGCTCAAGCACCTGAATTGGCTCACCGAGGTGCCGCAGACGGAGATGGGGACGTGGCCCATCAAGGAGTTTCCGGTCAAGCTCAGCGAGACGCCGGCCTATATGGGTGGCCCCACCGGCCGCGCCGCGCCGTGCTATGGCGAGGACAACGACTTCGCCTACGGCGAGCTCTTGGGCCTCTCCACCGACGAGATCGGCCGCCTGCGGGAAGAAGAGGTTATTTGACCGGCTTGGCGGCCGCCTCGATGCCATAGAACCGGGCGGCGTTGCCCCCCATCAGGTTCCGAATTCGGTCTCCCGAAAGGCCGCCTTGCTCCAGGTTCTGGATGGCTTCGCGAGCATCGGAGGCGTCGTGCTGGGGGTACCGCGAGCCCCACGCGCCGATGGTCTCGTATATGTCCGGGAGGCGGTGCACGCACGACTCCCAGGAATCGAAATTCACCAGCGATGGGCGGTTGAAGAAGATGTCGCCGGGGTCCAGGCTGACCGGCTTCCCCATCTGGGGTTGAAGCCACAGGTAGGTCTCGGACTTCTCCAGGATCAACGGCACCCAGTGTGCGCCCGAGTGGTGGTAGCTCAGCTTGAGCTTGGGGTAGGTCTCCATGTGGCCGAAAAAGCAGATCGCGCTCAAGAACAGCCCGTTGTCCATCCACGGGGCCACGGACTCGGAGATGCGATGGCCGATGGCGAGGTGCGAGGCGACCCGCTCGACGAAGGCCCCTTCGGACGTCCATTCGGGATTCGTCCCACCGGGCGAAGGCAGCATGCAGGCGGCGACGTTGGAGGCCTCGAGCGCGGCCCACAGCGGATCGTACTCCGGCGCGTTGGGCATCCTGCCCGCGTGGAAGGCCGGGCGTATGGCCACCGCCTTGAATCCCAGCTTGGCGACACGCTGAAGCTCCCGAAGCGCGAACAGCGGGCTCTGCATCGGCAGGATGGCCGCGGGGATCAGCCGCTCCGGCGCCGCCTTGGCGAAGTCGAGGATCCAGTCGTTGTACGCCCGAGCCAGCGCCGAGGCGACGTCGACGCTTTCGACGACGGGGAAGTACTCGGAGAACAGCGTGGGCATCAAGAGCGCCTGGTCGATCCCCATGGCGTCCATATCCGCGAGGCGGGCCTGGGGATCGCTGGCCCCAGGCGTCACCGGATGCGGTTGCTGGGGGTCCAGCGAGCCGATGTCCGCAACGCTCATGCCCGGCCGGTAGATCGCCTGCCGGTTGATGCGGCTGGCGTTCATCGGGCGGGCCGATTGCCCGTTGAGGATGGTCATCTCGAGGCCGTTTTCGTCGACCTCGTGCCAAAACGCCGAACGGGCGAGCACGCGATACTCCGGCTCCAGATACTGGGTCCAAATGTCGACGGGCTCGTACACGTGGCTATCGACATCGAAGACAGGGAACGAGCTTTGGGGCGCCATCGGCGTCTCCTTCAAGGCCGCGCCGCCACGGCATGCCGCCTGCCGGGGCATCGACCGGTCCGGGCGCGTGCCGTCCGAGCGTCTACAGACGTTGTTGCGCGGCTTCGGCCTTTACCCGGAGCTCCGCCACGTTGTTCGGATCGCGCTGCGTCCGGGCGAACTCGTCGATCTCTTCCCGGGAAGGGAACCAGTCCGGCCGGGCGGGAAGCGGCAGCTGCTCGTTGACGAAGGTCTTCGGCTCGATGCCGTACATGCCGTACGCGTTGCCGCCGAGGAGCTTGGCCTGCGCCTCCTCCGGCACCTCGACATCCTCCATCGCTTTGATCGCCTCCCAGACGTCGGACCCGTCGTGGTGGTAAACGTCCGAAGCCCAAATGCCCACGTTCTGGAAGGCGTCCCACTGCCGGAAGACCTCGGTCTCATCGGACTCGAAGGAGATGAAGCACTGCTCGTAGAAGGCCTCGCTGGGAAGGCGTTTGGCCGGGCTCCGCCGTTCGTTGGCGAAGAGCTGGAAGTGACGGTCCAACTGCTCCAGAACCCCGACCAGCCATGTCGCGTTAGACTCCAGAATGGCCATCCGTAGCTTGGGGTACCGGTCCAGGAAACCCGAGAGCAGCACCATGGTCAGCCACGTCGTTGCCTCGTAGATGAAGCTCAGCGTCTGGGAGTTGAGGCCCTGGAGGAAGCCAACTTCGTGGGCGCTCTTGTCGACCAACTGTCCTGGCGAAAACATGCGCTCCATGCTGGCGTCGAGCGGCACCACGCCCGAGGGGAAGGTGTGCATCCCCAGGACCATTCCCGTCTCCTCGAACGTTCGGAATATCTTGTCCCACCCGCTGCGAGCTCCGTAGCCGCTGATCTGGCTCGGGTAGTTTCCCCGGGCGTCGATGGGACGGACCAGGGCCATGCGGACGCCGTTCTTCGCGATGCGGTTCATCTCGTCGGCGGCGTAGGTCGCGTTTTGCAGGGGCAGCCAGCCGGCGGCGTAGAGCCGGTCGGGGTAGGCCTTGCAGAAGTCATCGGCCCAATTGTTGTAAGCCCGGGCAAGAGCATGCGCCCCGTCGATATTCTCCACGAACGCGTATCCACCGACGATGGCGGTGGGGATGATCATCACTTGGTCGATGCCCAATAAGTCCAGGTCCTTGACTCGGGCGGCGGGGTCGTAGGCCCCTTTGTGGTCCAGGTAGTCGCGCTTCTCGTCGTCCAGAACCTCGAACTGCAGCCGTCGCTTGGTCACCCGGTCGATCCCCGGCCCCGAGATCGTGATGACGTTATACCGGCCAAAGTCGGCGTTGGCGCCGCCGGCCGTCGACCGGGCGCGGCCGTTGATGATCGCCTGCCGGTCGTCTCGCCAGTAGCTCTGCCTCACCAGGTCCCGGTACTCGGGCTCGACGTACTCCGTCCAAATCTCGACAGGATCGTTGATGTGAGAATCGCAGTCGAAAACCGGAAAGTTCTTCTTCATAACGGACGTGTTATCCGCCATCGGGCTCTCCTTTGATTCGCTTATCGGTACGCTACCAGACGACACCTGTCAAGTCAACTCGCGCCGGCGTCGAACAGGGCCCACAATCGCTCGCTGATCCTCGGTGTGCGCCACCGCCCAACGGTTGAGTATAATAGGCCAGCCGTCGGACCTCCGCCCGCGCCTGGACGGGGCCGATGGAGGCGTTTCGCAAGGAGGCCAACCATGCCTGCACAATTGCCGGACCGATGGGACCGCGAGGTCGACGTGGTGGTGTTGGGCTCGGGCGCGGCGGGACTGCCCGCGGCGATCCTGGCCCACGACTCGGGGGCCAAAGTGCTCCTGCTGGAGAAGGCGCCGCAGCTCGGCGGCACGACGGGCATATCCGGCGGGATGCCGTGGGTGCCGCTGAACAAGCACATGGCCGAGGTG
Source organism: Chloroflexota bacterium (assembly GCA_022572465.1). Lineage (GTDB taxonomy): Bacteria > Chloroflexota > Dehalococcoidia > SHYB01 > SHYB01 > JACZVV01. The sequence continues at coordinate 12,445 of JACZVV010000044.1, forward strand.
GAGGTCACCGATTCCCGAGAGGAAGCCCTTACCTATATCCGTCGCCTCACCATGGGGAAACACCCCGACGACGCCCTGCTCGACGTGTATGTCGACACTGCGGCCGAGATGATCGACTACCTGGAGACGCACACGCCGATGGCGATGTACGCTCCCACGTTTTTCGCCGACTACTACGGCGACATGCCAGGCGGCAAGCCCCGCGGCCGTTCCATCGAAGGGCTCCCCTTCGACGCATCGCAGCTCGGCGAATGGGCCGAGAAGCTTCGCCGGAGCCCCATCTTCCCGCCGATGACGATGGAGGAAGGCGGGCTCGACCCGGCCGGGCTGGACTTCAACATGATCGCCGAGCGCTATGAGAAGGACGTTCGCACCATGGGCGGCGCGCTGGTGGCCTCGCTCTTCAAGGGGCTGCTGGACCGTGGCGTCGAGACTCTCCTCGAAACTGCCGGCCGCGAGCTGGTGCTCAACGACGCCGGCGAGGTCATCGGCATCCGAGCGGAGCGAGAGGGCCGTGACTTCTACGCCGGGGCCCGGAGAGGGGTCGTCATCGCCACCGGGGGCTTCGAGTGGAACCAGGAGCTGGTCAAGGCGTTCCTCAAGGGCGAGGTGACGCACCCGCTCACTCCGCCGTACAACGAAGGCGATGGCCTGATCATGGCCATGGAGGCCGGGGCCTCGTTGGGCAACATGAGCGAGGCCTGGTGGTACCCGGCGATGCGGGACCCGACGATGGAGTACGACGGCAAGCCGCTGAACCATCTGGGCGGCGGACGAATGATGGCCGGCAGCATCATCGTCAACAAGCACGGCAAACGGTTCGTCAACGAGGGCGTCACCTATATGGACCTGCCCAAGTCGTTCTACGTCTTCGACCAGGTGGCCCAGGAGTTCCCGAACCTGCCGCCGGTGTGGATGATCTTCGACCGCACCGTGAAAGACAAGGCCGTCATCATAACGATGATGCCCGGCGAGGATGCGCCCGACTGGGTCGACCAGGCGCCAACGCTGCGAGAGCTGGCGAAAAAAATTGGCGTCGACGCCGACGGCCTGGAAGCCACCGTCGAGCGCTTCAACCGGTTCGCCGCGGAGGGCGTCGACCCCGACTTCCATCGAGGCACCTTCCATTTCGAGGGCTTCACCCAGGGCGGCGCTGACCCCAGCATCAACCTGGGCCCCATCGAGCAGCCGCCCTACTACGCCCTGCCCATCTACTACGGCACCCTGGGCACCAACGGAGGCCCGCGCATCAACGAGCACGCCCAGGTGAAAAACCACCACGGCGGAATCATCCCCGGCCTCTACTGTGCCGGCAACGCGGCGGCCGGGGTCTTCGGCCCAGCCTACCCCGGAGGCGGCGCGACCATCGGCCCGGCCATGACGTTCGGCTACCTTGCCGGGAAGGCGGTGGCGCAAGAGACGCCGCGGGCGCTCGCGACACGGTCGGGAGGGTAGACGTGCCCGACGTGAAGTACACGTTCGAGGTCCAGGCGCCGGCGGAGGCCGTCTGGACGCGGATCAGCGACATGAGCTTCTGGTGCAAGCTGATGCCTGGCTACGTAAGCCACGAGATGATCGACGAACGCGAATCGCTGTGGACCATCAAGGGCGACCTCGGCATCCTCAACAAGTCCGTCACCTTCCGGGTCACCATTACCGAGTGGGACGAGCCGGCCAAGGTCGGCTTCACCCTGAAAGCGACCAACGAAAACGTGGCTGGCGACGGATATTTCCTCGCCGAGCCGACGGGCCCCGACACGACCAAGGTGACCGGCTATCTCGATCTCCGGCCGGGCGGTCGGCTCGCTCCGGTCGTCAACGTGTTCATGAAACAGCTGATGCCGAAAGTGACCCTGGTTTTCGCCAAGGCGCTGGCGAAGAAAATCGAGGAGGAGTATCGGAGCCAGGGATAAGAGGCACGGAACGAGAGGCGAGGGACAAGGGAGCGAGAAGTAAGAAAGAAAGGTGGCCGCGATGCCCAGAGGTGTGTTCCTGGTCTTCACCAACTGCACCGACCCGGCGAGGGAGGAGGAGTTCAACCGTTGGTATAGCCACACGCACCTGCCCGACCTGAGCGCGGCCAAAGGGTTCGTGTCGGCGCGGCGTTATGTCAATCTCGACCCCGACGGCTCTCCCGCTAAGTACGTGGCCGCCTACGAGTTCGAGAGCGACAACCTCTCCGAGTCGGTGCAGGACCTGGTCCGGGTCGCCATGAAAGCGCTGGCCGACGGCCGGCACATCGAGTGTATCGAGGGCGGCCAATCGTTTCTGTTGCAGGAGATCGATCCAGCGTCGCTGGAGCCTCTGGAGCATCTCGACTACCCGCGGGAGATCCCGGAATCGATCCGCGAGGGGGTGCAGCAGGTGCTCGACGGCGAATGAGCGCCGCCAACCGGATCTGGCCTGGCGACGCCTGGCTCCGGGTACGTGATGAGCCTAACGTAAACTAAAATACGTCGTCGCCCCGACGTGTCGGGACTCTTCAGGATGACAGTAATCGCGACGCTGCTTTGTTCAGCGGTCTTAGAAGTTGCCGCGGCTCAGCCGCCGCAAGACTTTCGCGAGGGCCGGCAGGCCAAGAGGGAGCAGCGGACGCCCGAATGGTTGGGAAGGTGACAGCAATTAAGGCGCTGTTCTTTTCAGCGATCTGAATGGTTGCCGCGGCTCAGCCGCCGCCGGTGTATAATCACCGCGACCCAACGCAGAAGGAGGCACGTTCATGGACTATAGCGCACTCTCGAAAGGACACCTCGACATCGAGGTCAGGCCCAACAAGGTGGCCGTGGCAACGTTGAACCGGCCGGACCGGATGAACGCCATGGGCGACGGAATGCACGAAGCCCTCGAACAGTTCGTGCAGATGGTGACCGATGACCGGGACGTCAACGCCGTGGTGTTCACCGGCGCGGGGCGGGCCTTCTGCGCCGGCGGCGACGTCAAGGCGATGGGAGACCGGGCCAGCGGCGAGACCGAGCCCCTCGACCCCGGCAACTTGCTTCGAGGCCCGAAATACCTGGTGCAACGGTTCGTGAACTGCGAGGTGCCGCTGATCGCCGCCATCAACGGCCCGGCCATCGGTCTGGGCGCAACCATCGCGCTGCTGTGCGACGTGCTCTTCATCGCGGAGGGCGCGCGCATCGGCGATAATCACGTCAAGGTTGGCATCACCGCCGGCGACGGTGGCGCGGCGATCTGGCCCTTGCTGGTCGGCCTGCACCGCGCCAAGGACATGCTGATGACCGGCCGGCTCATCTACGGCAAGGAAGCCCACGAGATGGGGCTGGTCAACTTCGTCTATCCCGACGACCAGCTGCTGGACAAAGCCCTGGAGTACGCCGCGGAGATCGCCGCGGGAGCGCGGGTCGCCATACGGTTCACCAAGATCGCCCTCAACCGGCATCTGTGGGACAGCGTCAACCGCGTCATGGACTTCAGCCTCATGTCGGAGCAGGTCGCCATGGCCACGCAGGACCATAAAGAGGCGACGGCCGCGTTTCGCGAGAAGCGCCCCCCCCAATTCACCGGATACTAACGCCTGGCCATCCCACCAGCGTCCCGAACCCAACTGGTTTGGGCGCACCGGAATCGCGGACCAAGAACAGGGCCGGGGAGACCTCCCCGGCCCTTTCGATTCTCCTTCGCTTCTTAACGAATCGCCGCGCTCGCCACTCCATTCTTCACTCAAACCCCAGGTCTTCCCACACCTTGTTGAGACGCTTCATCGCCTCTTTGTTGCCATGTTTGTTGCGCTCGCGGAGGAAGTTGTGCTCGTCCTCCCGCCACACCATGTTGGTGAACAGCGGGTGGGCAACCTGAGCGTAGTTGATGTAGGAGCCAACGCCCAGCAGGTTGAAGAACATCTGCATCGACTGGCGCCCCAGCATCAGGTTGTCGGTCGAGTGGGCGGCGATGGCGCGGGCGTAACGGAGCGCCTCGTCCATCAGCTGCTCCCGAGGCACCACCGAGCTGACCACGCCCCATTCCTTCATCTCCTGGGCCGACACCTTGCGCCCCGTGATGTTGAGCTCGAAACCGCGATTGATGCCGCAACGGAGCAGCGTCAGCGGCAGCTGGACCTCGAAGCTTGCGAAGCCGATTCGGCTCTGGCGCCGGGAGAAGTAGGCATCGTCGGAAGCGATGATGAGGTCGCAGGTCATCACGATCCCAAACCCCTGCCCGATGACGCCGCCCTGGCACGCGGCGACCACGGTCTTGGAGCCCCAGGTGAAGGACTCGTGCATCATCTTGAAGTTCTTGGTGATGCCCCGCATGCGGTACGACTGGGGCAGGCGCTGGCCCTTCTTCAGGCCGAACGACTCGACGGGCATACGCCGGTTGTCCTCCCCGGCGCAGAAGTCAGTCCCGTTGCCCGCCAGGACGATCACCTTCACGTCGTCGTCGTCCTGCGCCATCTCGAACTTACGGGTCAGCTCGATGTTCATCTCCGGCGTGAGAATCGCGTTGCGGCGCTCCGGCCGGTTCAGGGTGATCTGGCAGATGTGCGGCTCGACGATCTCGTACAACACCATCTCATCCGGGGGCTTGTCCGCGTCCAGCCCTTGACCGTACCCCCGCGGATTGCTCTTGTCGCTGGTCTCCTCAGGCGCCATGCCAGGCCTCCTCGATCGGCGATGTCATTGAACGGCGGGCGATCGTTCGTTCCGAATCCTCACTCAAAACCCAGGTCTTCCCACACCTTGTTGAGACGCTTCATGCCCTCTTTGTTGCCGTGCTTGTTGCGTTCGCGGAACCAGTTCATCTCGTCGTCCCGCCAGACCATGTTGGTGAACAGCGGGTGGGCGACCTTGACGTAGTTGGCGTAGTTGGACATGCCCATCAGGTCCCAAAACATCTGCATCGAGTGGCGGCCCAGCATGAGATTGTCGGTCGAGTGGGCCGCCACCGCCCGGGCGTAGCGGAGCGCCTCGTCCATCAGCTTGTCCGGCGGCACCAGCGAGCAGACCACGCCCCAGTCCTTCATCTCCTGCGCGGAGACCGTCCGCCCGGTGATGTTCATCTCGTACCCGTGGTTGATCCCACACCGAAGCAGCGTCAGCGGAAGCTGCACGTCGAAGCCGGCGAAACCGATGCGGCTCTGACGTCGCGCGAAGTAGGCGTCCTCGGCGGCGACGACGAGATCGCAGGTCATGATCATGCCGAAGCCGGCGCCCAGCACCGCGCCCTGGCATGCCGCCACGGTGGTCTTGGAGCTGTAGAGGAACCAGTTCCGCATGAGCTGATGACCCCGGGCTACGCCCCGCATGCGGAGCGATTGAGGCAGCCGCTGGCCTTTCTTGAGGCCGAAGGTCTCGATGGGCATGCGGCGGTTGTCCTCGCCGGAGCAAAAGTGCTTGCCGTTGCCGGCGATGATGACGACCTTGATCGTGTCGTCGTCCTCGGCAATCGTCATCTTGCGCGCGATCTCGACGTTCATGTCGGGCGTCAGGATCGCGTTGCCTCGCTCCGGCCGGTTGAGCGTGATCTGAGCGATATGGGGCTCGATCACGTCGTAGAGCACCATCTCCTCCGCCGACTTTTCCGACGGAACGTCACCGCCGGAACCCTTGGCATTGTCACCCGTCTGCTTGTCGTTCGGAGCCATCGATGCCTCCTTAGCGTGTCTAACAGGCCCCACTGCTTTGATCCGTTCGGACCTTTAGGGTTGTCATTCTGAGTCCCGATGTTATCGGGACGAAGAATCTCGCGAGCCTGCACGCGCCCCTCTATTGGCCAGACCCTTCGTCGCTACGCTCCTCAGGGTGACAGTAATCACGGCGCTGTTTTGTTCTGCGCTCTTAGTCGTCCGTCGCCTTCTTAGTCGTCCGTCGTTTCCGCCGTTACCGGCCGAGACCCAGGCCCCGCTTGGCGATGACGTTGCGTTGGATCTCCGATGTCCCGCCGGCGATGGTGCTGGCGACGGTGGTCTTGTAGTTGCGCTCGATCTTGCCCCGCAACGGACTCCAGGAGTCGCCGCGCTGCACCTGCCCGTAGAGCCCCATGAGGTCCATCCCAAACTGCGCGATACGCTGCGAGAGCTCGCTGGTGAAGAGCTTGTTCACCGAGGCCTCGTGACTGAACTGGATCTCCTCGGTTTGCATCCACGCGATGCGGTACGACTGGTTGCGGGCGACGCTGACCTGGGTGAACAGGTCGGCCATGCGATGCCGCAGCTCGGGCGTCCACCGCACCCCGTTGGTCGAGTCGTTGGCGAAGGCGATCATCTCTTCGAGCATGCGGCTGGAGGAGGAGGCGGCGGTTACCCCCGAGCGCTCGACGTTCAACACCGACGTGCTGAGGGTCCAACCCTCATCCTTGCCTCCGACGAGGCAGTCTCGGGGGATGCGCACGTTATCGAAGAAGACCTGATTGAACCGGTGGACGCCGACCATGCTGATGAGGGGCCGGACGACGATGCCGGGCAACGTCATGTCCAGAAAAAAATAGCTGAGCCCCTTGTGTTTCGGCGCCTCGGTGTTGGTGCGGGCCAGCAAGAAACCCCAGTCGGCCAGGTGGGCGAACGACGACCAGACCTTGCTCCCGTTGAGCAGGAAATAGTCGCCCTGCTCCTCGGCCGTCGTGCGGAGCGAGGCCAGGTCCGAGCCGGCGTTGGGCTCGCTGAAGAGCTGGCACCACTTCACGTCGGCGTTGGCGATGGGCGGAAGAAAACGCCGCTTCTGCTCGTCGGTCCCGTGGGCGATGAGCAGCGAGCCGACCATGCGCGTGGCGATGCCGTCGGGCTTGGGGGCCTGGTGGTAGGCGATCTCCTCGCTGAAGACGACCTGGCGAAGGTAGGACCACTCCTGGCCGCCGTACTCCTTGGGCCACGAGACCACCAGCCAGCCCTTTTCGGCCAAGCGTTTGTGAAACTGCTCCTGGAACTCCTGCGAGGAGTCGTCGTCTCCGTCGTCATCGCCGGCGCGGCGGACGGCCCAGTCGCTGGGCAGCGCCTCCTTGAGGAATGCTCGCACCTCGGCCCGAAAGGCCTCGTCCTCGGGAGAGAATGCGTAGTCCATGGCGAAATCCCGGTCCTCGTAAAACCCGGCGCTTCACGACGGCGGCGCCGCCCATGGCCGGACTATAGGTTCAGGTACGGTGAGTGTCAATCGGGAACGGGGAGGCAGCGCACCGGCTAGCTGAACACGCCCTCGTCCGCCAGCTCGGCGTACTCCGATCCGGACAAGCCGAGAATCTCGCGGCAGACGACCTCGGTGTCCTGGCCCAGCGACGGCGCGGGCCGGATGTCGGGCGGCATGTCCGAAATGTGGAAGGCCGGCGTGGTGCACGGGTGGCGCCCCAGGCGAGGATGCTCCACCATGGCGAAATGGCCACGGTGCTGAAGCTGCGGGTCCTCGTGCAGGTCGCGGCCGGAGGCCACGAGGCTCGCCGGGACCCCGGCCTTCTGCATCGACCGCATCACCTCGCCGGCGTCGCGCTCCCGGGTCCACATCGACACGTGCTCGTCCAGCTCGGCTCGATGGCGAAGCCGGTTGATCAGGGTGCCGAATCGAGGTTCGCGGACCCACCCTGCTTCGGAAGGACCCAAAACTCGCCCAAACGCCTCCCACTGGGCGTCCGTGCGCACGGAGATGGCGCACCAGGCGTCCTCTCCCCGGCAGGGGTAAGCGTTGTGCGGCGCGGCCTCCTCCGACTCATTGCCCTGCCTTCCACCCTCGCGTCCGTTCACGCCGTAGTCCAGCAAGGCGGGGCTGATGAACTGGAGGGTGGCCTCGTGCTGTGAGAGGTCCAGATACTGACCCTTGCCGGTCCGGTCGCGGTACTCCAGCGCCGCCACGATGGACACGATGGAGAACCACGGGCCGATGATGTCGGGGTAGGGCACCGCGGGGCCGGTGGGGTCTCGGTCGGGCCAACCGGTCATGTGATTGACGCCGGCGTGGGCCTGGAGCAAGTTGCCGATGCCGGGGTGCCCGGCGTTGGGCCCCGTCTGGCCGAGCTGGCTCGAGCTCAGCATGATGATCCCGGGGTTGATCCGCCGCAGGTCGTCGTACCCCAGGCCCCAGGAAGCCATCTGGCCCGCGCTGAAGTTCTCGGTCACCACGTCGGCCCAGGCCACCAGTCGCTTCGCCAGCTCGACGGCCTTGGGCTTGTTCAAGTTGAGGCACAGGCTCATCTTGGAGACGTTCACGTCGGCGAAGGGCAGGCTGCTGTTCCGGCTCGGCTTCCCCACGAACGGAGGCTGGAGCCTGAAGCGGTCGAGCTTCGAGTGGCTCTCGATCCTCACCACCTGGGCGCCGAAGATGGCGAGGTACTTGGTGATCAGCGGCCCCGCGATCACCCACGAAAAGTCGGCCACCTTGACGCCTTCGAGGGGCAGCTGACCGGCCATGACGCTAGATGACCCCCGCCTCTTTCAGGGTGACGAGCTGTTGGCGGGAGTAGCCCAGCGCCTCGTAGACTTCGACGTTGTGCTCGCCGATAAGCGGAGCGCGGCGCCGTATCCGCACCGGCGTCTCGCTGAAGCGGCAGAACGCGCCGGGGTAGCGCACCGTTGCTCCAAGCTCGGGGTGCTCGACGTCCTGGAAAAAGTCCCGGTCCTGAAGCTGGAGGTCTGAGAACGTGTCCGCCGGCGAGCTGACCGCAAAGAGAAAGACCCGCCGCTTGAGAGCCTCGGCGTAGATCTCGGCCTTGGTGAAACGAGCGAAAAACTCGGCCATCTCACGCTGCCAGCCGTCGACCTGCTCCTGAGCGATGGTGGCGCCCGACGCGTTGTTGAAATCGTAGTGCTGGAAGGAGGGCGGCTGGCCCTCGTCGACCATCCCATCGATCAACGCCTGCATTCGGGAGCCGGCCCCGTCGCCCCAGAAGAGCTGCGTCGCGACGAAGCCGTCCTTGGCGGGAAAGCTCGACCTGATGACGCGGCCTCCGTAGCGGTGGCGGGCGCCCCGTCGCTGGACCTCCTGGTCGGAGAACCAGAGATGCGGCGTGTTCGGCAGGGCGTTGGCCACCGCCGCCTGCACGGAGACGTCGAGATGCCGGCCATGGCCGGTGCGCACCCGGCCGTAGTGGGCCAGCATCGTCCCGACGGCGGCCTGGGCGCCCGCCAGCACCGCCGCCTGGGGCACGCCGACGCGGACCGGTGGGCGGTCCTCGTCGCCGCTGATGTACATCAGGCCCCCGCCGGCCATCGCCACCAGGTCGTCGGCCTGGTAGTCGCGGCGGGGACCCGTCTGCCCGAAAGGCGTGATCGAGGTCATGACCAGGCCGGGGTTGATCCGGCGCAACGCCTCGTAGCCCAGGCCCAGAGCGTCGAGATGTCCCGGCGGGAAGCATTCGACGACGAAGTGGGCCGATGCGACCAGGCGTTCGAAGAGCTGGCGGCCGTCGGCCGTGGCGAGGTCGAGCGTTACCCCGCGCTTGTTGTAGTTGTGGGCGAACCACGTCAGGCTCTTCTGCTCGTCGACGTCGTCCTGGTAGTAGGGGCCGTGCCGCCCGGCCCGGTCGCCCCGCGGCGGCTCGAAACTGATGACGTACGCCCCCAGAACCCCCCCGAAGCGGC
>JACZVV010000149.1 GCA_022572465.1 Chloroflexota bacterium
GCGACGCCTTTGGCGGCCACCCGCCGCAGCTCCATGACCGCCCATTCGACCTCGTCGGCGACGATGAGAGCGATGGCTTTGAGCCGGTCCGGATGGGCGGCGGCGAAGTCGGTGACCCAGTCGTTGTACGCCCGGTTACAGGCCTGAAGAAAGTCCAGGTCTTCGAGCTTCTGCATGCCCATGCCCAGGCTGGGGTAGACGACCTCGGCGTCGACGCCGTCCAGGTCCATGTCCAACAGACGCGCATCGGGGTCCCACCCGCCGCTGAGGATCTCGTCGTAGCGCGAGGCGGTCCGCACCGATTTCGGGTCCTGGCCCGCGTTGGCCAGGGCCATCATTGACGCAGGGTCGAGGCCCTCGACGATGAAGAAGTCGTTGCCGTCCTTGCGCTCCACGTGAGGGGCCCGGTCCCGGAATTGGCTGTCGATATAGTTCAGCCACAGATCGGGCGGCTCGATGACATGAGAGTCGGCCGAGATGATGCGGTACTCCATTGCTGGATCCCTCTCGCTTTCCTTCCACTCCCAGAGCTTGCCTACGGCGTTCCCATCGTTGTCCACTTCACGTTCGAAGACGGCGGCACGGAGCTGAGCCCGGCCAGCATTTCGGACGTGGTCTGGCAGCATACCGCGCCCCGCCAGCTCGCCGCTCCCCACTATACGGACATCGCCCCCCAGCGGCAACGCGTGAGCGATAGCGCCGCTGCCGCACGGAGACTGGCCTCGTTCCTGGGTCGACAAGAGCGCCTGGCTCGGCCCACGAATCCGCGGCCCCCTCGCCGGCATCATATTGGGGATCAAGACCGGGGGAACGTGTGCCCCTTCACGAGGCCACACCATGAGCGAACAGCACGAGGACCAACTTCAAGTCCCGGCGACAGCGGCGGGAACCCGGAGCTGGGCGTTCTCGGTAGCCGTGGCCGGGCTGGTCGTCGGACTGGGAGTGGCCCTCAGCGCCACCATCAATCCGATGCTGGACCGGCGCGTCCATTGGGATTGGACCGCGGCTCTTGCGTCGGCGCTCTTCGTCTTTCTGCTGACGTCGGTCCGCCGCCGCTGGATGTAGTGTCGCGAACGGCGGCCCCTCTGCCGCATCACGTCATCCAGTACCCCGCGCTGATGTTGATCGATTGGCCGTGGATGCTGGCGGCCCGGTCGGATGCCAGGAAGAGCATCAGCTCGGCCACTTCGCTCATCTGAACGATCTTGTTCGTGGGATGGGAGGAGGCGAACCGGCGGTACATCTCCTCGTAGGGCACCTTTTTCTCTTTCGCCAGCCCCTTCATGTAGCCTTCCACCACCTCGGTGTGGACCAGCCCCGGCACGACGCAGTTGACGCGGACGCCGTGCCTGCCGGTCTCGGTGGCCAGGGCCTGGGTGAAGCCGATGATGCCCCATTTCGCGGCGCAGTAGTGGGTGCGTCCCCACTCGGCGGTGCGGCCCATCAGCGACGAGACGTTGATGATGCTGCCGCTGCGCCGGGCGATCATGTGGGGAAGGACGTGCTTGGAGCAGAGCATGGTCCCGCGCACGTTGGTGTTCATGACGGTGTCCCAGTCGTCGAGGTCCAGGTCGACCAGGTTAGCTCGGGCGCCCGACAGGCCGGCGTTATTGATGAGGACGTCGATCCGGCCGTGGGCCTCGACGACGGTGGCGACCATCGCCTCCACCTGCGAGCGATCGGAGACGTCGGCAACCACCGGCAGGGCGCGCCCGCCGGCGTCGCCGATCTCGCCGGCCACGGCGTCCAGGTCGGCACGCGTCCGGGAGACGAGCGCCACCGTGGCGCCTTCCGAGGCGAACCGCATGGCGACGGCTTTGCCGATACCCCGGCCGGCGCCGGTGACGATCGCGACCTGGTCGTTGAACGACATCATTTGGCCTCCATGACAGGTTTGAAGTCCGAGCGCGGGGTCAGCGCCGGGCCGTGCGCCGCCATGGTATCACGCTGCCCCGCGAGATTCACAAACCAGGCTTGGAGAGCGTTCGAGCGCGAGCGCGAGTCCAGGAGCCGCCGTGGTATCATGGGCCGCCGAAGGCGCAGCGTCGCGTGGGAGGTAACGGTATGGCCCAGGCGTGCGAAGGGATCAAGGTGTTGGACTTCAGCCAGGGGATGGCCGGGGCCATCGCCACGATGTTTCTGTGCGACAACGGGGCCGAGGTCATCAAGGTCGAGCCGCCGGCGGGCGATCGCGACCGGGCCCGGCCGGCCTTCCTCCAATGGGCGCGAGGGAAGAAGAGCGTCGTTCTGGACCTGAAAACGTCGGAAGGCGTGGACACGGCCCATCGATTGGCTCGCGGCGCCGACGCGGTCCTGGAGAGCTTCCGGCCCGGCGTGGCCGACCGGCTGGGCATCGGGTACGAGACCCTTCGGAAGCTCAACGACTCCGTGGTGTACTGCTCCATCACCGGGTTCGGACCCAAGGGCGCCTACCGGAACATCAAGGGGTACGACGCCGTGGTGGCGGCCAAGACCGGGCGTATGGTGGGCCAGAACTGCTGGAAGAGGCCGGGGCCGATGTTCGACGCCATACCCCGCATGAGCTACGGCGCTGCCCATCTGGCCGTCCAGGGCATCCTGGCCGCGCTCTGGGCTCGTGAAAAGACCGGCAAAGGTCAGCTGGTGCAGACCAGCCTGGTCCAGGCGGCGACGGTCCACAGCCTGGGCCAGTGGCAGGTCATGGCCGGGACCGAAGAGCAACGAATCAAAGAGTTCGAGACGCCCCGGCCTCCGGGAACTCCTCAAGACTCCATGCCCGCGGGCTACATCATCGTCGAGTGCAAGGACGGCCGCTGGATTCAGATGGCCTCCACGACGGTCCACATCTTCCGGAACTTCGTGAACTTGCTGGGCCTGGAGGGCATCTACGAGGACGCCAGATTCCGCGACATACCCTATACCTTTCCCAGCCCCGAGGAGAGAGCCGAGTTCCTGGACGCGATTCGAGCCAAGATGATCCAGAAGACATCCGGCGAGTGGACGGAGCTGTTCCTCAAAGACGGCAACATCGGCGGGGAGCGGTACGAGACCACCGAGGAGTTCATGCGCCATCCCCAGGCCTTGCATAACGGGCTGGTGATCGAGGTCGACGACCCCAGGGTGGGCAAGATGAAGCAGATCGGCCATCTGGCGACGTTTCGGGAAACCCCATCGCGCATCCAGGGCCCGGCGCCGGACCAGGGACAGCATACGCAAGAGGTCGGCGCGGAGCTCGCCAGGGGCGGCACGGGGTGGAGCAGCCCGGCGTTTGCCGCCTCCCCCAACGGGAGAATCAACACGCCGTTGGAGGGCGTCACCGTGCTGGAGCTGGCCTCGTACTACGCCGCTCCCTTCGGCGCGACCCTTTTGGCCGAGATGGGCGCCAGGGTGATCAAGATCGAACCGCCCTCCGGCGACCTGATGCGGCGGATCCCCGAGGTCTTCCCCAAGACGATGCAGGGGAAGGAGAGCATCGCCATCGACCTGAAGACCGCCGAGGGCCGGGCGGTGTTCCACCGGCTGGTGGAGCGGGCCGACGCGCTGATGCACAACTTCCGGCCCGGATCGTGGGAGCGGATCGGCCTGGACTACGACACCATCCGCGCCGTCAACCCGCGCCTGCTCTATCTCTACGCCGGCTCCTACGGCTCCACGGGCCCCTACTCCCGCCAGCCGGCGTTCCATCCCACCCTCAGTGCCATCACCGGCTCGGGCATCCGCATGTCCGGCAAGGGCAACCCGCCCATGGACAGCGGCCAGGGAGACCCGGATGCGTCCCTGGGCGTCGCCACGGGACTCATGATGGGGCTGCGCGCCGGGCAACGCACCGGCAAGGGCCAGTACATGGAGACGCGGATGATCACCACGGGCTCGTTCGACGTCTCCGACGAGTTCCTGGATTACGCGGGCAAGCCTGCCGAGCGTCTGCCCGATGCGGAGCAGCATGGCTTTCACGCCCTGTACCGGCTCTACGACACCGGGCGGGGCTGGCTGTTCCTGGCGTGTCCCTCCGACGAGGAGTGGCGCGCCCTGTGCCGCGCGCTGGAGCGGGACGATCTGCTGGAGGACGTGCGCTTCTCCACCGGCGAGAGCCGGCTGGAGCACGACGCCGAGCTGATCGAGGCGCTGGAGACCGCGCTGAGGGAACGAAGCGCCGACGAGTTCGAGAAGCTGCTGCTGGGCCGCGACGTAGCCGCCGTCCGGGCCGACGGTCCCAGCTGGCCCACCTTTTTCCTGACCGACCCCTCCATCGGGGAGAACGGTCTCCGCGCCACCACGACGCACCCCCACTTCGGCGACTACCATCGCCACGGGCCGACGGTGACGTTTTCGGAGCTTCAGACTGTCCACGGGCCGCCGGCGGTGATCGGCCAGCACACCCGGCCGATCATGCAAGAGCTGGGCTACGACGACGGTGAGATTCGCGCCCTGGAGGAGCAAGGCGTCGTGGTCCATGACGGGCCGTGGACCGGCGGCTGAGCCGCAGCAATATTGGTCCGGAAATGCTGCCACCGGCTCTGCGGTAACCGAACTCGGGCCGGAAATGCCGATCTGGCTCAGCCAGCGGCTCAGCCGCCGTCGGTCTCGCTCAAGCTCCCAGGCGGTAGACCCGTTTGATCTGTTTCGCCAGGACGATCAACGCGACGCCCAGGGCCAAGAGAGCCACGCTGAGAAAGAGCAGCTCGACATCGGAATCGTCGTTGGCGAAGGACAGGGCCAGGAGAACGATGCCGGCCAGCGCCGACGGCGCTCCCAACCCGACAAGACCGCGGTAGACCCACTTCACGGCGGAAGGCTACCACGCTCAGAACGCCGCGGCAACTGAAACCCTCACAGTGCCTTAAGAGACAAGCGGGCCGTCGATGAAGGACAAGGGATTTCGTGCTGAGGTCAGACGTGTTCGGGCTGTTCGGTCGCCGCCGAGCAACACGTATCC
>JACZVV010000045.1 GCA_022572465.1 Chloroflexota bacterium
ACCTAGGCGAGTCCATCGGCGAGAGGTTCGTGTAGACCAGCGGTGGGCGAGGGCGCCCTCGCCGCCGCAACCTCCCGTGCACATCTACCTGCAAGAGCGCGTTGAGATCGTCCCCGGCCAGGTGGAGCGGTACCTGAGCCAGGTCGAGGATGGCTGGGCTCATGCCGAAAAGCTCGGGCCGCGCTGCATGGGCGTCTGGCACACCGCCGGCGCCACGGGGCGCTGGCACGAGGTCTACTTCCTCTGGGAGTTTGACGACTGGGCCCAATACGGTCGCGTGATGAAGAGCCACGGCGGCCCCGCCAGCCTCGTCTCCTGGGCCGATCCGGACTGGAGTCTACGCGCGGGCGGCGACTCCCTCACCATGGAGCCCGACGTGCGCTCGCCGTCCCTGGCCGATCTCATGGCCTCGGGCGTGCGGGGCCAGGTGTTCATGCACGAGTACATCCGCGTCGCCCCGGGCAAGCGTCAGGAATATATCGATCACTATCTGGACAACTTCCTGCCCACGACTCGCAAGGCGGGGAGGGAGCTGGTTGGCATCTGGAGCCTCATGTCGTGTGCCAACGACGTCCTGATCCTGCTGGCGATGAAGGACTGGGATGGGTACGCCGCGGGCATGGCCGGTCGCAAGCCCGAGATCCAGCGGACGCGGTGGCAGGAGACGGCGCCGCTTCTGCGCAGCGACTACGATCTGCGGCTGCTGATTCCGGGACCTCGGCCGATGAATCCCTTGACGGGCTGAAGGGAAGCCGCCGTCGGCGCATCGCGCCAAAGCCCAACGAGTGTCTTCCATCCCGGACGCCAACCCGCAACCCAAATAGGTTCGTTATATAATATTAGGGTAGCGTTACTCCGGCCTTGCCACCGAGATCACATCGTCGAAAGACACCACGACCGTGAAACTTCCCAGAGTTTTTGGCGACGCCAACGAGCGCGAGCTGAAAAAGCTCGCGCCCATCGTCGACGAGATCAATGAGCTGGAGCCCCAGTTCGAGGCGCTGTCCGACGAGGAGCTTCGAGAGGCTACCACGGAGTTCCAACAGCGGCTTGGCGAAGACGAGGAGATGGACGACCTGCTGCCCGAGGCGTTCGCCAACGCCCGCGAGGCGGCCAAGCGGACGCTGAAGCAGCGCCACTTCGACGTCCAGCTTCTTGGCGGCATTATCTTGCACGACGGCAAGATCGCCGAGATGCGCACCGGTGAGGGGAAGACGCTGGTTGCCACCCTTCCGGTGTATCTCAACGCGCTTGGCGGCAAAGGCGTCCATGTCGTGACCGTCAACGACTATCTGGCCCGGCGCGACACCCAATGGATGGGGCCAATCTATCACCTGTTGGGGCTCAGCATCGCCTGCCTCCAGCACGACAGCGCCTACCTCTTCGACCCTAACGCCGAGACCGACGACGATCAGTTGGCCAATCTCCGTCCGGTGCCCCGGCGCCAGGCCTATGAGGCCGACGTCACCTACGGCACCAACAGCGAGTTCGGGTTCGACTATCTGCGCGACAACATGGTGCTGGACCTCGCCCAGATGGTGCAGCGGCCTTTGAACTACTGCATCGTCGACGAGGTGGACAACATCCTCATCGACGAGGCCCGCACGCCGCTCATCATCAGCGGCAGATCCAACGAGGCGGACCAGCACTACGCCAACTTCGCCCAAATCATTCCCACGCTGCGCGAAACGGACGACTACGTCATCGACGAGAAGGGCCGCACCGCTTCCCTGACCCAGTCCGGAATCGAAAAGATCGAGCGGCGGCTGAACATCCAAAACCTCTACGACTCGGCCAACTACAACATGACGCAATACGTCGACAACGCCCTCAAGGCCCACGCTGTCTACCGCCGCGACCGCGAGTACGTCGTCGAGAACGGCGAGGTCGTGATCGTCGATGAGTTCACCGGCAGGAAGATGGCCGGACGGCGCTACTCTGACGGTCTCCATCAGGCCATCGAGGCCAAGGAGGGCGTCTCGGTCCGGGCCGAGACGGTGACGCTGGGGACCATTACCCTTCAGAACTACTTCCGCTTGTACAGCACGCTGGCCGGGATGACCGGCACCGCGGCCACCGAAGCGGAAGAGCTGCACAAGATCTATGGCGTCGAGGTCCTGGTGGTGCCGACCGACGCGGAGATGATCCGCGACGACCAGCACGACTTTATCTACAAGACCGTAGCGGCCAAGTTCGACGCCATCGCCAAGGAGGTAGCCGAGCTGCACGAGCAGCAACGCCCGGTGCTGGTCGGCACCGTCTCCATTGAGAAGTCGGAGCAGCTCAGCGCGCTGTTGACCCGGAAGGGCGTGACACACCAGCTGCTCAACGCCAAGGAGCACGAGCGGGAGGGGCGCGTCGTGGCGCAGGCTGGCCGGCTGGGGGCCGTCACGGTGGCCACGAACATGGCCGGGCGCGGCACGGATATCGTGCTCGGCGGCGCCCAGGACTCCCGAACGTCCGAGGAGTGGCAGCAGGAGCACCAGCGGGTCGTCGAGCTGGGCGGCCTGCGGATCATCGGCTCCGAGCGTCACGAGGCCCGCCGCATCGACAACCAGCTCCGAGGCCGCGCCGGCCGGCAGGGAGACCCCGGCAGCTCGCAGTTCTACGTATCGCTGGAAGACGACCTGATGCGGCGGTTCGGCGGCGACACCGCGAAAAAGGTGATGACCTGGGCCGGGCTCCCCGACGACGTCCCGATCGAATCGGGGATGGTGAGCAGAATCATCGAAAGCTCGCAGACGCGGGTCGAGGGCCACAACTTCGACATACGAAAGCACCTGTTGGACTACGACGACGTGGTGAGCAAACACCGGGAGATCATCTACGGCGAACGGAACAAAATCCTCCAGGGAGCGGACCTGAAGGCCAATATTCAGGACATGGTCCGCCAGGAGCTCGAGGCTATCGTGGGGGACCACTTCATTGGCGAAGATCTCGAAAGCTGGGACTTCGCCGGCTTCTTCGGCGATCTGCGGAACCTCTTTCCCCTGCCTCCCAACCTCTCGGAAGAGACCCTGAGCCAGCTCAGCCGCGACGAGGTGCGGGAGGCCCTGGTCCATTACTCCGACCGCCTCTACGAGCAACGGGAGCAGGAGGTGGGTCCCGACAATATGCGGGTCCTGGAGCGTATGGTGATGTTGCGCACCATCGACAGCTTGTGGATCGAGCACCTGACGGCCATGGAGAACCTGCGGCAAGGCATCGGCCTGCAAGGCGTCGGACAGCGGGACCCTCTGGTCGCCTACAAGACCCAGGGCCGGACCATGTTCGAAGAGCTGAGCGGCCGCATCCGGAACGACATCGCCCGCACAATATTTCGCGTCGCCGTGCGGCAGGAGGGCAATGGCCGGGCCCGGCCGGTGCAACAGACCATCGCTCCCAGCCGAGAGCAGAAACAGATGGCCGCCGCCGTGGGCAACCGAGGGCAGACCAGCGTGGCTACCAAGGTGGGCCGGAACGATCCCTGTCCCTGCGGCAGCGGCAAAAAATACAAGAGATGTCACGGAGCGTAAATGAACCCGTCCTCGCTGAAACTCGACCTTGCATCGTCCCACTGCGTCAGTCTCGAAGCGGCATTCTCCGTCGAGCTGCCCGCCAGCGTCCGCCAAGAGCTTCGAGTGGTCGGCTCGCGAGAGGCGGACGAGGACGAACGAGTCTTCTTCCACGAAGACTATCGCTTCGACGCCCAGAAGCTCCATAGCTGGGCGGAGGTACGCTTCGCCGAGGAGGGCCCCAGCGACATCGCCATCGAATATCTTGGCGAGAGTGAGCTCGACGACCCCTCGGAGCTCCACCAGACCGATTTCACCCTCCTACACCTCTTCTCGGCCCTGGAGTCGATCAAGCAGGATCTCGAAGTCTTTTTCACCCTGCGTTTCGATCTCGGCGGCGGCACGGGGAGCCGCTTCTTGCGTCTGCTTCCGTACAACGTCGGCATCAATGGGGGACTGGCGGTCGAATACCGAGGCGCCCACGTCCAGGTCCGCACCCCGGAGAACGAGGTTTTCGACCTCTGGTATGATATGCGGTCGGACGATGTCCTGGAGGCGACGCTGCGGTTCACCCTGAATCTGGCCGCGACGTCCGAGCTGCCCAAGCACGGCCTGGAGTTCGGGGAGAAGGCTCTGGCCCGCGTTCTGGGGGACTGACGGCCGCTGGGCCTCGATTGCGCCGCCGCCGCGTCATTCGCTCTCCTCGCATCTCTCCGTCAAGGAGCAGTCATGGCCATTTGCGAAGGAATCACCGTGCTCGACCTGGGCCGCGGCTTCGCGACCTCGCTGGCGACGATGGTCCTCGCCGACAACGGCGCCGAGGTCGTCAAGATCGAGCCTCCAGGGGGTGATGCGCAACGCTCCGCGCCCGCCTGGCTGATGTGGAACCGGGGCAAGAAGAGCGTCGTGCTGGACCTCGAATCAACGGAGGGACGAGCGCAGGCGTTTCGGCTCGCCGGGTCGGCGGACGTCCTCTTGGAGGACTTCGTCACCGGCGCTGCCGGTGAGATGGGCCTCGGCTACGAAGCGCTCGAGGAGGTCAACCCCCGGCTGCTGTACTGCTCCGTGACCGCGCTGGGCCCGGTGGGCGACTACCGAGACTTGCCGGCCTACGAAGGCCTCGTGGAGGCAAGGGCCGGCGGCTACCGGGGCCTGGCGGCCTCGATGCACCGCGACGCGCCCACCTATCGCGTCCGGCCCGAAGCCGGCTACGCCACCGCTAACCTGCTGGTCCAAGCCATCATGGGAGGTCTGCGCGTTCGCCACCGCACCGGGAAGGGTCAGAGAATTCAGACGAGCCTGTACCAGGGGATGACCTGCTACGAGGCGGGAAGCTACGAGGCCGACCAGAAGCGATTGGGCATGGTGGCTTCGGACGGCGAGGCCCCGAGAGGCGCCGGGCTGCACCTCCTCCTCAACTACATGGTGGCGCGGTGCAAAGACGGTCAGTGGATGCAGCTGACCAACAACACGGCGCGGCTGTTCCCCATGTGGATGGAGGCCATCGGTCTGGGCGGCATCTTCCAGGACGACAAGTTCAAGGGGGCGCCCTTTTCGTTTCAGGATGAAAGCCACCGAGTCGAGCTCCGCCGCATGCTCTTGGCCAAGATGGGCGAGAAGACCATCGATGAGTGGATGGACATTTTCATGGAAAAGGGCCTCGCCGGCGACCGTTTTCTCACCACCCAGCAGTTCATGGACCACCCTCAGACCATCCATAACCAAGGCGTGGTCGAGATCGACGACCCCGTCGTCGGCGCCACGAAGCAGATCGGCCCTCTCATTCGCTTCTCCAAGACGCCGTCGACGATCGGCAGGCCCGCGCCGCGGGTCGGCGAACATACGGACGAAATGCTGGCCGCCGTTCGTGAGCCGGCTGTCGCGCCTCGGAGCTCCAACGACGTAGGGGCCGTGCCCAAGCATCCGTTCGACGGTTTTCTCGTGCTGGACTTTGCCGGCTGGCTCGCCGCGCCCTTCGGCACGTCACTGATCGCCGATCTCGGCGCCCGGGTGATCAAGGTCGAGTCGCTGGCCGGCGACGAGTTCCGCAGCCGAGGCCAGGGCCGGGGGCGAACGTTCCAGGGCAAGGAGAGCCTCTGCATCGACTTGAAGAACTCAGAAGGCCGCAAGGTCATCCACAAGCTGATCGCCAAGGCCGACGGCATCATGCATAACATGAGGGGGGACGCGGCGAACCGTTTGGGGATCGATTACGAAACGGTCACCAAGATCAATCCCGAGATCGTGTATCTGTACGCCGGCTCCTACGGCTCCACGGGCCCGGGCGCCGGACGCGCGGCGTTCCACCCAACCGCGGGGGCCATGACCGGCGGCGCGCTGTGGCAGCTTGGCCGGGGCAACGAGCCTCCGCCTTGCGACGAGCCACTGGATATCGACGAGATCGATCGGTGGAGCATGGCCCTGATCCGGGCCAACGAAGGCTCCCCCGACGTCACGGCCGCCCTGGCCGTTGGGACGGCGATGGCCATGGCCTTGTATCACAAAGAGCGGACCGGTCAGGGGCAATACCTGGAAACGTCGATGCTGATCAGCAACGGCTACATCTCTTCCGATGACTTCGTTCGCTACGAAGGGAAACCGCCGCGCCAGGAACCGGACCGGTACCTCCGCGGCACCCATGCCCTGAGGCGATTGTATCGGACCGCCGATGGGTGGGTCTTTCTCGAGTGCCAGACCCAACGGGAGTGGGAGTCGCTGTGCCGGGCCATCGGCCGGCCCGAGCTGGCGGACGACGCCAGGTTCGCCGATCACGCCTCGCGTCAGATCTACGACGGCCATCTGGTGGCCGCGCTGGGAGAGGCGTTCTCCCACCGCGAGAGCCGGCATTGGGAGGCCTACCTGTGCTCGGCGGGGGCGCCATGCGTCATCGCCGACCACAAGTCCCCGGGTGAGTTCTTCCTGACGGACCCCAACCTCCAGGAGAACGAGCTCATCGTCAAGACGCATCATCCAGTCACCGGGCCCTTCTACCGGCAAGGCCCGCCGTCCTTCTTTTCGATGACGCCGGCAAGGGCCGAGCCTGCTCACTTACTGGGCGAGGACACAGAGAGCATCCTTCGCGAAGTGGGGCTGGACGATGACCAAATCGAGCGCTTGAAGCGAGACGCCGTCGTCAAGTCGCCCGCGGATGCCGTCGTCGCGCAACCCGGCTAGAACCCGCCTGGCGCACCCTTCGCCTATCCACCAGGCCTAGTCCATGAACAACGAGCAGATCGCCGGCGTGCTGCGGCAGATGGCCGACCTCCTGGAAATGAAAGGCGAGGTGCGGTTCAAGGTCGTCGCGTTCCAAAAAGTGGCCCGGGCGGTAGCCTACGCCACCGACGACGTGGAGCAGCTAGCCTCCGAAGGCAGACTGAAAGAGATCCCCGGCGTGGGCAAGGGCATCGCCTCCAAGATCGACGAGCTGCTGAGCACCGGAAGAATCGAGGAGCACGACCGTCTCGTCGCCGACCTACCCGACGGAGTGCTCCTCATGCTGGACGTCTCCGGCATTGGCCCGAAGACGGCCTATCGAATTTGCGACGAGCTGGGCGTCAGCACGTTGGAGGGCCTTCAAAATGCGATCCTGGCGGGCCGTTTGGAGGTCCTGCCGGGAATGGGCAAGAAGACCGCCGAGAACATCCTGCGGCGTCTCTACCGGCCCATCGCGAAAGACGGGCGGATCCCTCTGGGCAAGGCGCTGCCCATCGCCGAGCGCGTCTGCGAGGCGATGCGGCCGTTGGTCCCGAACGTCACCGAGGCGGGCAGCCTGCGCCGGTTGGAAGAGACGGTCGGCGACATCGACATTCTTGGCACGTCGGATGACCCCGCCGGCGCCATTGAGGCTTTCGTCCGGCTCCCGTTCGTCGATGAGGTGCTGGCCCACGGGCCGACCAAAGCCAGCGTCATCGTCGACGACGCGTATCAAGTGGACCTGCGCATCGTCGAGCACGAGTCCTTCGGCAACCTGCTCCAGCACTTCTCCGGCAGCAAAGAGCACAACGTGATTCTGCGGGAGCGGGCGCGGCGCATGGGCTTGAGCGTCAACGAGTACGGCATCACGGATCTGGCCACCGGCAAGGTCGAGCGGCACACCACCGAGGAAGAGGTCTACCAGCGCTTGGGGCTGCCCTGGATCCCGCCGGAGCTGCGTTGGGGGACCGACGAAATCGAGCTTGCGGAACAGGGCCGGCTGCCCACACTGGTCGCGCTCGGAGACCTCAAGGGCGATCTCCATTGCCACTCGGAATGGAGCGATGGACGCGACTCGCTGGAGACGGTGCGAGAGCATGCTCGTGCCCAGGGCTACGAGTACCTTGCCATCACCGACCACTCCAGTGGCCGGGGCGTGGCCAACGGCCTCACCGTCGATCGCCTCATGGAGCAGGTCGAGCGGGTCCATGACCTGGACCGGAAGGCCGACGATGGTTTTCGGCTGCTGGCCGGGTCCGAAGTCGACATCCGCGCCGACGGGTCGTTGGACTTTCCCGACGAGGCGCTGGAGCGGCTGGACGTCGTCGTCGCCTCCATCCACTCGGCCATGACGCAGGACCGGGAGCGCATGACGGCCCGGATCATCACCGCCATGGAGAATCCCCACGTCCACGTCATCGGGCACCTGACGGCGCGTCACATCGGCGACCGCCCACCCGTCGAGCTCGACATCGACGCGATCCTGGCTGCGGCCCAACGAACGGGAACCGCCATCGAGATCAACGCGTCGCCCGAGCGCCTGGACCTGAAAGACACCTACGTCCGCCGCGCGCGCCAATTGGGCGTGCGCCTGGTGGTCAGCAGCGACGCCCACAGCGTGTTGCATCTGCCGGGGTTACGGTTCGGCGTCGGCGTCGCCCGCCGCGGCATGTGCGAGGCCGGCGACATTCTCAATACCCGCCCGTTACTCGAGTTGCTGGCCGCGTTGAAGGGCGCCGCCCCGTCGCCCTAGGCCCGCCTTGGACAGGCGGGTGTAGACTAGGGGGGCCATGGCACTCACTTCCGATCCCTCCAGCGCCACGACTGGCCTCCAGACGAGGACCGACGAGATCGTCAATCGGTTCCGAGGCGCGCTGCTCGATGGTGAGGACTGGTTCGACGCCCTAATGGAGGCCGTGGCGACCTGGACGGCGCCCGGTGAGATTGCCCACGGCCGCGACTACCAGTACCTGATCGGCGGCGAGGCCTTCGACTGGCTGCTGCTCGCGGAGCGTTTGGTGCTGTCGACCGACGGGCTGGTCCCCGAGGAAGAGCGGGAGGCGCTGCTGTTCTACGGACATCCTCCACGGCCGATGACCCCGGACCATTTCCGGGAACGCATCGGCAGCGCGAAACACCGCGCCGTGATGAATTTCTGGTACGGCGTCCTGGTGGAAGACGCCCTGATCCTCGCGGTGGAGCAGGAGATGCGCAAGGCGGGTCATGGCGTCGCCGAGCCGGAAGGGATCCGCCTGGAGAACATGGTCTATCGAGGCATCTACGGCCGGACCCGCGACGAGCTGCTGTCCGAGTTGTCCGCCGAAAAAGAGGAGGTCGCTCCCGACCGGCTGTCGTTGGGCGAGCTCCGCGAGTTCACCTACTGGCTGTTCAAGTACCGCGTCCGTCACAGTGAGCCGGCCCGCCTGGCCAGCGACACGAAGAAGGGCCTGGAGTGCCTGCGTGGACTCGGTAAGGGCCAGGGCGATGGCTGGGGCTGACCTTTACGGCGTCATGGGCTCGTTGCGGAGCGTCCGCGAGTTCAGCGACCGGCCGGTGAGCGACGAGGCGTTGCGCCAGATCCTGGAGATGACGATCAGGGCGCCCAACGGCGGGAACAGCCAGTCGTGGCGGTTTCTCGTCCTGCGCGACCCGAAGGTCCGACGAGAGGTGGGCCGCCTCTACCTCGAGGCGTTGCTCCAGCAGGTCGAAGCCGCTACGCCCGACGAAGTGCTGGCCCGGCCGGGCATCACGCGCACGCTGCGCGACGCGGTCCACCTGGCACGGCACCTGGGCGAGGCGCCGCCGGTGCAGGTTCTCGCGTGCATCGAAAAGTCCGGCGTCTCGGACCCCGGCTCGTCCATCTTCCCGGCGGTGCAGAACCTGATGCTCGCGGCCTGGGGGCTCGGCCTGGGCACCGTTCTGACCACGGTTTGGCGGCACCGCGACGAGGAGATGCGAGCGCTGCTGGGCGTGCCCGACGACATCGAGATGGCGGCGCTGATTCCGCTGGGGCACCCGGCCAAGGCCTACGGCCCGCCCAAGCGACGGGCCATCGACGACGTGGTCTCCTACGACCGCTGGAGCGGGTAAGACCTAGGCGTCGCCTGGCGACTTCAGCCCGGGCAGGCCATCGATGCTGCGGCGATTGTGCTCCGCCCGGTAGGCCGCGAGCCCTTCGTCCGCCTTGCTGCCGGCCCATCGGGTCAGCTGCGTCCGCTGCCCCTGGTGCTCGTAGAGAGGCACGCCGTAGCCGCAGGAGTCGGAGATGCGCTCCAGCGCGACGCGGACGATTGAGCGGACGCCTTCGTAGGGTGGAAACGACGCCAGCAGCGTCTCGAACTCGGCGTCGCCGGGCTCGATAATCTCGGCCCGGCCATGGAGCCGGACGATCTTCGGCGGCCCTTCGAACGCGCAGAACATGATGACGATGCGTCCGTTCTCCCCCACGTGGGCCGCGGTCTCGATGCCGCTGCCCGTCAAGTCCAGGTAGGCGACCGTCCGCTCGTCCAGGACCGCAAAGCTGTCCAACCCCTTGGGCGACAGGTTGACGTGGCCCTCGCCGGAGAGCGGCGCCGTGGCGACGAAAAACATGTGCTGCCGCCCGATGAACTCCGCCATGCGATCGTCGATGTGAGGAAAGGTCTCGGCCATCGGATCACTCGCCGGTCGCCGAAGGGCGCGCCGTGGTGCAGCTCAGTCCGCCGTCGGCCAGCAGCGTCTGGCCGGTGACGTAGCCCGCCAGGTCCGAGGCCAGCATCATGACCAGGCCGGCCACGTCGTCGGGCCGGCCGGTCCGGCCGATGGGGATCGACTTGCCGGCGGCCGCTCTGCGCTCGGGGGTCATCATCGCCAGGACGTCGGGCGTGTCGATGGAAGCGGGGGCGACGCAGTTGACGCGAATGCCGTGGGGCGCCAGCTCCATCGCCAGCGTTTGAGTCAGGTGCATGATGCCGGCCTTGGCCGCTCCGTAGGGGGCCAGCCGCACCGAGGCCCGCAGGCCGCTGATGGACGCGATGCTGACGATGGCGCCTCCGGCACCGCCGTCGATCATGGCCCGAGCGAAGGCCTGAGAGCACAGGAAGGTCGAGCGCAGGTTCAGCGCCATCACGCTGTCCCAGAACTCGCTCGAGGCCTCGACCACCGGCTGCATCGACTGGCCGCCCAGGCCGCCGGCGTTGTTCACACCGACGTCGAGCCGGCCGAACCGCTCGAGGGTCGCCGCCACCATCCGCTGCACGTCGTACGCGTTGCGGACGTCGGCGCGGACGGCCAACGCGTTTCGCCCCAGGGCCTGGACCTCGGCCGCGACCTCCTGGGCCTTGTCGTCCTGAAGGTCGACGATGACCGCGTCGGCCCCGGCCCTGGCGAACATCAGGGCGATGGCCCGCCCCATGCCCTGGGCCGCGCCGGTGACGACGACGACCTTGTCTTGCAGTCCTAGCAGCGAATCGATCACGCTAGTTTCTCCGCACCAGGGCCGCGCGGCCCTGTGGCGCGATCAGTACCCCGTCTTGGGGTCTATGACGTTCTCGAGGGGCTGGCCGTCGATGTAGCGCTTGAGGTTCTGGCAGAAGAACTCGGTTGCCCGAACGGCGTGGGAGCGGATGCCGCCGCTGTTGTGAGGCGTGATGATCACGTTGGGGAGGTCCCACAGCTCGCTGTCTTCCGGCAGCGGCTCGGGCGAGAAGACGTCCAACCCGGCGCCTCCCAGGTGGCCGTCCTTCAGCGCGCGGATCAAAGCGTCCTGGTCGACGGTCCCGCCCCGGGACACGTTCATGAAGAACGAGCCGGGCTTCATCGCCCGGAACTCGGCCTCGCTGAACATCGATCGGGTCTCGTCCGTCAGGCTCACCGCCAGGACGACGAAGTCGCAGCGAGCGAGCATGTCGTGGAGACGGTCGCGGGGGTAGATTTCATCGATGCCGGGGAGGCTCTCGTCCGGCTTGAAGGCGCGCCGGGTGGCGAGGATGCTCATCTCGAAGCCGGCGGCCCGCTGGGCCACGGCCGCGCCGATGCGGCCCGGCCCTACGATGCCCAGCGTCTGCTCCCGAAGCTCGTCGTTCACGTGGCGGACCCATTTTCGCTCGCGCTGGGCATCGACGCGCTTTGGCATCTGCTTCACGTGCATCAGCATGTACATGAGGACGAACTCGGCGATGGGCGGGGCGTTGATGCCGCTGCTGTTGGTGAGCAGGATGCCTTTCTCCAGAAGCCCCGTGTCGGCGATGTAGTCGACGCCGGCGCCGTAGACGTGCATCCACTTGAGGCCGGGGGCGATCTCGGTAATGTTCTTGGGCAGCCGCAGGCCGAAGATGACCTCCGCGTCGCCCACGTGACGCTCGAACTCACCCTCTTTGAGATCCGGCAGGTCCCGGGAACCGGTGGTGCGGAAGGAGTCGACCCAGCCGCGAGTCATCTCGTCGACGAAGGGCGCTTGAACAACGTCGACGCGGGGGTCGACGCTGGCGATACGGTCCAGTTCCTTTTGCCGGGCCATGTGATGGCCGACCAGCACCTTGATCCTGGGCATACGGGCCTCCAGGGCGCGTTTCGCCGGATTATAGCATGGGGGCCGCGAAAAGCGGCCCCCATGGACGTGGCTCCCGTGCCGTCGTTCGGGTAAAATGAGAGACGAATTTCGGCGCGCCAAGCAGACGAGGTCACCGTCTCCATGACCCAGACCACTCCACGTCCCAGCCCGATTCCCAAGGTCTACGAGCCTCGCGACGTCGAGGAGCGGCTGTACCGCTTCTGGATGGACCGGGGCTACTTCACTCCAACCATCGACTGGAGCAAGAAGCCCTTCGTGATCATCATGCCGCCACCCAACGTGACCGGCGACCTCCACATCGGCCACGCGCTGACAGCCGCCGTCGAAGACGCGCTGACCCGCTGGCACCGCATGCAGGGCGAACCGACGCTGTGGCTGCCAGGGACCGACCACGCCTCTATCGCCATTCAGCTGGTGGTGGAGAAGCAGCTGGCCGAGGAGGGGCTCGACCGCTTCCAGCTTGGCCGCGAAAAGTTCCTTGAGCGCGTGTGGGAGTGGGTCCGGGCCTTCGGCAACCGCATCAACGAGCAGCACCAGCGCCTGGGCGTCTCCTGCGACTGGTCCCGCGAGCGCTTCACCTTGGACGATGGCCCCGTGAGGGCCGTCCTCACCACCTTCGTCAACCTTTATCGAAAAGGGCTGATCTATCGAGGCGAGCGGCTGACCAACTGGTGCATCCGGTGCCACACGGCGCTGTCGGACCTCGAAGTGGAGCACGATCAGGTCCGCGGTAATCTTTGGCGCCTCCGTTATCCTTTGGAGGACGGCAGCGGCGCCGTGACCGTGGCCACCACGCGGCCCGAGACCTATCTGGGCGACACCGCCGTCGCCGTCCATCCCGACGACGCTCGATTCACCGGCCTCGTGGGCAAGAGGGTCGTGCTGCCGTTTCTCGACCGGACGATTCCCATCGTCGCGGACGAGGCCGTCGATATGGCCTTCGGCACCGGCTCGGTCAAGGTCACGCCGGCCCACGACCCGACCGACTTCGAGATCGGCATGCGCCACGGCCTGGACTTCGTCAACATCATGAACCTCGACGGCTCGATCAATGAGAACGGCGGGCCGTTCCAGGGAATGGACCGCGAGGTGGCTCGCAAGGCCATCGTCGAGCGGTTCGAGAGCGAGGGTCTTCTGGAGGGGGTAGAACCCCACGACCACTCGGTCGGCCACTGCCAGCGATGCAAGACGGTTGTGGAGCCGCTGGTCAGCAAGCAGTGGTTCGTCAAGGTGGGCGCTCACGACGACCCGGACTCCATCGCCGGGCGCGCCTATCGAGCCGTGGCCGACGGCCGAATCGCCATCGTCCCGCAGCGGTTCGCGAAGGTCTATCTCAACTGGCTGGAGAACATCCGCGACTGGTGCATCAGCCGCCAGCTCTGGTTTGGGCACCGTATTCCCGTCTGGTACTGCGGCGCCGACGCCGAGCACCTGACGGTGGCCGTCGACGATCCCCAGGCTTGCGAGCAGTGCGGCTCGACGGACATCGAGCAGGACCCCGACGTTCTGGACACCTGGTTCAGCTCGGGGCTCTGGCCCCACTCGACCCTGGGCTGGCCCGACGCCACCGACGACCTGCGCTACTTCTACCCCACGTCGGTCATGGAGACGGGATACGACATCCTGTTTTTCTGGGTGGCGCGGATGATCATGATGGGGCTGGAGAACACCGGCGACATCCCGTTCCACACCGTCTACCTTCACGGAATGATCCGCGACGACTCGGGCGAGAAGATGAGCAAGGTGAAGGGCAACGTCGTCAATCCCCTGGAGATCATCGATCAGTACGGCACCGACGCCCTGCGCTTCGCCCTCACCACCGGCACCTCGCCGGGGAACGACTCGCGCCTCTCGACGACCAAGCTGGAGTCCAGCCGGAACTTCGCCAACAAGATCTGGAACGCCGCGCGGTTCGTGCTCACGGCCGTGGACCAGGCCGGCGGCGTCGACGAGGCGCTGCCCTCGGAGCCGGCGCTGGAGGACCGCTGGATCCTGAGCCGGCTGTCCCGCACCACCGGCAAGGCCACTAGGAGCCTGCGGGAGTTTCAGCTCGGCGAGGCGCAGCGAGAGCTCTACGAGTTCCTGTGGAGCGAGTACGCCGATTGGTATATCGAGCTGGCCAAGGTCCGCCTGCGCTCCGGCGATGGTCCTTCTCCCCTGCCGGTCCTAGTGCGGGTGCTGGAGCAGACCATGCGCCTGCTGCACCCGTTCATGCCCTTCGTGACCGAGGAGGTGTGGCAGAACGTCGTCAAGCGGCTGCCCCACGATCCCAACCGGCCTGAGTCGATCATGGTCGCGCGGTACCCAGTGCCCGATCCGTCGCACTACGACGACGAGGCCGAGCGGGACATGACGCTGCTGATCGACGTCATCACCGCGATCCGCAACGCCCGGGCGGAGCTCAGGGTCGAGGCCGGCAAGCGAGTGGATGTGGTGATCGACGCCGCGGCGCACAAGGACCTGTTCGTGAGCAACCTCAATGGAATCGCCGCGCTTGCCCGGGCCGAGCCGGTGCTTATTTACGGCAACGGCGAGGCGGCCCCGACGCCCGACAACGCTCGCATCGCCATCCTGGGCGCGGTCCGCGTGATTCTGCCACTCGCCGGGTTGGTGGACGTGGACGCCGAGCGCGTGCGGTTGGAGAAAGAGGCGGCTGGCCTGCGCGAGGCCCTGGCCAGGCTGGAGGCCCGGTTGGCCAACGCCGCTTTTACGACGAAAGCGCCGGCGGCCGTGGTGGACAAAGAGCGGGCGCGGCTGGTCGAGTACCAGGAGAAGCTCGCTGCGCTCCAGGCCCGCGTCGCCGAGCTGGGGTAGCATGGGGAGGCCGTCGTTACGCTCCAGCGAATGACGCTCGATCTACCGCGAGGAGGAGACGCCATGGCGAAGAAGATCGACCGCGAGGACGTTCAACGTATGGTGACGGATGGCGCCCAGCTGGTCGACACGCTGCCGGAAGAGGAGTACGCCGCGGAGCACATCGCGGGCGCGATCAACCTGCCTCTCCGGAAGCTCGACAGGGCCATGGCGGCTTGGCTCGCGAAAGACCGGCCGGTCATCGTCTACTGCTTCGACACCGATTGAGACATCGCTCCCCGAGCCGCGGCGCGGCTCGAGAGCCTGGGCTTCACCGATGTCTACGACTACGTCCCCGGCAAGGCCGATTGGGCCTTCAACGACCTGCCGATGGAGGGCAGGACCGCCGGGCGACGCCGTGCCGTCCAGATCGCCCGGAAGGACATCCCCACATGCCACCCCGACGAGCGACTCGGCGACGTCCGGCAACGGGTAACGGCGGCTGGTCACGAGGTCTGCATCGTCGTCGACGGCCAGGGAGTCGTTCTGGGAAGGCTGCGCGGCAAGCGATGGGACGGCGATCCCGTCGGGGCCGTGGAGGATGTCATGGAGCTGGGGCCATCCACTATCCGGCCCGACGTTTTCCTGCACGAAGTTATCGAGCGCCTACAACGGCAGCGGTTGGGCAGCATTCTCG
Organism: Chloroflexota bacterium; assembly: GCA_022572465.1. Lineage (GTDB taxonomy): Bacteria > Chloroflexota > Dehalococcoidia > SHYB01 > SHYB01 > JACZVV01. The sequence continues at coordinate 15,728 of JACZVV010000045.1, forward strand.
TCACGTCGTACGGGTCGCACCAGGGTGGCCGGCTCCTCGGTATCCTCTACCGCGAAGACGCCGAACGCACCCTCGCCGAGACCTAGCCGGCCGGCGAGCGACGCCATCGCTTGCTCCAAAGCCCGATGGGCGGTGCTGGGACTCCTGATCGAGGATGGTGGCGTCGCCGGCGTCGCGATTCCGGCGGCCTGGCTGACCTGACCACCGTCATCGAGCTATGCGGCGCTGAGGCCGCCGCGCCACGCTTCGCTCATACGCTCCACCGTCACGCGGAGGTCGTTGCCCAGCGCCAGGTCGCGGCCGCCCACGATGCCAATGCGGGCGAGGGGCACCTCGGCTGATTTAGCGGCGTCCGCCAACCAGCCCGCGTCTCCCTCGGCGACCGATACCACGATGCGGGACTGGGCCTCGCCGAACAGGACGGCATCCATCTCCCGCTCCGCACCGGACTCCGGGAGCTCGCCGGCGAGTCCGATTCCGCCGATGACGCAGGACTCGCCCAGCGTCACCGCCAGGCCGCCATCGGAGCAGTCGTGGGCCGACTTGAGCCGCCCGGCGGTGATGGCGTCCAGACAGAGGCGTTGGACCCGGCGCTCGCGCTCCAGGTCGATGCGTGGCCGGCCCTCGACCCTTCCGTGGACCAGCTCCAGATACTCGCTGCCGGCCAGGGTCGCCGCGTCCTGGTCGAGGTCGCCCAGGAGGAAGACGACGTCGCCGCCGTCCTTGAAACCGGGCGATAGCCCCCGCCGGACGTCTTCCATCAGGCCCAGCGCTCCGACGATGGGCGTGGGATAGATGGCCTCGCCGCGGGTCTCGTTGTACAGGCTGACGTTGCCGCTGACGACCGGCAGGTCCAGGGCGCGGCAGGCAGCGGCCATGCCGGTGATGCACCGCTCCATCTGGTAGTAGACGTCGGGCCGCTCCGGGTTGCCGAAGTTCAGCCCGTCGGTGATAGCAATGGGCAAGGCGCCGACACAGACCAGGTTCCGGGCCGCCTCCGCGACGGCGATGGCGCCGCCCTCGAACGGGTCCAAATAGCAGTAGCGTCCGTTGCCGTCGGTGGCCAACGCGATGCCGATGTCGGTGCCCTTGATGCGCAGGAGAGCGGCGTCGGCGCCCGGCGGGATCACGGTGTTGTCGATGACCTGATGGTCGTACTGCCGGAACACGGACTCCTTGCTGGCGATGTTGGGCGAGGCCAGCAGCTTGAGGAGCACGTCGCTCCACGGCATCGGCGGGTCGGGCAGCGTCGACAGGTCGGCCTCCTGCAGCCGCGACAGCCAGGGCGGCTTCCGGCTGTCCATCTCGTAGAGCGGCGGCTCGGTGAGCAGGCCAATGGGCACCTCTGCCACAAGTATTTCACCGTCGAAGACGCGGGCCGTGCCGTCGCCGGTGACCTCGCCGATGATGGTCGATTGCAGGTCCCACTTGTCGAAGATGGCCTGGACGGCCTGCTCGCGCCCGGGCTTGACCGCCACCAGCATTCGCTCCTGGGACTCGGACAGCATGACCTCGTAGGGGGTCATGCCCTGCTCGCGGCGGGGCACGTTGCTCAGGTCGATCCGGAGGCCGCAGCCGCCCTTCGCGACCATCTCCATGGCCGAGCTGGTGAGGCCGGCGGCGCCCAGGTCTTGCATGGCGACGATATGGTCCGTCGCAGCGATCTCCAGACACGCCTCGATGAGGCACTTCTCCAGGAACGGATTGCCGACCTGGACCGCGGAGCGCAGCTCGCGCTCTTCCTCGAAGGTGCGCGAGGCCAGCCCCGACGCGCCGTGAATGCCGTCGCGGCCGGTGTCGGCCCCCACCAGCATGAGCTTCGCGCCGGGGAGGGCGGCCGCCGAGGAGACCAGGCCGTCGGTGTGGAGCAGGCCGACGCACATGGGGTTGACCAGCGGGTTCTCCGAGTAGCAGTCGGCGAAGACGACCTCGCCGCCGACGTTGGGGATGCCCAGGCAGTTGCCGTAGCCGGAGATGCCGCCCACCACGCCCTCGAACAGGTGCCGGTTCCGTGGCTCGGTCAGCGGGCCGAAGCGCAGCGAGTTCATCAGCGCGATGGGACGGGCGCCCATGGTAAAGATGTCCCGGACGATGCCGCCGACGCCGGTGGCCGCGCCCTGATAGGGCTCGATGGCCGAAGGATGGTTATGCGACTCGATCTTCATCGTGACGGCCAAGCCGCCACCGATGTCGACGACGCCGGCGTTCTCCTCGCCGGGCGTCACCAGCACGCGAGGGCCCGAGGAGGGGAAGCGGCGCAGCAGGGGCTTGGAGTGCTTGTAGCCGCAGTGCTCGCTCCACAGCGAGCCGAACATGCCCAGCTCGACGTGGTTGGGCTCCCGCCCCAGCCGCTCGACGATGGTCTCGTACTCGGCCCGTGACAGGGCGATCTCGTCGAGGACCTCTTTGGTCACGGGCATCGGGGGCCGGCTCCGGCGGTCGAGTGGGCTCCTATCGTAGCACAGGGGCTGGCCAATCGGCTTGCGTCGCCCCAGGGTATCATCACCGCTCGCAGCACAGGGTTCGGCCACGCGGCGTGCCTCGCCCCAGGGTATAATCACCGCAATCCCATCAGTGATTGGAGCGTCCCGCCGTGGAGTACAACGTCATCTCGGCCGACTGTCACGTCATCGAGCCGCCGGACACTTTTGACCAAAGAATGCCGGCGCGATTGCGGGAGCGGGCGCCGCGCATCGTTGCCGTGGCCGACGGAGGCGAAGGGTGGGAGGTCGAGGGCGAGCAGGCCCATTCCTTCGGACTGGACACCGCGGCCATCTTCTCCTACGAGCGCTACACCCCCGGCGGCCTCTCCTTCAGCGAGGTGGCCCGCGGCGGTTGGGACCCCAAGGCGCACCTGGACGACATGAGGGCCGACGGCGTCGATGCCAGCGTCCTGTACCCCGGCATGGGCCTGCGCCTGTACAACCTCAAGGACGCGGAGTTGCGGTTGGCGTGCATCCACGCGTGGAACGACTGGATGGCCGAGTTCTGCTCTCACGACCGCAGCCGGCTCGTCGGCCCGCCGATGCTGCCCACCGAGGAGGACGACATCGCCGTGGCGGTGGCCGAGCTGGAGCGCAACGTCAAAGAGCACCGGGTCGTGACGGCCCAGATACCCATCTTTCCGTATCGCCGCTACTACGAGCCGTACTACGATCCGCTGTGGGACGCGGCCCAGAGCATGGGCATCCCCCTGGCGGTCCACCGGGGGCTCCAGCGGCCCTTCGCCCTGGGCCACTCGCGGGAGGGGCCGTGGATGGCCAACCAGGTGATGCGCGACTTCTCCTACACCATGCCCATCGCCGACCTGCTCTTCGGTGGCGTCTTCGATCGTTTCCCGGACCTGAAGATCGTCTCCGCCGAGGGGCGCATCGGCTGGCTGGGCCACTTTGTCGTCCGTGCCGACGAGAGCTACCGGCGGCACCGGCACTGGCTCCACTTCGAGATGAAGCGCTCCCCCGGCGAGTACGTACGGGAGAACGTCTACTCGACGTTCATCGAGGACCGGCTGGGCATCGAGATGCGGGAGACCATCGGCGTGGACAATCAGATGTGGTCGTCGGACTACCCCCATAGCGACAGCTCGTGGCCCAACTCCCAGCGCCTCATTCGCGACCAGCTCGAAGGCGTCTCCGACGAGGACCAGCGGAAGCTCTTGTCCGAAAACGCGGCCCGCCTCTACCGGCTGGGGTAGCCTCACTCCCAGACCCCCTCTCCATCCTTTTCGGAAGAGAAGAGTGGAGATGGGGCCGACCACCGAAGGCGGGCGGCTGAGCCGCATCAGCATTCCGGACCACGCGGGCGGCTGAGCCACGTCGGCATTTCCGGCCCAGGCGGGAACCAGCAGGCTGCCGATGGCGATCAGCGCCCTCCTTGACCCGCCGAATCGCGGTGCCTATTCTGGAGATACTCAGACGCTCCCTCGTTCTCCGAGGGAGAGGGTTGGGGTGAGGGTGGTCTCAACCCTGCCTATGCCGTTCTAGCATGGCCTGTGGGATCACCTGCCGTGGAGGCGTTGCGTGCCGTCTATCGAGTCGCTGGTCGAGGCCATGGTGCGCGGGGACACGATGTCCCTGGCGCGGCTGATCAGTCGTGTCGAGAAGGAGAGCCCCGACGCCGCCGAGGTCCTGCGCCTGGCCTCGCCTCACGCCGGCAAGGGCTACCGCATCGGCTTCACCGGCCCGCCGGGCAGCGGGAAGAGCACGCTGGTCGACCAGGTCACCGCCGTCATCCGCGGGCGTGACGGCGCGCCCGCCGTGGGCATCATCGCCGTCGATCCCACCAGTCCCTTCTCCGGCGGCGCGCTGCTGGGCGACCGTATCCGCATGGAGCAGCACTACCAGGACGAGGGCGTCTTCATCCGCAGCATGGGCACCCGAGGCGGCCACGGCGGCCTGCCCAACGTGGCCCAGCGGGCCGCGACGCTCCTGGAGGCGTCGGGCAAGGAGTACGTTCTGATCGAGACCGTCGGCGTCGGCCAGACCGAGCTCGACGTCATGGATGCCGCCGACACCGTTGTGGTGGTCATGGTCCCCGAGGCCGGCGACTCGATCCAGACGATGAAGGCAGGCCTGATGGAGATCGCCGACATCTTCGTGGTCAACAAGTCGGACCGCGAGGGCGCGGACAAGCTGGCCCAGGAGATCGAGGCCAGCCTCCATCTCGGCGCCAGCGCGACCGGCTGGACCGTCCCCGTTCTGAACACCGAGGCCCACCGCGGCGTCGGGGTCCAGGAGCTGATGGACGCTATCGATGAGCACCGCCGGGTGTCGGAGGAGTCGGGCGAGCTTCACGCCAGGCGCGAGCGGCGGCGCTCGGCCCAGTTCTTCAAGACGGTCGAGGAGAGAATGGTGGCGGCGCTGCACGATCTCCTGACCAGCGACGGCGACCTTCGCGCGCTGGTAGGCCGGATCGAGGCAGGCGAGATCGACCCTTACACGGCGGCGCTGGACGTGCTGGGCGGCCGGTGGCTGAGCCACATCAGCTTTTCCGGCCCAGGCGGTGGCTAGCGGCTGAGCCGGTGGCTGAGCCATATCAGCATTTTCGGCCTAATGTTGCCGCGGCTCAGCCGCTGGCTCAGCCACCGGCGCACCCCGCGGGGCGGAGGGAGCATCGAACTACAGAGGCGGCATTAGACGGATAGCCGCCCGAACGGGCGACCCTTCGTATTCGATCGCGCGCCGGGCCTGTCGATTCGCTGAGGCGAGCCGCCCAAGGAGGTCCTACCAACGATGGAGCAACGCACCATCTACGACGTCGTCATCCTCGGCCAGGGCGTGGCGGGCTTCAGCGCCGGCCTGTACGCCGCCCGCTACCAGATCAAGGCGGTGATTATCGGCGAGACCTTCGGCGGTGAGACGGCCACCGGCGGGCTCATCGAAAACTACCCCGGAATCGTCAGCATCGAAGGGTACGACCTGATGCTCCAGATGAAGGAGCAGGTGGAGAAATACGATGTGCCGGTGATCGACGAGAAGGCCGACGCCATCACCAAAGAGGGTGACTGTTTCCTCGTCCACGCCGGCGGGGAGATCTATCAGGGCAACACCGTGATTCTGGCGGTGGGACGGGAGCGGCGAAAGCTGGGCCTGCCTCGCGAGGAGGAGCTGACCGGGCGTGGAGTCTCGTACTGCTCGACCTGCGACGCGCCGCTCTATCGCGGCAAGGTTGCCGGCGTCGTCGGCGGCGGCGATGCCGCGGTCAAGGGCGCCACCCTCATCAGCAAGTACGCCGACAAGGTCTACGTCATCTACCGAGGCGAGAGTTTCTCGCGTCCCGAGCCGGTCAATGTGAAAAAGCTCGAGGAGAGCTCCAACGCCCAGCCGGTCTTTCAGGCCACCGTCGTCGAGCTGAAAGGCGCCGAAACCCTCAGCGGCTTGGTCCTGGACCGGCGGAGCGATGGCCCGAATGAGCTTGTCGTGGACGGTGTCTTCGTCGAGATCGGCGCCGACCCCAACACCGACCTGGCCGTGCAGTTGGGCGT
>JACZVV010000046.1 GCA_022572465.1 Chloroflexota bacterium
AAAGGGGTTCCCAAGATATCGCGGAGGGGTGAGGGACATTTCGGAACCGGGTCTGGGGAAGGCTGCGGGGTCGGTGCTCAGGATACGGTGGCGCGGAAGTGGTGATAGGCGGCGGCGTTTTTGAGGGCGTGGGCCGCGCGCTCGTAGGTGGGATAGGATGCGATGCCGCCTGCCCGCAGCTTCTCGACGATGTCCGTGAGCACCTCGGCGTTGCGGTAGGGCGTCGGCGAGTTGGGGATCGCCACCACGGGTTTGGCCGTGCGTTGCTTGAACCGGACCAGGGCGTCGATCTGCGTTTCGAGCTGCGACTGCTGTCGCTGTCCGCCCAGGTAGCCCATCTGCATCACGATCACGTCGATCACGGGGTCTTCCGCCAGGATGTCCAGGATGGTATCCATCTCCGTGCGGTTGGAGCCCATGTCGATGGGGTTTCGGAAGCTGGCGCCGACCAGACTGAAGAACTCTTCGAGACGCTGATAGGACTCGGACGAGAGGGCGGGCACCGTCATGCCGCCTTTGACGAACGCGTCGGTGATGGAGACGGACTGGCCGCCGGCGCCGCCCGTGAGCCCACAGCCCGTCCCGGAGAACGGCGGCAGCAGCAGCAGCGCCTTCAGCGTGTCCAGCGCCTCGTCCATGGAGTGCACCAGCAGCGCGCCGGTCTGCTTCGCCACGGCCTCCCATATCGCCATCGACTCGGCCAGCGCCGCCGTGTGGGAAGCGGTGGCCCGCTTCCCGGCATCCGTCTGGCCCCCTTTCCAGATCAGCACCGGCTTCTTCGGGGTCGTCTCCCGGAGCAAACGGAACAGACGCCGCCCGTCGCGAACGCTCTCCACGTACATGGCGATGGCGTCGGTCTGCGGGTCGTGGGCCAGGTATTCCAGGTAGTCGGCGTTCTCCAGGACGATGCCGTTGCCGAAGCTGATCATCTTGCTGATGTAGAGGCCGTTCTCCGGAGCGGCGATGGAGAAGGAGTTGGCGTGGGAGCCGCTCTGGCTGGAGAAGCCGACGTTGCCCCGCTCGTAGACCGGCTGCTCCGGGAAGAAGCACACGCCCAGGCTGGGGTTGTGCAAGCCCATGCAATTTGGGCCGATGAGGAGCAGGCCGCCCTCCCGGGCCATGGCGAGAATCTCGTTCTGGGCGTTCTTTCCCTCCTCGGTCCCGGTCTCCGCGTAGCCCGCGGTGAACAGGGTGACGCCGCCCACGTTGTGCTTGATGCAGTCGGCCACCACCCGCGGAGCGACGGAGCGCGGCACGGCGCAGACGGCGTAGTCCACCGGCTCGGGCACGTCGCCGAGGCTCGTAAAATTCTTGACGCCCATCTCCTCGATGTTGGCGATCTCGTTGGGATCGACCTGGACAGAATAAAGCCGTCCGGTGAAGCGGCGCATGCCGTTGAGCCACATGTAGCCGCTGGCCTTCTTGTCGCCGAACACGACCACGGTTTTCGGGTTGAGGGCGCGTTCCAGCGTCGCGGCGTCGATGGGCATTCGGCTCCTCCTTTAAAGGCAAACGGCTGCCATTATACTGATCCGCGGCCCATCCGGGCAAACGGCGGCCCTGCCTCCTAGGGCAGCGCCTTGACCAGCGCCGCCGAAGGTGCGATACTCGCGATACCAAGTATCATTATGATCGCCAAGAAGCAACATCCGCTGGTCGAGAGCTTCGTGGACCGGCTGGAAGCCGGGGGCCATCGCGTCACCGGCGCCCGGTGGGCCGTCGCGCGGGCGGTCGCGCGTCAACGGGGCCACTTCGCCGCCGACGCCCTGGCGCAAGAGCTGCCCGGGGTCGGACGGGCAACCGTTTTTCGCAACATCAAGCTGATGGTGGAGATGGGCTTCGTCTGCCGGGTGTTGCTGGGAGATGGGCGGCTGCGGTACCAGATCAGCCATCGGGGGCATCATCATCATCTGATCTGCTCGGACTGCGGCCGCTCCGAGGACCTGTTGGGGTGCGACCTCGACTCGATCCTCCAAGACCGAGCCGCGGACCATGATTTCGCTATGGAAGGCCACTGGCTGGAGGTCTACGGCCGGTGCCGCGCCTGCCGTCCTCAAGAGGCGGCGGCGTAGTCTCTTTTTTGCCGTTCTATGATACCAAGTCTCATTAGGTAATGGTATTGAGACCTTGTTTCATTCAGGTAAAGATAAAAGGGTTGCAACAGGATCGGTGCGCCTGCTGGCGACCGTCCGTAAGGCGGCGCCGGCTGCCGGGGCCCTGGCGACCATGAGCCTCGTGCTGGCCGCGTGCGGCGGGGGGGACGCCTCGCCGACGACCGCATCGCCTGGCCCGGTCCTGATCGTGACGACCACCGCCATCCTTGCCGACCTGGCACGCAACGTCGGCGGCGACGCGGTCGAAGTGCGCTCACTCGTCGGTCTTGGCTCGGACGTCCATTCGTTCCAGTCCACGCCCGGGGATAGCATCGCGATCCGGGAGGCCCGCGTCATCCTGACCAACGGCGGTGGCCTCGACGCCGCCCTCGATCCCATCATCGATGGGGCCAAGGCCTCCGATACGACGGTGGTCGAAGCGGCGGAGGCGCTCAAAGCCGACCCCATCGGCTTGATGCCGGCGGCGACCGGCGATGGAGCGGCAACCTTCCCCCAGATGAATGCTGACCCTCACCTGTGGCTGAACCCGCAATTCGCCATCGGCTACGTCGCGCTCATCCGCGACGCGATGATCGACGCCGATCCCGCCCGAACGGAGACGTTCCGGAGGAACGCCGATGCCTTCATTCAGGAACTGACCCGGCTGGACTCGGAGATCGAGGCGACGCTTGCGACGATTCCTCGCCAGCGCCGACGCCTGGTCACCTTCCACGACGCCTTCGGCCACTTCGCCCGGCGTTACGGCTTCGCGGTCTCGGCTCTCACCGGGGTCCAGGCCGGCGACGTGACGCCGGGCGCGGTGAGAGCCATCGTCGACCAGGTCCGGGCCGAAGGCATCCCCGCGATCTTCGCCGAGCGTCAGTTCAACCAGGACGTGTTGCGCCAGGTGGCGCGCGACGCCGGTGTCCGCGTCGGCGTCATCTCGTCCGACGTCCTGACCGAAGAGACGCCGACCTACGTGGAGATGATGAGGGCCAACGCGGTGACCTTGGCCGAGCTCTTGGGCGACGAACCGGGACGGTAAGGGAATGGGCGACGCAACGAAACGGGAGATCGCGTTGGACGTTCGAGGGCTCTGGGCCGGATACGGCTCCGAAGCGGTCCTCCAAGACGTCTCGCTCCAGGTCTCTCAGGGCGACATCATGGGCATCATCGGGCCCAACGGCGCCGGCAAGTCGACCCTGTTCAAGACGATCCTGGGCCTGCTGAAGCCGTGGCGAGGGCAGGTGCGGATCTTCGGGGAAACGAACCACCGGCGGCGTGGCCTGGTGGGCTACGTGCCCCAGGTGGAGCTGGTGGACTGGGACTTCCCGGTAAGCGTCGCCGACGTCGCGATGATGGGAAGGTACGGCAGTCTGGGCCTGTTTCGCCGGCCGTCGAAGGCGGACCGGGACACGGCGGAGCGTGCGTTGGCAAAGGTGGGACTGGCCGACCTGCGGGACCGGCTCATCGGCGAGCTCTCGGGAGGCCAGCGACGCCGCGCCCTGCTGGCTCGCGCCCTGGCCACCGACCCCAGGCTGCTGCTGCTGGACGAGCCTCTTGCCGGGCTGGACGCCACCGCCCAGCACCAGCTGCTGGACCTCCTTCGCGAGTTGAAAGACGATGGCGTCACCGTGGTGATGAACACCCACGACCTCTCGTGCGTCTCCATCGCCTGTGACCAGGCCTGTTGCCTCAACGGCAGAGTGGTGGCCCTGGGCCCTCCCGGCGAGGTGCTGAACGAAGACATCCTGGGGGAGACCTTTGGACAGCACCTGCTGACCGTCCACCTGGACGGCAAGGTCTACGCCTACCAGCATCACACCCACGACGCCGGCCCTCGGCGAGGACGAAGCGGGCCGGTGCGCTAATGCACGAGGCCTTCATCGAGCCGCTGGAGTTCGCGTTCATGCAGCGGGCGTTCATCGCCGCGGCGCTGGCGGGGGTGGTCTGCGCCGTGGTGGGGACGTTTGTCGTGCTGAAAGGCCTGGGTTTCATGGGCGATGCCATCGCCCACTCGTCGCTGACGGGCATGGCCGCCGCGTTCGCCCTGGGCGGCAACGTGCTGTGGGGTGCGATGGCCTGGGTCGTTCCCGCCTCGTTTGGCATGACCTTCCTGGCCCGCCGCTCCCGGCTGGTGATGGACACCTCCATCGGCATCATCTACGCCGCGGGCTTCTCGTTGGGCATTATCATCCTCAGCCGGGTCGACAATTTCACGCCGGACCTGTTCAGCTTTCTGTTCGGCAACGTGCTCGGCGCGTCCTGGGGAGACGTGGCCGCCATCGGCGGCGTAACCGCCGGCGTCCTGGCCCTGGTTTTCCTGCTGTACAAGGAGCTGCTGGCCACGTCCTACGACGCCGATCTCGCGGCGGCGTCGGGCGTGCCGGTCAAGCTGGTCCAGTACGCGCTCCCCCTCTTCATCGGCGTGACCACCGTGGCGGCGCTGACCTCGGTTGGGATCGTGCTGGTGCTGGCGCTGCTGGTGACGCCGGCGGCGACGGCGCGAATCCTGGCCCGGCGGGTGCCTGGAATCATGGCGGGGGCCGTCGTCGTCGCGCTGGCGTCGGTCGTCGGCGGCCTCTACCTCTCGTTCCACCTCGACCTGCCATCGGGGCCCACCATCGTCCTGTTCTCCACCGGCCTGTTCGGCGTCGCCTTCCTGGTGTCGCTTGCCGAAGGAGTGCTGTGGCGGCGGCCCAGTTTCGTCGCGACGACGGCGCCTTCGAACGAGGCGTGACCCTCGGCCCGGCGGCGACGCCGGTCATGTCCCTGGGGACTCGTCCGCCTGAGAACACGCTCCTGGCAAAGCCCTGGCGGCTCCTCTATAATCTGCCCAACTGCAGACCGCATAAGGAGGCGCCCCATGGCGATTACCCTTGACCAGCAAGAGGTCGACGACTTTCTCACCAATGGGCATACGGTGATGTTCACCTGCCAGGACAAGGACGGCTACCCGCACACCACGCCGCTCTGGTACGTCTACATGGACGGCCATGTTTGCGTGCGCGGCCGCACCGGCAGCCAGAAGGACGTCAACCTGAAGCGCAACGACAAGGTGAGCGTGCTGGTGGAGAGCGGCGAGCGGTGGGTGGACTTGAAGGCCGTGATGATACGGGGCCGGGCCGAGCCTATCGAAGACGAGGAGACCCAGCAGCGGTACGACCGTCTGATGGACGAAAAGTACGCTTCCTTCCGGCAGACGGGCTCCAAGATGCCCGATCGAGTGAAGTCTCACTACGCGGTGAGGAAGCTCTACTACCGCGTGATCCCGGAGAAGAGACTGGCGACCTGGGACAACCAGAAAATCAGGATGGCCGCCCGCTAAAGCACGTTTGCGACGATTCCCAGCAGCGCCCGGCCCCAGCTGCCCCAGCTCTCGCCTGGAGCGGGTGTGGCTCGCCCCGCAGAGCGCTTCAGGCCGGGCGCTCGCCTACTGGCGTTCGACGACGCCGGCGGCCTCGAGCCGGGCTAGCTCCGTTTGCGGAAGGCCGACGACCTCGCCCAGCAAGTAGGCGTTATCGTGGCCGATGTTGACGCCGGAGCGCCGCGCCCGTTGCGATGGCTCGCCCAGGCGGATCGCCAGACCGGTGCCGTACACCTGCCCCCGCCGGTGGTGGCGCTGCTCCATCAGGTAGCCGCGAGACCTGATGTGCTCGTCCCGCCGCACCAGGTCCTCGATCGTCTGCACCACTCCCGCGGGAACGCCGGCGCGCTGGAGAGCATCCATGACCTCGTAACGATCTCGCTGCCGCGTCCAGGCTCCGACGATAGCGTCCAGGGCGTCCTGGTCCCGCAGACGCGAAGGCAGGTCGCGAAACCTGGGGTCGCCGGCCAGGGATGGCTGGCCCATGGCGGCACACAGGCCCTGCCACTGCGTCTCCGTCTCCACGGCGATAACGCACCACTCCCCGTCGTCTGAGTCGCCTCTGCACAGGTAGCATCCGTGAGGCGCGGCGTCGGGGGAGCGGTTCCCGGTAGGCTGGCGGGTACGGCCGTTGGCCGTCTGGTCCAGGACCACCGGTCCGATCGTCGAGACCGTGGCCTCCAGCATGGAAAGGTCGATGCGCTGTCCCCTGCCGGTGCGGGCGCGGTGCAGCAGCGCGGCCGTCATCGCCAGCAGCCCGTGGAAGGCGGCGACGTAATCGGGGTAGAACACGCCGCGAGAGGGGATGCCGCCGGGAACGGCGGTGAGATGAGAGATGCCCGACGTCGCCTCGATCTGGGGACCCCAGGCCACGTAATCGCGATAAGGCCCAGAATCACCGTAGCCGAACATGCCGACCCATATCAAGTTCGGGTTGGCCGCCAGCATCGCCTCGGACCCCACGCCCAGCCGGTCCACTGCGCCCACGCTGTAGTTGACCAACAGCACGTCGCTGACGGCAACCAGCCGCTGGAGAACGCCAAGCCCTTCCGGGTGGTTCAGGTTCAAGCCCAGATGGAGCTTGCCCGCGTGCCATTCTTGCAGGCCGGGATGCATGTCGGTCAGCGGCGGGCTGGCGCGATCGAAGGACGGCACGTAGGAGCGTATGTTCTCCACCCGGCGGGTGGACTCGACCTTGACGACCTCCGCCCCATGCTGGGCCAGGATACGGCCAAGGTACGGCCCGCCGATGCCGGTGGACAGCTCTATGACCCGCAGCCCGTCGAACGGGTTTCCAACATTCCCGGCATCACCGGCGGCCTCCCTGGCATCACCGAAGGGACGTAGGCCCGTCGCCGGGTGCGCGGTGGCCGGAAGGAGCTCGCCGTTGTGCTCACCGAGGCCCGGCGCCCGCAGTCCGCCGGCCCAGGGGGTGCGCGACAGGCGGTAGGGCGCGCCCGGCGTCTTGACTCTCTCGCCGTCGTCGAGCTCGACCTCGGACCAGTACCCACGGGCGGCGAGCTGGACGTCGCTTTCCAGGTCGCGCGGGTCCGAGACCGGCGCCACCGGCAGGTGCTTCCGCTGGCCCTCGGCCACGAACTCCTGCTTGGTGTAGCGGGCCGAAAGCCGGCGCATCCACTCGTCGATCTCCTCGGCGCGGTGGACCCGCCGCATCGCCGGCCCTCGCAGCTCCGGGTCCAGCGCATCGCGGACTCCCGCCTTCTCCGCCATCCATTCAGCCAGCGTCTCCCAGTGGTTGGGGGTCGCGATCTGGATCGAGATGTAGCCGTCCTTGCAAGGGAAGTTGCCGATCGGCGTCGAGCCCGGCGGGATCGAGGACCGGGTCCGCAGAAGCCTGTCGTACAGATAGACGCCGACGCCGGTCCAGTTGGTCAGCTGGGCCACCGACTCCTGGAGGGAGACGTCCACGCGCTGGCCGCGCCCGGTAGCCAGCCTGGAGTACAGGGCCATGACGGTGGCGCAAGCGGCGTTGAGGCTGCCGACGACGTAGGCCGGCTCCCCGGCGGGCTCGAGGGGCGGGGTGTCGCCGTGGCCGTTCAGCGACATCAGGCCGCCCATGGCATAGGCGACCAGGTCGGTGCTCGCCAGGTCTCGATTCGGCCCGGTGAGGCCGAATCCGGTAACGGAGGTCATCACCAGGCCGGGGTTGCGCCGAGACAGACCTTCGAAACCGACGCCCAGACCGTCCAGGTAGCCCGGCTGGAAGGGGTCGATCAGCACGTCGGCAGTCGAGGCCAGGTCCACCAAGATACGCCGGCCATCGGCGTCGTCGAGATCGACGGTAACGCTCCGCTTGCCCGCATGCATGTAGGTGAAGAATGGACTGGGGAGCCGGCCCGGCCTGTCGCCGGCCGATGGGGACGGGCGGCGGCTGGGGTGCCCTCCCGGCGGCTCGACGAGGACCACGTCGGCGCCCAGGCCGGCCAGCAGCTTGCCGCAGTATGCCGCTCGCCGGCTGGCCAGCTCCAGCACGCGGAATGGGGAGAGTGCGCCTGGAAGTTCAGTCGTTTGCGTCGTCATGCCCTGCTGTGCCGGGTCGTCGACACCCAACTCTCCTCCATACTCGGGACGTGGCGCGCCTCGTTCAACGAAATCCTTCGCCCTGCGGCTTTGTCCCGATGAATCGGGATTCATCGGACCGATGGGACCGGGGCTCAGGATGACGTTTCATCGCTGCAGCGGTTTGGTGGATCACCCGGCGAAAGCGCCTCCGGCGCCCTCACGTTTTCGACAGCGAATTGGCCAGATCGTCGCGGAAGTCGGGATGCGCGATGGCCGTCAGCGCCTCCGCCCGCCGGCGCATGGTCTTGCCTTTGAGCGACGCCACGCCATACTCGGTCACCACGTAGTCGGTGCAGTAGCGGGGCGTACTCACCACAGCGCCATGGCCCAGCCTGGAGACGATGCGCGAGATCTTGCCCTTCGCCGCCGTCGATGGCAGGGCGAAGATGGAGACGCCGTTGGTTCCATGCAGCACCGCTTCGATGAAGTCGAACTGGCCTCCCAGGCCGCTGATCTGCCGCCCGCCGATGCTCTCGGAGTTCACCTGTCCGCCCAGGTCGATCTCCACCGCCGAGTTGATGGAGATGAAGTTGTCGATCCGCCGAATGACCAGGGGATTGTGGGTATAGGTCACGGAGTCGGTGTGGATGAGGGGATTTTCGTGGACGAACCGAAAGAGGTCGGGCCCGCCCATCACTTCGCCGGTGACCGACTTGTAGCGATCGATAGGCTTCCGGGCGTTGTTGATGACGCCCTTCTCGATCAAGGGCACGAATCCATCGGATATCATGCCCGAGTGCACGCCCAGGTCCCGCTTCCCGTCCAGGAAGAACATCAGCGCCTCCGGAATCGCCCCGATGCCCATCTGGATCGTCGCGCCATCGGGGATCAGGTCGGCCACGTACTCGGCGATGGCGCGCTCCAGGTCGCCGATCCGCGCCTGGCGGTACTCCACCAAGGGGTAGTCGGCGTCGACGAGGTAGTCGATCTCGCTCAGATGCAGCAGCGAGTTCCCCAGAACCCGCGGCGTCTGCTGGTTGACCTCGGCGACGACCAGCGGCGCGCTCCGGGCGAGATCGATCGTCGTGCTGACCGACACGCCCAGGCTCACGTAGCCGTGGGCGTCGGGCGGCGAGACCTGGATGAAGACGGCGTCGGCGGGAAGCGGACCATGGGCCGCGAAGGTGTGGGGCGCCTGAGACATCCGGATAGGCAGGAACTCGACCCGGCCCTCGTCGGCCTGCTGCAGCACCGGCCCGGCCAGGTGCCAGGTCGTCAGCCGGACGTTGTCGCCCAGCGTCTGCCACAGGGGGTGGTCGACGAAGATCAGGCCGGTGCACAGGTCCAGCGCTTGAAATCGCGAGCGCTCGTCGACGAGGGCGTCGAGCAGCGCCAGCGTCGCCCCGCAGGCCGGGGGAAACAGCACCCGGCCGGACGTCGGCAGGGCGCGGACCGCCTCGCGGGCGGAGACGCGCTTGGGCTGGGCGTTGCGGCGCATGGCAGGCATTGGGGCGACCCACCGGCCGCCCCCACGTCGGGTTTGCGATCAGGCGGAGTATGCGGCAGGGCGAAAGCGGGTGTCAACGTGGAGGGAAGATGCCTCAGCAACGCCCCTCTAAAGCTCGATCACGTAGCCGTCAGGGTCAGAGACGTACGCGAAGGGAACGCCAGGCCGGTGCTCGCCCCGCTCGACCAAAGCGCCGCCGTTGGACTCAACCTGTTGAACGGCGTCGCCGAGGCGGTCTTTGTCGCGTAGACGAAACCCGAAGTGGCCGATTCCGCCGCCCGGGCCGACGGGCTCTCCCGGGTCAGCCTGCCTCAGGGTCACGCCGTCGTTGCCGCCGGGCGTACCGAGAAAGACCATGCCTGGACCATCCCAAAACCGCACTTCCATTCCGAAGACGTCGCTGTAGAATTTCAAGGACCGCGCCAGATCGGACACCGCCAGGTGAATATGGGTCAGCCCCCAAGTCTCGATCACGAAAACCCCCCGTCATGGACAACGGCGCCCGCCCTTGTTGGCGCCCATCGTACCCCATCAAGGCAACGTCCTGGAGTCGCCCTCGTCCACCGTTCCTCGTTCCTGACCCCTCAATCCTGTCTCTCAGTACATCCGTTTGCCGCCCGACTCCGGTCATGATACACTGATGGACGCAAAAGATTCAGCCGTCGGCGAGCATCGCCGGGCCCAGGGTAACGAGACAAACCGATGACGACACAAGTAATCGAACCGACAGCCGCCGACGCCGAAGTCGTCAGCATGAAGCTGCTGCTTGAGACCGGGGTCCACTTCGGCCATAAGACCCGCCGCTGGCACCCCAAGATGAAGCAGTAC
Organism: Chloroflexota bacterium; assembly: GCA_022572465.1. GTDB lineage: Bacteria > Chloroflexota > Dehalococcoidia > SHYB01 > SHYB01 > JACZVV01. Next base: position 10,319 of record JACZVV010000046.1, read on the forward strand.
ATCTTTACGCAGCGCAACGGCATCCACATCATCGACCTCCAGCAGACGCTCTCCATGCTGGCCCGAGCGTACGAGATCGTCCGGGACTGGGCCGCCGAGGGCAAGACCTTCCTGTTCGTGGGAACGAAGAAGCAGGCCGCCGAGGCCATCGAGACCGAGGCGCAGCGCTGCGGCATGTACTGGGTCAACCAGCGCTGGCTGGGCGGCACCCTCACCAACTTCGCGACCATCCAGGAGCGTATCGACCGTCTGCAGGACCTGGAACGCCAACAAGAGTCAGGCCAGCTCGCCCTTCTGACCAAGAAGGAGAGGCTGAAGCTGGAATACCTGATGAACAAGATGAACCATCAGATGGCTGGAATCAAGGCTATGCGCCAGCTGCCCGACATCATGTTCATCGTCGACCCCGGGAAGGAAAAGATCGCGGTGGCCGAGGGACGGCGAATGGGAATCCCCATGGTCGCCATCAACGATACCGATTGCGACCCGAACCTGGTCGATCATCCAATCCCGGCCAACGACGACGCGATTCGGTCGGTGCGCCTGATCACCAGTAAGATGGCCGACGCCGTCATCGAAGGGCGGGCTCTGCGTGAGCAGCGGCTTCTGGAGGAGCAAAAGGCGGCCGAGGAAGAGGCGGCCGAGGCTGCTATCGCCGAGGAGAAAGCGGCGGCTGAAGCGCAGGACTCCTTGGAGCCGGAGCAGGCCGAGGTCGAAGAGCCCGCCGTCGTCGCCGAAGAGTAGCCCTCCCGCCGCATCGAGGAGCGACACCCAGTGTCCGTCACCGCAGAGGCCGTCAAGAGCGTTCGGGAGCGCACCGGCGCCGGAATCATGGACTGCAAGAACGCCCTGATGGAGACCGATGGCGACATCGACGCCGCCATCAAGGCGATAAAGAAGCAGGCCGTCGCCAAGGGTCTGGCCATCGCCGAGAAGATGGCCGACCGCACTGCCACCCAGGGTCTCATCGAAAGCTACGTGCACCTGGGGGGACGCATCGGCGTCCTGGTGGAGCTGCGGTGCGAGACGGATTTCGTCGCTCGAACCGACGAGTTCAAGAATCTGGCCCACGATATCGCCCTTCAGGTTGCCGCAATGAACCCCGGGTACGTGGGCGTCGATGACCTGCCCGAGGAGGTAGACGGCAACCTGGCCGACATCAGCCTCTGGCACCAGCCCTTCATTCGCGACTCCTCCAAGACCATCCGGGACCTGGTAGCGGAGGCCGTCGGCAAGCTGGGAGAGAACATACGGGTCAGAAGGTTCAGCCGGTTCGAGCTGGGCGCCTGACAACGGCCGACCCCAGCCCGGCGCCGCATGGTGGGGCCATGGGACAACCTCGGTATAAACGGACGGTCTTGAAGCTCAGCGGCGAGGCCCTCAAGGGCGAGGGTAGCTACGGCATCGACCTCCCGACCCTTCGCTACGTCGCCAATCAAGTCAAACGGGTCCGTGAGCTGGGCGTCGACATAGCGATGGTCGTCGGCGGGGGCAATCTGTGGCGAGGGGCCCAGGCCGAGGAAGCGGGGATGGACCGGATCACCGCCGATTACGCCGGCATGCTGGCAACGGTAATCAATGCTCTGGCTCTTCAGGACGCGCTGGAAAAAGTTGGCGTCACCACCCGCACCCAGACAGCCATTCCGATCCACAACGTCGCCGAGCCGTTCATCCAGCGCCGGGCCATGCGCCATCTGGAGCGAGGGCGGGTGGTCATCTTCGCCGCTGGCACGGGCAATCCGTACATGACCACCGACACGGCCGCGGCCTTGCGGACCCTCGAAATCGGCGCAGACATCCTGCTGATGGCCAAGAACGGCGTCGACGGAGTCTACGACAAGGACCCGAGGAAATATCCCGAAGCCAAGCGGTTCGACCGCTTGACGCATATTGACGCCCTCAACTTCCGCCTGGAGGTCATGGACAGCACGGCTCTCTCTATGTGCATGGACAACAACATCCCGATCCTCGTCTTCGATCTGCTCGACCCCCGCGGATTGGAGAAGATCTTCCTCGGCGAGGCGATCGGCACGCTCATCAGCTGAAGGAACGGCCGCGTCACCGCCTGAAACATCCCAGCGACCCGGAGCAACGACGATGATCGACGATGTCCTCAGGCAGACCGAAGCCAAGATGAAAAAGAGCATCGCGGTCCTGGAAACGGAGCTGGCTTCCATCCGAACGGGCCGAGCCAGCGCCAGCCTGGTGGATCACATCACCGTCGACTACTACGGCAATCCGACGCCGCTGAACCAGTTGGCCACCATCACCGTGCCCGAGGCACGCGTCATCGCCATTCAGCCATGGGACAAGCAGACCGCGAGCCCCATTGAGAAGGCCATCCTCAAGTCCGACCTGGGCCTCAACCCCGTCAACGATGGCACAACGATCCGGTTGCCGATCCCGCTGCTCACCGAGGAACGCCGTAAGGACCTGGTGAAAGTGGTGCGACGGCGCATCGAGGACGGCAAGGTGGCGGTCCGGAACGTCCGCCGGGACGGCTTGGAGAGCCTGCGGGCGTTGGAGAAGAACAAAGAGATTTCCCAGGACGAGCAGAAACGCGCCCAAGACCAGCTCCAAAAAGTTACCGACACATTCGTCGGCCAGGCCGATGGTCTGGGAGCGAAGAAAGAGGCGGAGTTGATGGAGGTCTGACGGACCTCCTGATCGGACCGATGGCCACCCAGACCCGCGCTGGCCGAAAGCCCTACGACCATGCGCCTCCACCCCCGACCCACGTTGCCGTCATCATGGACGGCAATGGGCGTTGGGCCGAGAACCGCGGCCTTCAGCGGCTCGAAGGGCACCGAGCCGGGACCCGCAACATCCGCCGCGTGATTCAGGCCTTCGCCGAGCATGGCGTCGAGTACCTCACGCTGTACGCCTTCTCCACCGAGAACTGGTCGCGCCCGCCCGACGAGGTCGACGGGCTGTGGCGGCTTCTGGCCGAGGCGGTCGATCGAGAGGTCCAGGACCTGCATGCGAACGGCGTGCGCCTGCTCCATATCGGGCGCAAGGACCGGCTGGCTCGCCCGCTCCGCGAGGCCATCGAGAATGCCATCGCGTTGACCAAGGACAACCGGCGCATCACGCTGTGCGTCGCCCTGGACTACGGTGGCCGTGTGGAAATCGTGGACGCGGTCCGCCGCATGCTGGCGGCGGGCATCAAACCGGACGACGTCACCGAGCAGGCCATCGCCGCGCACCTCGACACCGCCGGCATCCCCGACCCAGACCTGATCATTCGGACTGGCGGCGAGATGCGCCTCAGCAATTTTCTGTTGTGGCAGACCGCCTACTCGGAATACTACGCCACCGACACCGGTTGGCCCGATTTCAGCGAGGTCGAGGTCCAGCAGGCCCTGGCCGCCTATGCCCAGCGGCAGCGGCGTTTCGGCGGCCTTGACCCCTCCAGGCGCTGATCGCATGGCCCAGACCGCCCAAGAGCGAGGGTCGCGGGCCAGTCGTAGCCTGTCCCAACAGCCCGCGATTCCTGGGCGCTCCCAGCTCCGGCTCCGCGTCTACTCGAGTCTCGTAGGAGTCCCGGGGCTGCTCCTCATGATCTGGTTAGGCGTCCCGACAACGGCCGCCCTGGTCTCCGCCGCCGCCGTCATCGGCGTCTACGAGTTCCACCGCCTCACCATCCGCGCCGGCGCCACGGTGATGCTCCTCCTGGGCATCGTCGCCACGGTGCTGTTCACCGTCGATGCCGTCGTCGATTTCAACCTCTCCGGGCCGCTGATCACCGGTACGGTGCTCGCTCCGCTGCTGCTGCTGGTCTTTCTGCCTCCCAGAGAGCGTTTTCTCGCCGACTGGGCGTGGACCATGGCCGGCGTCTTTCTGGTCGGCTGGTCGCTCAGCCATGCGGTGTTGATCCGCTCCCTGGTCGAGGGTAGGGAATGGCTGCTGACGGTCGTCATCCTCACGTTCGCCGTCGACACCGGCGCCTATACCGTCGGCCGGCTGGTGGGGCGCCGCGCCCTGGCGCCGGCCATCAGCCGAGGCAAGACCTGGGAAGGGGCCATTGGCGGAGTAGCGGCGGGCATCATCGCCGCCGTGGCCACCACCATCGCGTTCGACCTGGAGATCGGCGCCTGGAGCGCGGTGGTCCTGGGCCTGTTGGTCGCGGTATTCGCCCAGGGCGGCGACCTCACCATCTCGCTCATCAAAAGAACGGCGGGATTCAAGGACGCCGGGGCCATTATCCCCGGACACGGCGGCATGCTGGACCGGCTCGACAGCATGATTTTCGCAGTCGTTGTGCTATACTACTACTTGACCAAGGGAATCGGAGTTCCATGAAGGGTCTCGTCGTTCTCGGTTCCACGGGCTCTATCGGCCGCCAAACCCTCGATATCGTTCGCTCGTTTCCCGACAGGTTCAAGGTCGTTGGCCTCGCCGCGGGCGGAAACATCGAGTTACTTGCCAAACAGGCCGAGGAGTTCCACCCCGATCTGCTGTATCACCTGGAAGGCGCCTCCACCGACGCGCTGACTCCCAACGGTTGGCGCTACTCGTCGATGGAGGAAATGGTCGCCCACGCCGACGTCGACCTGGTCATGGTGGGCACGGTGGGACGCGGCGGCCTGACCCCAACCCTCGCCGCCATCAACGCCCGCAAGAGCGTCGCCCTGGCCAACAAAGAGGTCATCGTGATGGCGGGCAATATCATCACCGCCCAGGCCCAGCGCAACGGCGTCGAGATTCTGCCCGTCGACAGCGAGCCCAGCGCCATGTGGCAGTGCATGCACGGTGAGGATAAGGAGATCTCCCGCCTCCTGCTCACCGCCTCGGGCGGGCCCTTTCGCACCAAGCCGCTGCACGAGATCGGATCGGTCACGCAAGAGCAGGCCCTCAACCATCCCACCTGGCGCATGGGCCGCAAGATCACCATCGATTCGGCCACGCTGATGAACAAGGGGATGGAGGTCATCGAGGCCAACTGGCTGTTCGGCGTGCCCATCGATCGGATCGAGGTCGTCGTCCATCCCGAAAGCATCATTCACTCGATGGTGGAGTTTGTCGACGGCTCGGTCAAAGCGCAGATGGGACCGCCGGACATGCGCCTGCCGATCCAATATGCCATGACCTACCCCGAGCGATGGGCGAACCCCAACCTGCCCAAGTTTCATCCAATCGAAGTTGGCAAGCTCACCTTCGAGGCTATGGACATCGAGCGGTATCCCTGCTTCAGCCTGGCCATCGATGCCGGCAAACGAGGCGGGACCTATCCCGCGGTGCTGGCCGCCGCCGATGAGACGGCGGTGGGGATGTTCCTCTCCTACCAGATCGGGTTCGGCGAGATACCCAAAATCGTCGAGGGGGCGCTGGCGGCTCACGAGTCGGTGGAGTACCCGTCCCTGGAAGACGTGCTGGACGCCGATGCCTGGGCCAGAGAGTTCGCCTCCCGTCAAACGCCCGAGTAGCCCCTTAAGGGCATCATGACCACCTTATTCGCCTTCATCGCTGTCTTCGTGCCTCTCGTTGTCATTCACGAGCTGGGCCACTTCATCACCGCGAAGCTGGCGAAGGTCAAGGTCGAGGAGTTCGGCATCGGGCTGCCGCCGCGGATCTTCGGTTTCCGCCGCGGCGAGACGATGTACACCCTCAACGCCATCCCCTTGGGCGGGTACGTGAAGATGCTGGGCGAGGAGGACCCATCCGATCCGCGCAGCCTGTCGGCGAAGCCCGTGGCGGTGCGGGCCATCGTGCTCGGAGCCGGGGCCGCCATGAACATCGTCCTGGCCATCGTCCTGTTCACCATCGTCTTCATGGTGCCCCGCGACGTGACGGTTGGTGACGTGACCATCGCCGTCGTGTCGCCCAACTCCCCCGCCGAGGCCGCCGGCCTCCAGGAAGGCGACATCATCCGGCGGGTCAACGGACGCCGCACCGAGAACTTCGCCGATCTGCGCTACCAGTACCAGCTGCGGCTGGGCGCGACGGCGGCGACGCAGGTCGAGCGGGCCGGCGAGCTCCTGCCGCCGGTCGACGTCATGCCCAGGTTCAAGACGCCGGAAGGCGAGGGGGCCACGGGCATTCAGGTCAGCCTGGTGAACCCCCGCGAGGCAACCCGGTCAGCCCCGTTCTGGACCGCCGTGCCTCGGGCGGGCCGTCAGATCGGCGAGGTGCTGGTGCTGATGAAGAACGGCATCGAGAGCTGGTTCGTGGGCGGCCGCAGCCCGCAGGACGACGCCCTGGGGCCCATCGGCATCGCCCGGGTCACCGGCGAAGTAGCCGGCCTGGGCATCATTCCGTTGCTCTCGTTCGCCGCCCTCCTCAGCCTGAACCTGGCCATCTTCAACATCTTGCCCATCCCCGCGCTGGACGGGGGGCGGCTCTTCTTCCTCGCCATCGAGGTCGTTCGCCGGGGCAAACGCATCCCGCCGCAGAAAGAGGCCCTGGTGCACCTCACCGGGTTCGCTCTGCTGCTGCTTCTCATCGTGATCATCTCGTACAACGATATCGCCCGCATCATCGGCGGCGAAAGCGCCTTCGGCGGGTGAGGGCGGCCGGCCTACCCCTCGTCCCGCTGTGTCTCTAGAAGGCGTTCGTGCTTGCGAAAAAACAAAACGCCCCCGCGCTAACGGGGGCTCTTGTTTGGGTCCCGCGAGCGTACGCCGGCGGTCACAGGCCGTAGAGGCGGGCGCAGTTGTCCCACAATATCTTCTTCTTCGACTCGCCGGAGAGCCCTTCGATGGCCAGGAAGTTCGACATGGCGTCGGGGTAGGAGGAGTCGTCGTGGGGCCAGTCGGTTGAGATGACCAGGTTGTCGTCGCCCAGAACGTCGATGACCTGGGTCACCAGGGCCTCGCCGGGCTCGACGGCGACGTAGCAGTGGCGGCTGAAGTATTCGCTGGGCTTGGCCTGAAGCTGCACCCGCTCCGCGTGCCCCAGCTTCTCCCAGTCGTCGTCGAGGCGCCACAGCCACCACTGGACCCAAGCGCACGTCCCCTCCAGGAACCCGGCCTTCAGGTCCGGGAACCGGTCGAAGGCGCCACCGCAGATCAGGCCGCCCATGGCCAGCATCAGCTCCAGGGGATGGGCCGAGGCGTGCATCATGACGAGGCTTTCCAGGTACCGGTTGGCCAGATGCTCCTGGTAGGCCCCCTGGATGCCGTGAAAGGCGACCGGCACGCCCAGATCGCAGGCGGCCTGCCAAATCGGGTCGTAGGCCGGGTCGTACCACGAACGCTTCTTGACGGGGTTGGACGGCAGCACGATGGCCACGTGGCCCAGCTCGCCGACGGCGTATTCGGCCTCGCGCACCGCCAGGCCGACGTCGTGAAGCGGCACCACCGCCGTAGCCTTGAGACGGTCGGGGTCCGCGGCGCAATGATCGGCGAGCCAGCGATTGAAGGCACGGCACATGGCCGCGGCCAGGTCGGCGTCCATGTCGTCGATGGCGATGACGTGGCCGCCCATGGTGCGGAACAACACGGCGACGTCGACCCCTTCGACGTCCATGGCCTCGAGCTGAGACTGGGCGTCGTACCCCCGGGCGCGAGCATCGGCGTAGCGGGTGAACTTGGGGTGTTCCTGGTCGTAGCGGGCCCGATTCAGCGCACCGCGCGCGGGGTGGTCGGTGAACGCCGGGAAGGCCTTGCCCTCGGAGAGCCAGGCCCGGCGCGAGCCGTCGATCTCACCCACGCGAGGCGCCCGGTCCTTGAAGCGATCGTCGATGTAGCGAAGCCACAGGTCGGGGGGCTCCATGACGTGCATGTCGCTATCGATGATACGGTAACCCCGCTTGGACATCTCGCCTCCTTCTTCAACGGCGAAAGGCCGCGATCAGGCCCTAGCCATCGATACCGTACAGCCGGGCGGCGTTGTGCCACAACACCTTGAATTTAGAGTCCGGCGTCAGGCCCTCGATGGCCAGGAAATCGTCGATGGCGTTGGGGTACGCCGAGTCGTCGTGAGGCCAGTCGGTGGAGATCACCAGCCGGTCGTCGCCCATCACGTCGATGACCTGCTTCACCAACGCCTCGCCGGGGTCGACCGAGACGTAGCAGTGGCGGTGGTAGTAGTCGCTGGGCTTGCCCTGGAGCTGCACTCGCTCGCCGCGGCCGAACTTCTCCCACTCTTCATCGAGCCGCCACAGCCACCACGGCGCCCAGCTGCACGTCCCCTCGAGATAGGCCGCCTGGAGCCCCGGGAATCGCTCGAAGACGCCTCCGCAGATCATGGCGCCCATGGCCAGAAAGAGCTCAACCGGATGCGACGAGGCGTGGGCCATCGTGAGATTGTCCAGGAATCGATTGCCGATATGCTCCTGGTACGCGGCGTGGATGCCGTGGAAGGTCACCGGCACGCCCATCTCCTGGACCGACGACCAAAGGGGATCGTAATAGGTGTCGTACAGCTGCCGGTTGTTCACCGGGTTGGAGGGGAGCACCAGGGCGATGTGGCCCAGCTCGCCGACGGCGTACTCGGCCTCTTCCACGGCCTTGGCCACGTCGTGCAGGGGGATAATCGCCGACGGCCTGAGACGGTACGAGTCTTCCTGACAGTAGTCGGCCAGCCAGCGGTTGAAGGCACGGCAGTTGGCCGCGGCCAGCTCGGCGTCCATGCCGTCGATGGCGATGACGTGGCTGCCGAGGGTGCGGAAGACGACGGCGATGTCGATGCCTTCGATGTCCATGGCATGGAGCTGGGAGACGGCGTCGTACTCGCGCTCGCGGGCCTCGGCATAACGCTCGCTCAGCTCCTCGGACCGCTGGCGACGGGCACGGTTCTGAGCCTGCCGCTGGGGATGGTCCGAATAGGCGGGTAAGGCCTTGCCTTCGCACTGCCAGACGCCGCCTCCGAGAGCGCCGTCGTCCCGCGGAACGCGGCGAGGCGCGCGGTCACGAAACCGCTCGTCGATGTAGTTCAGCCACAGGTCATGGGGCTCCATGACGTGGATGTCACTGTCGAGAACCAGAAGCCCTTGCTTCGCCATGGGCCGACCTCCCGGCTACAAAGCGGCCAAGAACCGCCGCACCGCATCCTCGAAGGCCACCGGGTTGTCGCCAGGCACCAGGTGGCCTGCCTTGGGGACCTCCACCATCCGGCCGTCTGGAATCATGTCGAGCATCTTTTGGGCCGTTTGGCGAGAGAAGATGTCGCTATCGGCGCCTCGAACGATGAGGGTTGGGCAGCGGATCGAGCGTACGTCTTCCCAGGCCCCTTCGGTGATCTCGCCGCCTCGGTCCCGCCGGATGCCGCCGCGCCGGTCGTGCTTCCAGGTCCATCGGCCGTCCTCCATCCGGCGGAGGTTGTTGATGAGGCTGCCGCGGATCTGTTTCTCCTCCCGGCGATGGTTATACTCCTTGACCCGCTCGACCAGCCAGTCGAAGGACTCGAACACCTCGGTGTTCTCCAGGAACTCCTGAATGTGCTTGCGGCCCTCGACCTCGATCTCCGGACCCACGTCCACGGGGACCATGGCCCGCACCTTCTCCGGATGAGCGGCGGCGAAGCCGTAGGAGTTGCGTCCGCCCATCGACAGACCCATGAGCACGAAACGGTCGAACCCGATGGCGTCGGTGACGGCGTGGATGTCGCCGACGTGAGCAGCGGTGCTGTAATCCCCGTCGTCGGCCCAGGCGCTATCACCATGGCCCCGCTGGTCTAACGCTACGATGTGCCAGTCGTCGCGCATGGCGAGGGAGAAGAAGTCCCACATGTGGGCCGTCTGGGCGCCGCCATGCAGAAGGACCATCTTGGGCCGGCCCTCGTTGCCCCAGTCCAGGTAATGGAACTTCATGCCGTGAACCGTGACGAACTTATCTTCGGGGGACACCTCGGCGGTGTACTGAACGCCGGCGGTCCGGGCCGCATCGAACACGGTCATTCCCCCCAGGTCTTGTTGCAGCGTCATCGTTGCTCCTCTATCGTGGCCGGCCAACGTGAAGCCCCGGCTTGCCGATCGACTGTTGATGGGTCACCCCGAACGCCGCGTCCGCCTGACGCGGTTTCAGGGTAACCCATGGCTCGTGCGAAATGACCTCGTGTCTACTCCTCGATCAGCGGTGTGTACTCCGCCCGGCCGGGCGCTACCTTCTCTGGCGGGAGAGCATGAACGCGCTGAACAAAATCCATACGCCCAGGAAGGTCAAGAACCCCAAAGCCAGGTTCTCGGTGGCGGCCATCACCGCTAAGCCAGCCGCCACCCCCACAGCGACGTTGATCAATCGCTGGCCCGGCGTGAACGGGTGCCGGTCCCGGTCGTTTCGCTTGGAAGCCACGTCGTTCAGCTCCCCCGCATCGCTTTGAGGATCTCCACGTTCTTCAAGTCCGCCCCAGAGCGCTCGAAACCCGGCACTTCCAGCAGGAACGGCACGTCCTGGAAGGCCGGATGCCGGGTGATCACCTCGAATCCCTTCAGTCCGATATATCCCTCGCCTATGTTCTCATGACGGTCAATGCCGCCATCCAGGGGACACTTGGAGTCGTTGGCGTGGACGGCCACCAGACGGTCCAGGCCGACCTCCCGGTCGAACTCCTCCATGGTGGAGTTCAGCCCGTCTTGCGTCGCCACGTCGTAGCCGTTGGCGAAGCTGTGCTGGGTGTCCAGGCAGACCATGATGCGTTCGCTGCCCACCTCGCGGATGATGCGGCCGATCTCGGCGAAGCTGGCGCCGATGGACTGCCCCATGCCGGCGCTGTTCTCGATGATGAGCCAGGGGCCTTCCGGCGATCCCTCCAGCACCCGGCGCAACGACTGGACGACCCGCGGGAGAACGGCCTCGAACCCCTGCCCTTTGTGGCTGCCGACGTGGAAGATGGTCCCCAGGCAGTCGATGGTCGCCGCGCCGGCCTGGTAGGTAATCAGCGAGCCGATGCCCTTGTCCACCAGCTCCGGGTTGGGCGAGCCCAGGTTGATCAGGTAGACGCCGTGAAAGAAGGTCGGCTCGATGCCGGTCTCCTTCGCCTTGGCTTTGTAGGCTTCGCGGTCCTTTTCGGGATGGTCCTTGACGCGCCAAGCCGTGGGACCCGAGAGGAAGATCTGCACCGCCTCCGCGCCGATCTCGCCCGCCCGGTCGATGGCCCTGTCGATCGAGCCCGAGGACGAGACGTGGGCCCCAATTTTCAAGGCGACGGTCCCTCCTTACTTTTCAGGCCCCACTAAGCGGGCTTTTCAGGCCCCACTAAGCGGTCCTCACCGGCGTCTCGCGGAGCGTCTCATACTATCACGGGGGCCTTTCCGCTGCCTACGGCAATCAGGCACGGGGGCCTTTCCGCTGCCTACGGCAATCAGGCACGGGGGCCTTTCCGCTGCCTACGGCAATCAGGCACGGGGGCCTTT
>JACZVV010000047.1 GCA_022572465.1 Chloroflexota bacterium
GCGTCGAGCAAGTGCCGCCGCATCTCGCCGACGGCCTCGCCCAGCCCGTTGAGGTATGCGCTGTCGCCGACGCCCAGACTTTCGGGGTCCGGAATCGGCGACTGGGAGGCCAGGGCCATGGTCACCGACGCCTCGGCGTACTCCTTTTCCGCTGTATCGACGTAGCCGGCGTGGAGCAGGTCTGGGTAGTCCGCGACGGCGGTCTTGATCTGCTCCAGCAACTCCCGCGCCTGGGTCAGCAGCTTCTGGGCCACCTCGAACTCGCCCCGGTGCACCGCCCGAATGGCGTTGGCTGCGTTGCGGACGACGTGCCGGGACACAGGATAGGCGGCTTCGCGGGCCTGGTTCTTGCGTGAGAGAGCTTCGCGGATCCGGTCCGCGATCTGCTCCAAATTAGCGGTGGGGAGGTCGCCCAAGTGAATCTTCCTACAGATCGTCCAGCGGCGCGGGCATCGTGCCGTCGCGGGCCGCGTCGATCATCTCCCGCGCTTCGGTTGGCATGTCGACGCCCAGCTGCTCCAGGCGTTGCTCCGTCCACCGGCCGATGTTGCGCGGATCGCGGTAGTAGTCGTCACCGGCGTTCATGGTTGGCGGGCCAGACTGTTCCCACACCCTGTCCATCGTTCGGTGGTACGCGACGCGAGACATGACTCGATCGAGATCGGCCTCGCCGCAGTGGTCGCACGCCGGGCTCTTTGGGTCGGACATCGTGCGGACGAACACCGACGTGATCCGACGACACCCGTTGCAACGATACTCGTAAACCGGCATGATGTCGCTCAGTCGTCGAAGCCGCCGTCGAAGTCGTCGTCGCCGCCGCCGAACTCGTCGGGCATCTCGCCGGCCTCCATCTGGTCGACCATCTGGTCGAACTCGGGGCCCATCTCGTCGCGCATCTCTCCACCCATCTGCCGCATCATCTGGGCCATCGCCCGGGGGTCCGATTCGTCGAAACCGCCCATGTCTGCGTCGCCCCAGTCGTCCGAACTGCTCTGGGACCGGCGAACGGCGAAGGTGGAGAAAAGCCGCGTCAGGCCCTGGCCGCCGCAATGCTCACATGCCGGCTCGCCGGCGCTTGCGGAGCCGCGGACGAAGACCGCCGACTTCCGGCGGCATTGGGGGCAACGATACTCGTAGACCGGCATTTCGCTTCAGTGGCTCAGGATGGCTCATTGTAGCATAGGGGCCGAGCAGCGAGGACCGAGGAGCTGGGCCAGGTCCGTTGACTTTCGATGGGTCGCATGCTAGGGTCGGGGCGCTTTTCTCCACGTTTGCCGAGGCAGCAGCCCATGAGCAACGGTGATTTCGAGGTCCGGTCAGAGGCGTTCAACGCCATCCTCACGCCCGGCTCCAGGGTGGAGAAGGTCGCTGGCGGTTTCCGTTTCCTGGAGGGCCCGGTCTGGTTCGCCGAGGACGAGTGCCTCCTGTTCTGCGATATCTTCGAAGCGCAGATCAAGCGTTGGTCCCCCCGCGACGGCGTCAGCACCTTCCGCGAGGAGAGCGGTCGGAGCAACGGCAACTTTCGTGACCGGCAGGGGCGTCTCGTCACCGCGGGCCACAGCGGCCGCAACGTGACTCGCACCGAGCCCGACGGGTCGCTGACGGTGCTGGTCGACCGCTATCAGGGCAAGCGATTGAACTCACCCAACGACATCGTCGTCAAGACCGACGGCACGCTCTGGTTCACCGACCCTCCCTACGGCATCAAGCCCGAGCAGCGCGAGCTGCCCGCCGCCTACGTCTTCCGGTTCGAACCCGATACTGGCGAGCTGACGCCGGTGACCGGCGACCTGGCCATGCCCAACGGACTCTGCTTCTCGCCTGACGAGACGCTGCTCTACGTCGCCGACTCCTCCGACCGGCACCACGTCAAGGTCTTCGACGTGGTGGACGGCCGGCGGCTGGAGAACGGGCGGATCTTCGCCGTGGTCGAGCCGGGCATCCCCGACGGCATCCGGGTGGACACCGACGGCCGGCTCTACTCCAGCGCCGCCGACGGCATCCACGTGTACAGCGCCGGGGGAGAGCTTCTGGGCAAGATTCTGGTCGAGCAGAGCCCGGCCAACTGCTGCTTCGGCGGCGATGGCAAGCACACCCTCTACATCACCGCGTGCGAAGCCCTCTACCGGGTGACGCTGGCCAGCTCCGGCGCACAGACGCCGTAAGGGGCCACGCCTCGTTCCCCCGGGGGCGTCGAGCCGGTCCATTCCCCACCGGCAAAGGAGGCCTGATGCGCGCTGCCGTCATCACCCAACCCGGCGGCCCCGAAGTCCTGCAAGTACAGGAGGTCGAGGAGCCGCAGCCAGGGCCCGATGAGATTCTGGTCGACGTGAAAGCCTCGGCGTTGAACCGGGCCGACCTGCTCCAGCGGGGTGGGCGCTACCCCGGTCCCGCCGATGTCCGGGCCGACATTCCGGGTCTGGAGATGGCCGGCGTGGTGGCGGCCGTAGGCGGCCGGGTGACCGGGCTGACCCCAGGCGACCGCGTGTTCGCTCTCTTGGGCGGAGGCGGCTATGCCCAGCGAGCCGTCATCCACCAGGCGATGGCGGTGTCGATCCCGGAACGCCTGGACTTCCAGCAGGCCGCGTCCATGCCCGAGGTCTTCTTTACCGCCTACGACGCGCTGTTCAACTGGTGCCGCCTCTCCATGGGCGAGCGCGCGCTGATCCACGCCGCGGGCAGCGGCGTCGGCGTGGCCGCGATCCAGCTCGCCCGGGAGGCCGGTGCTGTGACGTTCGGGACCGCATCGTCGGCGGAGAAGCTGCGCCGGGCGGCGGAGCTCGGCCTCGACGTCGGCATCAACTACCGCGACGAAGACTTCGCCGACGTCGTCCGCCAGAAGACCGGCGGCCGAGGCGTCGACGTCGTCCTGGACGTTATCGGCGCCCCGTACTGGGACCGGAACATCGCTTCGATGGCGCTGAAAGGGCGGATGGTGCTGGTCGGCACCATGGGCGGAGGCCAGACCGAGACCAACGTGGGCGCTCTCATGCCCAAACGGCTCAGCGTGTTCGGGACCGTCCTCCGCATGCGCTCCCTGGGCGAGAAGATCGTCCTCACCGAGCAGTTCCGCCGGCACGTGCTGCCGTTGATCGAAAGCGGCAAGGTGCGTCCCGTGATCGACCGCGTCTACCCGTTGGAGCAGGCCGCCGACGCGCATCGCTATATGGAGACCAACGCCAACTTCGGCAAGATCGTCCTGACCATGGAGTGACGCGGCAACGCGGCCCGGGGCGGCGCTCTATGCCGGTGCTCTATAATGAAACGCGGCCTCGTTGCAAATGGAGATCGGCGTTGACGAGAACGCCTCGACTTTGAGACCGTTGGTAAAGGTAGAGCGATGCCAAGCTACGACTTCGCCTGCAAGAGCTGTCGTAAAGCTTTCGAAGTGCGGCGGCGCATGTCCGACGAATCGCCCGTCACCTGCCCCAAGTGCGCGAGCGAGGACACCATCCAGTTGTTTGTCACCGTCCCCACGATGTTCACCCGCAAGATCGACCACCCCGACTCGCCGCTGGACGACCTGCCGGGGGCGGAGAAGATGCGCAAGCAGGCGGACGTGGCCATCCATCGAGCCCTCAAAGACATGGGCATGAACCCCTAGCGGGGGGCATCAGCCCATCTGCTCCTCCCCTCGATAGCCCATCTCCCAGAATGCCGCCTCGTGGCGAAGCGTCTCGCGGAACAACCGGCCCGCCTGCTCTCGTTGCGCGTCCGTCACGGCCATCGCGTCGAACGTCTCCATCAGCCAGCCCACGAACTCCGTGAACTCGGCGTTGGAGTGAATGTCGATCCAATCGCGGTAGACTTTTCGCTCGGGCGAACGGCCTGCCTCGACCGCCCTCGTTGCCCAGTCCAGGTAAACGCCCTCGGTGACCACCAGCACCGTAAGCAGCTCCGGGAAGCTCCCTTCATAGGCCACGCGGACCATGAAATCGCCCATGGCGAGGGCCGTCGGCAGCCGCGAGGGACGCCGCCACCGCTCCTCGGGCCAGCCCCACTCCCGGAACGTCCCGCGAAACAGCCCCTCCTCGCCTTCCAGGATGCCGGCCAGGAACGTCGCCAGCCGGCGGGCGGTGTCGGTGTCGGGTGACTTGGCCACGCTCAACGCCAGCAGGGTCGAGAACTCCCGCAGAAAGGCGTAGTCCTGAAGGAAGTACCGTTGGAACTTCTCCAGGGGCAGCGTCCCCGACGTCAGCTCTTGGACGAAGGGATGGGTCACCGCCCGTTCCCACAGGGCCTCGTTGTCAGCTCGAAATCGTCGCATCAACGACATGCTCGACCACCTTCGATAAACTCGCGAGAGCGTTCGATAGAGCGCGGCAAGAATAGCACTCGCAGGGTGCTGATTAACACCCCAAACCCCCTGAAGGAGGTTCAAGGCACCCCTTGCGGGGATTGTTTCTTGAAGGGGGACACCCCCTTCGACCCCGCCCCTTCGGCTTCGCTCAGGACAGGCGCCGGGGCTTCGCCCCTCTGGGCGCCCTTATTCAGCACGCCGCTTGGCGCTTGCCCTAATAATGATCCGTCGAGGAAGAGGAGGTTGCGCGAGGCGCGATGCCTTCAGTATCATGGACGCCGCCGGGCCTTCGACGCCACACTGGAGCAGCCCTATGTACAAAGCCGAGGCCATCACGTTCGGCCGCTTGCATACCTGGACCCTGGCCTTCCACTATCGGAAGGATACCGACTTGCTCACCATCAAGGCGCCCTGGCCGCAGGAGGGCGTATGGGTCGACCTGCCGGACAACGTGCGGGTGTTGGTCGACCCCCAGACCGGTGAGGCGGTGGAGTTCCAGATCATGGCGTTCAACGGTCATTTCCTGGCAAAGCGTCCCGGCTTGGCCGCTCTCTGGGGCCAGGTCAAGCCTTCGCCCATCGTGCTGCGCCGCATGGAGAACACCCCCTTCATCCCGCGCTTCCTCGAGCACATCGAGCAGCTGGCCAACGAGCGCGCCCAGCAGCTTCGCCCGTCCGAGCTGTAGCCCCACATTGGGTGTTGGAAGGCCGCCCGCTCCATGAACGACCTCGATCTGTGCTACATGACCCTCTCCCGAGCCGCCGGGCTGATCAAGGCCCGGAAGCTCTCGCCGGTGGAGCTTACCGACGCCGTGCTGCGCCGGGTCAACGAGACCCAGTCCAAGACCAACGCCTTTATCATCGTCACCGAGGAGGAGGCGCGGGAGCAAGCCCGGCAAGCGGAGCAGGAGATCGCCCGGGGGAGCTATCGGGGGCCGCTCCATGGAGTGCCGGTCTCGGTCAAGGACATCTACGACCTCTCGGGCCATCTCACCACCTGCGGCTCCAAGGTCCTCCACGACAACCGGGTCCACCGTGACGCCACCGCAGTGGCGCGGCTCAAGGCAGCCGGAGCGGTCATCTTGGGCAAGACCAACCTCACCGAGTTCGCCGTCGAGCTGCCGAGCCCGGTCTACGGTCCGGCCCACAACCCCTGGGACCTGGAACGCAGTGCCGGCCTTTCCAGCAGCGGATCGGCCGCGGCGTTGCTCGCCGGCGCCTCCTTCGCCTCGCTGGGCACCGACACCGGCGGCTCCGTCCGTCTGCCGGCGGCGTTCTGCGGCTGCGTCGGCATCAAGGCCACCTACGGCCGCGTCAGCCGGTTCGGCGTCTACCCTCTCTCGTGGAGCATGGACCACGCCGGGCCCCTGGCCAGGACGGTGCGGGACGCCGCGATAACGCTCCAGGCCATCGCAGGGTACGACCCCAACGACGCGACCACCGGCCGCGGCCGGGTGCCGGCGTATCAGCGCGCCCTCCGGCGGCGCCTGGACGGGCTGCGCATAGGCGTGCCCAAGGAGCACTTCTTCGACCTGGTCGACGAGGAGATCGGGCCCGTGGTCCACGCCGCCATCGACCGGCTACGCGAGCTGGGAGCGGAGGTGCGGGAGGTCTCGATTCCCGCCGTCACCGAGAGCGGACTTGCCCTGGGCTCGATCATTCGAACGGAGCAGGCCGCCGCCCATGAGAAGCTGTTGGAGACTCGAGGCCATCTCTATGGGGGCACGCTGGCCGACCGGCTTCGCGGGGCGATGCTCCGGCCCGCCGTCGTCTACATCCAGGCCATGCGGCTTCGCGCCGTGATCATGGAAGATTTCCGGCGAGCCATGGAGCAGGTCGACCTCCTGGTCACACCGTCGACGCCCATCCTGCCCTACAAGCTCGCCGAACAGCCCTCCGGTGGGGCGGGCCAGGGAGCGGCCATCGCCAAGTTCACCGGGCCGTTCAACTTGACGGGACTTCCGGCCATCTCCGTGCCGTGCGGCTTCAGCTCGCAAGGGCTGCCCGTCGGCCTCCAGCTCGTTGGACGGCCCTGGGAGGAGAGCACGGTCTTCCGCGCCGCCCACGCCTACGAGCAAAGCACCGAGTGGCACAAGCGCCGCCCGCCGTTGTAACCCCACGCGACAGACCGTCCCGCCCGTTCGTTACCGACAATCCGTCATCTCCCCGCTCTGCGCAATCTGGGGATAACTCGCTATCGATGTGCTACACTCACCGCACGCCGGAGGCGCGTTTTGGATTTTCGTTGGAACGATGAAGAGCTGGCCTTTCGGGACGAGATCCGGGCGTTTATCGCCGAGAATCTGCCGTCCAACTGGAAGGAGCAGGTCGGCGACACCGAGGGCGAGGAGCGGGACGACTTCGAGCGCGCGTTCGGCAAGAAGATGGGCGAGCGCCGGTACCTCGCGATCGGCTGGCCCGAAGAGTATGGTGGGCTGGGGTGGTCCCCCATGCAGCAGCTTATCTTCAACGAAGAGATGGCCCGGGCCAAGGCGCCCCGCAGCTTCCTCGGCCCCGGCGTCTTTCAGGTGGCCGCGTCGCTCATCACCCATGGCACCGACGAGCAGAAGCGCCAGTTCCTGCCTCCGATCGCCAAAGGGGAAGAGCGCTGGTGCACCCTCTTCAGCGAGCCCAACGCCGGGTCGGACCTGGCGTCGCTTCAGACGGCGGCGGTGGAGGACGGCGACGATTTCATCATCAACGGCCAGAAGATCTGGAGCTCGAACGCCCACAAATCGGAGCACGGAATCCTCCTGGCCCGGACCGACCCAGACGCCCCCAAGCACAAAGGCATCAGCTATTTCCTCGTGGACATGGACACGCCTGGAATGACCATCCAACCCATCATCAACATGGTTGGCGTCCACCACTTCAACGCGGTGTTCTTCGACAACGTCAGGATTCCCCGCAACCGAATGCTCGGCCCGCAAAACCGTGGCTGGTACGTCGCCACCACCTCCCTCAACGTCGAGCGCTCCGGCATTCGGTTCCACGTGCCGATGGAGGCCCTGTTCGACGAGCTGGTGACCTTCGTTCGAGACTCCGCCCATGACAACGGCTTCGATCCGCTGGCGAAACATCCCCACCTGCGGGCGAAGCTGGCGGAAGCGGCGTGCAAGGTTCGCATGTCGCGGCTGCTCTCCTATCGGGTCGCCTGGCAGCAGAGCCACGGCAGCCCGCCCAGCTACGAGGCCTCGCTCTCCAAGCTGGTCGCCACCGAGCTGGCGCAAAAGATGACCGAGCTCGGCATGGAGGTCCTGGGGCTGTACGGCCAGGTCGGGCCGGGACGCGGGGCCAAGCTCCGCGGCAAGATGGACCGCCTCTACCGAGCCCAACGGGCCGCGACCCTCGGCGCAGGCACCTCCGAGATCCAGCGCACCCTCATCGCCCGCCGAGGCCTGGGCATGGGCCAGGCGCAGTAGGACAACGCCGGTGAGCATTCGTTCCGTCTCCGCCGATTCCCACGTCCTGGAGCCTCCCGACCTCTGGGTCCGACGCCTCGAGGGCCGCTTCCGCCATCGCGCGCCTCGGGTCGAGCCTGGACCCAACGGCAACATGTTCCACTGCGAGGGCCGCGAGCCCCAGAGCGTCCGGCCTCTGGGCACGCCCTTCGCCATGTGGGGCAAGCAGACCGAGGAGGGACGCCGAGGGGGTTGGGACCCAGCCGCCCGCCTGGAGGACATGGCCCTCGATGGCATCGAGGCCGAGGTCCTCTATCCCAGCTTGGCGATGCTCATCTACAGCATGGACGACGGCGAGCTTCAGGCCGCCTGCTTCCGTGCCTACAACGACTGGCTGGCCGAGTTCTGCGGCGCCTTTCCCAAGCAGCTCTACGGCATCGGCCTGGTCTCGATGCACGACGTCGAGAGCGGTGTGCAGGAGCTGCACCGGGTGGTGCAGCTCGGCCTGCCGGGCGTCGCGATCTGGGGAACGCCCCCCGAAGAGTACGGTTTCGCCTCCAGCCGCTACGACCCGTTCTGGGCCGAGGCCGAGAAGCTTGGGATGCCCGTCAGCCTCCACTGCTTCACCGGCAAGAGCCAGAACTGGCGGGCGAACTTTATGGCCTCCTACGCCGTCTCCACCCAGGCGGTCCAGGTATCCCTGGCTACGATCATCTTCTCCGGCGTCTTCGAGCGCTTTCCCGATCTCAAGGTCCTCTCGGTGGAGAACGACATCGGCTGGGTGCCCTACCTCCTGCAACGCATGGACTATGGTTACCAGCGAAAGGGAGAGCGCCGGGGCCTGCTCTTCGCCTCCGGCCGGCTCCCCAGCGAGCAGTTCCGCACCAACGTGGTCTGCACGTTCATGACCGACGAGGTTGGGGTGGCGACGATAGACCTCATGGGGTCCGACATCCTGCTCTGGGCCACCGACTACCCCCACGACGACAGCACCTGGCCGGAATCGCAGAAAGTGCTGGAGTCCCAGTTCGCCGGCGTATCCGACGCCGACAAAGAGAAGATCGTTTTCAGCAACGCCGTGAACCTCTATCGGATGCAGGTGTAACCGGCATCCGAAGCCCTCGCGATCGTTCGGAGTCGCGACGACGACCGGACCACCTCCAGGGAAAAGGAGACGACGATGGCACGAGAGTATAAGATCATCAACGCCGACGGGCACACCATCGAGCCGCCGGACATGTGGCAGCGCCATATGCCCAAAAAGTACCAAGACCGAATCCCGCGTCTGGTCAAGGACCCCAAGGGAGGCGACGCCTGGGAGTTCGAGCCGGGCGCCCCGCCGATGCCCATCGGCCTGGTGACGACGCCGGGCAAGACCTACGAGCAGTTCCACTGGTACGGCTCGACCTACGACGCCATCAACCCCGGCTGCTTCCTGGGCGAGGACCGCCTGAAGGAAGGTGACTTCGACGGCGTCGACGCCGAGGTCCTCTACCCGTCGCAGCGCACCATGCGGTACTTCATGATGAACGAAGACGATGGCTTTCACCAGGCCGGGTTGGAGGCCTACAACAACTGGATTTTCGACGAGTATTGCGCTGCCGACCACAGCCGGCTGATCGGCCTGGCGCAGATGGCCAACCTGGGCATCGAGCACTCGATCTCCGAGCTGCGCGACGCGAAAAAGCGCGGCTTCAAGGGCGTCATCATCTCAGCGTGGCCGTCGGGAGGCGAGAAGCTGTGCCAGGACGACGAGCCGTTCTGGGCCGCCGCCGAAGAGGAGCAGATGCCGGTCCACATTCACATCGGCGTGCAGACCGCCAGTAGAAAGGTCGCAGGCAGCGCCAAGCAGACCGCGATAAGCACGGGAGGGCTGCCAGGCCTGGCCACGATGGGCGGTGGCATCGCCGGCATCTCCCAGACCATGGCCGACCTCATCTTCTCCGAGATGTTCGATCGCTACCCGGCCTTGAAGATGGTCGGCGTCGAAGTCGGCGCCGGTTGGGTCCCGGCGTTCCTCGAGCATATGGACGATCACTACTGGCGTAACCGCCACTGGTGCAACAGCCAGCTCCAGATGCTTCCCAGCGAATACTTCCACCGCAACTGGCATGTCACCTTTATCCGGGAGCCCTTCGCCGTGGCCAATCGCCACGCCATCGGCGTCGAAAACATGATGTGGTCCACCGACTACCCTCATCACCGGTGCGACTGGCCCTACAGCCGCCGGATCATCGACGAGATGTTCTTCGGTGTTGCCGCGGACGAGCGGCGCGCCATCGTCTGCGAAAACGCGCTCAAGCTCTACAAACTCGGCTAAGGCGCTCCCTCGGGCGCTGAAGAAGACGAGAGGGCGACCTTCGGGCCGCCCTCTTTGGTGTTCCCGGCCTGCTGTGGGGCTACAGGCGCTCGTCGATGGGCCCGTGGCCGTTGGACATCGGGCACAGGTGTCCGTCCGGGTCCATGGGGCCGTGGCACAGAGGACAGAAGGGCCGGCCGGCGGCGACCACTTCCAGGGCCTCGTCGGCCATACGCTCCGCCTGGTCCCTGGTGACCCAAAACACCAGCGTCGCCGTCTTGGCCTCAGCATCCTCGGGCGTCGCGGCCTGAATGCCGAACCGGCCGGTGGCCTCATCGTACGACAGGCCCAGCGAGCTGGCCTTGAAGTCGAACCTCGGCTCCCGGGCGGATCCCGATGGAGGCGCGGCCTCCTCCGAAGGGCGCCGGTCGCCCATCTCTTCGATGGCCTGCTTCAGTGAGAGGGCCAGGGCCGAGAGCTGCTCCTTCTCGATCCAGACCTCCGCCGAGCCCCGCTCGGCCTCGACCACCAGGCGGAACCGCCTTTTTCCCGGCACGCCAACGGCCTCTGCTCTCAGCGTCGTGGAGACTCCAAGATCGTTCCGTGCGGTCGGCATCGTCCTATCCGGGCTTGTCTTCCGTTGCGAGATCGACCGTTGGTTGGGGGCGATGGTCGAGCTGGACGTTGAGTATCAGCACCGTCCCAACGAGAAAGAGAATACCACAGAGGAGGATGAGGACCGAATACCCGGTGTTGCCGCCGGGGCCGTTGAGCGCGTCGACCCAGATGCCGTTAAGGCGGGCCACGCCGGCCCCGCCGGCGGTAGCCAGGTTGAGATACCCGAGCTGCTGAGCGGTGCGCTTGGTCGAGACCAGGTCGGTGGCCATGGCCCAGTTCGCGCCGAGAAACATTCCCACGGCCACTCCCGCAACGCCGGCCACCACCATCACGCCGGCCAGCCCATCGACGACCAGCAGCAGCACCGCGCCGATCGCGCCCAGGATGCCCGCGGCCAGCATCACCGGCTTCCGGCCTAGCCGGTCGGCCACCACGCCCGCGGGATAGGCGACGAGAAGCACCGCCGCGCCCATGACCGGCAGGAGCTTCCACAGCTCCTGGGCCGGGTTCTCGAGACCCACCGAGTCCTCCAGAAAAAAAAGCGCGAACGTCCCCATCGACGCCGCGGCGGTGGCTATCAGAAATCGCGAGCAAAGGAACCATTTGTAGTCCGGGTGGGCCGTGGTCGAATCCTCCGCCGGCGCCTCCCGGGGCTCCTCCGCGGGACGGGGCGTGGCCCCGGCTACCGTCGTGGAGGTCACGATGGCGCCCGGCACGATGGTCGCCGCCAGGAGGCCCGTGGCGCCCCAGACCCACAGGAAGTTGTCCGTATCCTCGTAACGGCCCATGAGCACGCCGATCACGCCGGTGATGATCAGCGCCCCGGCCACCTCCACCAGGGTCTTCATCCCCGAGGCGGCGCCCCGGCGCTGTCGCGGTATCAGGTCGCGGATCACCCCCTGGTACGGCCCCTGCGCCGAGTTGGAGGTGAGTTGAAGGGCACAGATGAAGACAAAGAGGAGGACGTAGGAGGGCGCAACGCCGACGGCGACGATCAGCGGCAGCGAGGCCACGGTCCCAACCATGATAAACGGCGCCCGGCGGCCCCACCGCGTGCGAGCCCGATCGCTCAGCCCGCCGACGACCGGCTGGACGATCACGGCGATCATCAGTCCGACGAAAGAGAGCACGCCGAGATAGGTGTTCTTGGACTCTTCGGGCGCGACGTCGAGGATTCGCGTCGGCAGGATGATGATGGTGAAGCTCATGGCCAGGGCGGTCATGCCGAAACCGAACATGCTGAGCCTGGCAAGGTAGAGGCTGCCAAACCCGCCGGCGCCGTCGGGTGGCGCGCCCCCGGCCGATGCTGGGGAGAACGGACGGAGAAACCGGATCACTTCAACCCCGCGCCAAGGCCCCTGGCCCTGGCCTGGCAACTGCTGGGCCGGGCCTACCGCCCATGAAAGCGAGGGGGACGCTTCTCCAGAAACGCCGCGATCCCCTCTTTCGCATCGTCGGTCTTGAGCGTTTCGAGGAACGCCTCCATGTCGCCTCGGGCGCTGTCGCTTGAGGGCCTGCCCTGTCCCGCGACGATTCGTCGCTTGATGGCGGCGACCGCCAGGGACGGTCGCGCGGCGAGCCCTTTGGCAACTTCCAGGGCCTGGCCCGCAAGCTCGGCGTCGGGCGCCACCTTCGTCACCAGACCCGCCGCCAGGGCCTCCCGAGCTTCCAGCGGCCGGCCGGTGAGGGCCGCCTCCAGGGCACGGCCCTTGCCGATGAGATGCGTCAGCCGCTGGAGGCCGCCCCATCCGGGAATGAGACCCAGGGTAATCTCCGGCAAGCCGAACCGCGCGCTCTCGGCGGCCACCCGAACGTCGCAGACGAACGAAAGCTCGGCGCCGCCCCCCAGGGCGAAGCCGTTGACTGCTGCCACGACGGGTTTGGGGAAGGTCTCGATTCGGTTGAACAGGTCGCTGCCCGCGCCGAGGTAGTCGGTCACCTCGGCGTGGCTCAACGCCGAGAACTCGCCGACGTCGGCCCCGGCCGAGAAGAACCGGGAATCGCCTCCGGTGACGACGGCTGCTCCTACCCCCTCGTCGCCCTCGATCTCATCGAAGGCCCGGCTCAGCTCCCGCACCACGTCCCAGCCCAGCGCGTTCACCGGCGGGTTGTTGAGGGTGATGGTGACCACGGCATCGTCCCGGGAGAGAGCGATGAGTCGATACGTTTTCGGCTTTTCCGACGGTGTCATAGGAGCCTCCATCGAGAAAATACCTGGTCCGGGGCGGCGCGACGGAGACCTCGACGGCCATCGAGCCCCCGCCTCCCAGACTGTACGGGACGCTGGAAATCGTGTCAAACCAGCAGCGCCTGGGCCGCCGATCAAGCTCGAACGGCCCGCGTTCGACGCCGGTTGTGAAATGGCGTACAATTTTCCGCAACGCTATTGCTTCGAGGAGGGCCTTTGGCAGGCCGGCGCACCAGGAGGCGAGACCAGCGGCAAGCCCGGTCGGCGAGGCAGCGGGTCGAGGACCCCGTCGGCCAAGGCTCGCTTCTCTCCCGCATTTCGACCGATTGGATCGTCGGCGGCATCATCGGCGGCGTCGTCCTCATCGCCATCATGGTCTTCGTGGTCAGGGTGGTTTTCGGCGGCGGGGGCTCTTCCACGACGTTCTTCACCCAGGTCTTTTCGGCGGCTGTCTCACCCGGCGACTCGAACGTACGTCTCCTGGGCGATATCACCGGCCTGTACCGCACCGACGACGCCGGAGACGACTGGGACCGGGTCCCCGTGACGGACCGGCCGGTCTACACGGTGGTCAACGACCCCGCCAACGCCAACGGATTCCTCGCCGCCGGCGACGGCTTTCTGGCCCGCAGCGAAGACGGCGGCCTCACCTGGCAAGACATCGTCACCGACCTGCCGTCGCAGAGCTTGCGTTCTCTGGCGGTCGATCCTTCCGATGCCAGCGTCATCTACGCCTACCTGGTCTCCGACGGCCTCTACCGGTCCGATGACGCCGGCCGGACCTGGACATTGGCCAATTCGGTCGAGGACGCCTCCATTACCTCGCTGGCCGTCAAAGCAGGCGCGCCCGACGTCGTCTACGCCTTCCACACCAGGCGAGGACTCGTGCGCAGCGAGGATGGGGGCAAGACTTTTCGGGTCGTCGTCGGAGGCATTCCATCCTCGTCCGTCGCCTCCATCGTCACGTCGGCCACCGAGCCGGAGAGCGTGTTCGCCATATCCGGTCGTACTATCTATACGAGTGTCGACGACGGCGCGAGTTGGAAGCTGACCAACGCGGGACTGGAGCAGACCGGCGTTATCGCCATCGCCGAAGACGCCGCCAGCGGAGACCTGTACGTGTCCGACTTTCAAGGGCTCTTCTACCTGAGCACCGACCGTGGGAAGAGCTGGTTTCCGAGCTTGAACGCCGGAGGCTGAGGTGGCGGCGCAACCGTCCCATCGCTATCGTCGATGGTTCCTGATAGCGGGAGGAGTCGCCCCGGTGGCGGCGCTCTTCGCGCTGTTCATCTGGAGTCTCGCCTCGGCGGGCGGCAGTAGCCCGGGCAACCTCTCCACCAACTCCGAGACCGGCGAGGTTCGCGTGGTCCAGGAGCTGCCAGCCGACTTTTCCCTCACCCTCTTCGATGGCGGCCAGCTCTCCTTGAGCGACCTGGCGGGCCGGCCCGTGATGCTCGACTTCTGGGCATCTTGGTGCGGCCCCTGTCGCATCGAGGCCAAGACGTTGGAGTCCGTCTGGCGACAGTACCGCGAGCGAGGCGTCGCCTTCATCGGCATCAGCGTATGGGACCAGGAGCGGAGCGCCCGCGACTTCGTTCGCGAGTTCGGCATCAGCTACCCCATCGGCCCCGACCCCAAGGGGTCCATCGCCGTCGACTACGGAGTCACCGGCATCCCAGAAAAATATTTTATCGATCGCCAAGGCCGCATCGTCAAGAAGCTCATCGGCCCCATGGACGAAACCCGGTTGACCGCCGTCCTGGACGAGCTGCTGGCCGGCTCATAGCGCGGCTTCTCTCCAACGCGAACGGGAGGCAAGATGCCGCCAGCGTACGGACCACCGGGCCCGTTCGTCCTTATGGTCTCGGCACGCACGGACTGGTGAAATGGCCTCACCGATAACCCCTCTTCTCTTTTGCGGAAAAGGGAAGGCCCCGATACCCTTCGGGGCCGGGGAGAGGCTGCGAACAACCGACCTTTAATCTATCGAAATCACGTTGGCCGGCGCTTGCCTAGCCCTGGAAGTACAAGCCCTGGGCGTTGGTGCAGACCATCTTGCGCTTGTCGTTCTCCGGCACACCGGCGAAGTGCTCTTCGATCACTTTCTGGGACTCGGGCCAGGTGGCGTCGGTGTGGGGGTAGTCCGAGGCCCACATGATGTTGTCCGACCCGATCAAGTCCCATACGCGAACGCCGGCGATGTCCTCCTGGAAGGTCGAGTAGCAGTTGCGATGGAAGTAGAAGCTCGGCGGCTGCGGCAGGTCCGACTTGGTCCACCACCGGTGCCGGTGGTAGACGTTGTCCATCCGTTCGAGGAAGTAGGCCCACCAGCCGATCCCGGCCTCGGTGCAGATGAGCTTCAGGCCGGGGTGTCTCTCCAGCACGCCGCCGTAGATGATGATGGCGAAGGGCTCGGCCAGGGCGATGGTGGTAGAGGCGATGAACGGCAGCGGGTTGTCCGCCAGGCCCGAGGAGGTCCGGCCGCCCAGGTGGATCGACGCCGGCCAGCCCAGCTCCTCGACGGCGGACCAGTAGTCGGCATACGGTTTGTCGCCGTAGCTGCCGCCGAAAGGAGCGTAGGCCGGAATCTGGCAGCCCTTCATCCCGATCTTCGCCGCCCGTCTCATCTCGTTCATCATGAGACTCTTGTCCCAGGACGGCAGCACGGAAAGGCCGGCCAGACGGTCGGGCGCAACGTTGCAGTAGTCCATCAGCCAGTCGTTGTAGGCCCGCATGCACTCCTGCCGGAGCTCGGGGTCCTGAATGTCGGCCCCCACGAAGCCGCTGTACAGCACCTCGGCATCCATGCCGTCGATATCCATGTCCTTCACGCGCTCCTCGGCGAAGAACCCGCCGGCACGGACGTCTTCGAACTTGACGGAGCCGTCGCTGGTCTTGTAATCCTCGAACTTGCGTCCGGCCATGTGGCCCAGGCCGATGGCGGGCCGCTTCTTGCCTTCGTACACCCAGAACGAGCCCTCGCCGGACTCCTCGACCCTCGGCGCCCGGTCCGCGAGGTGCGCCGGCATCCGGCCCGCGTAGATGTCCGTTGGCGAGTTAACGTGGGAATCCGCCGATATGACGTTGTAGCTGCGCATAGGGGCCCTCCTCGAATGTCAACTAGGCGGACGCTACAATAGGGCAGGTGGCGATGTCAACTCCCAGGAAAAGGGGAAACTCATGGCGAAACAAGCGATCAACCCGGCGAGCCATTTCAAGGCGTCGTTCTTCTCCCAGGGCGTACGGGTGGGGAACGCCTTGCATATCTCCGGGCAGGTGGGGGCCATCGGCGGCGAGGTGGCCGGCGGCGGCGAGGACTTCGCCGCCGAGGCCCGCCGGGCTTTGGAGAACATCCGCACGGTGGTGGAAGAGGCCGGTGGCGCGATGTCCGACGTGGTGCGCATGACCTGCTTCATGACGGACATGGAGCAGGGCCGAACGCTGTATCCAGTCATCGAGGAGATGTTTCCAGGGGTCAAGCCGGCAGTCACCGCCATCGTGGTCAAGAGCATCGGCAGCCCTAAATACAAGCTGGAGATCGAGGCCACCGCCGTTTTCGAGTAGCGAGGACCGCCGCGACCGGCTCGCGGCGCCCATGAGGGCGGGCCGCCGCAGGCCCGTCCGCGTGCTATCATAAAGGCCATCAACCTCCGGGAAGCAAGCAGTGCTCCTCGACTTCCAACGCGGCGAGAGCAGCCGGCCCCGAGGCCATGCGCTGGCCTACTACCGGGACGCCCTCTCGGCCGACGACATCTACGCTACCTACCTCATCGTGCCGCCCATCGCCATCGACCTGGCCAAGTACATGCCGCCCTTGTTCGCCGACAAGATCTCGTTGGCCGACATGGAGTCGATCTCGGCGGTGCCGCTCCCGCCGGTGCCGGAAAAGGTCGAGAGCCTTGCGTATTTGCAGCGTCTGGCCGAAACCCGCGACGACGACATCGTCTTTCTCGGCACGATGCAGTCCGGCGACGTTCATAGCGTGCTGAGGCAGGTCGCCGAGGCTGCCCAGTCGTACCTCCGGTCCTATGAGACCTATATCGGCACGATGCCGGCGGGTCTCGTGGGTCCCGAACCAGCGGCTCTCAGCGGCGGGGTCGACGACGTGCTCTATAGCCTGATGAACGACCGGGACAAGCTGGCCGAGCTGGCGAAGCTGGTGGGGAAGCTCCGGTACGCCGTCGACGGCAACGATTCGGGGGTGGCGGCCGAGGCGGTCGCCGAGATGGAAGCGCTGGGCGCTCACTTGCCGGACAAGTACCATGTTGAAGCCGTGGTCGCCGCGGCCAAGCTCTCCGGCGAGAAGGGGAGCCGCCTCTCCGAGCTGCAAATCACGCGGTGCTACAAGCTGTGCGACGAGGACTACCTGGCGGTGGAGCGCTTGGAGCGCGAGATCGGCGAGCTCGAACGCTAGTTTGGGACTTTGGCAGGGGGGGGGAATGACAATGTCTAGTGTTACGATCAAAGACAGAATCGCGGCGTTGCCTGTGCGAACAAAAAACCGGATTATCCAGCGAGCACGCGATGGGGACTCGATTGTCGAAATCTCGAAAAGGAACAAATTGGACTATGCAGTGGTTCAGGGTATCTTGTGGGAAGCCAATTCTCTTCCGTGGAAGGGTGCCAAAAGTGTCATTTCCCGGCGGTTAAAGTCGCTGATACCTGCAACCAGACAACCCGATCGGCAGCGCCTTGTCGACGATATTAGACAACAGGTTGACTATTTGTATTTCGCCGCGAAGCGATCACGGGACCAGCTCGAAAAAGTCAAGAGATCAGTACGTTAGTGATCGAAACGCGGTAGATTGTGCCCCCGACCGTAGCTGATCTCGACATTCCCTTTCCCGTTGCACTCCAATAGGTGGTCATGGCCGACACCATGCTGTATGAAATAAAAGGTCGCGCCGCCTGCGTCACGCTGAACCGCCCGAAGGCGCTCAACGCTCTCAACCGGGAGATGCTGCGCCGGTGGCAGGGGCGCTGACGGCGCCTGGCGCCGGCTGGTCAGCTCTCGGTGGCCAGGCCCGATGCCTTCCAGGCGTCGAGCCCACCGACCAGATCGCTCACCCTGTCGTAGCCGTGATGCTCGAGGATGCTGACGGCGATCGACGAGCGGTACCCGGCGGCGCAGTGGACCACGACGTCTCGTTCCCTCGGCGTCTCCTCGATCCGTCGGGCCAACTGCCCCAAGGGGATAGAATGGCTCCCCGCGATCCTCGCCTTCCGGCGTTCGTCCTCCCTGCGCACGTCCAGCACGAACGGCGCCTGGGCGGTCGCAAGCAGCTCGGCAAGGGTCGATGGGGTAATGCGCTCGGTGCGCCGGACCAGGTCGGCGCGGCTGTCCAGCGCCAGCATCCCGCCTTCGAGGTATCCGGCGACCCGGTCGAAGCCGATGCGGCCCAGACGCGTCGCGGCCTCTTTCTCGGCGCCCGGATCGCCGACGATGACGATGGGCCGCTCCATGTCCAGAACGCTCCCGGCCCAGGGCGCGAAATCGCCCCCGAGGCCGATGTTGATGCTGCCGGCCAGGTGAGCGCCGGCGTAGTCGACGTGGACGCGAACGTCGACTACCTGCGCTCCGTGGCGCTGGGCCTCCAGGGTCTCGTCCACCGACAGTCCCCGCAACGCATTTTCGAGGGAGCGCTCCAGGGTGGGCCGCTCGCTGCGGTTCAGGGCCACGGCGGTGGCGAAGTAGGCGGGAGCTTCGGGCTGCTCGGCGGTCACCAGGGCCACGAACTCTCCTTTGCTCATCGGCTGAAGGGCGTAGTTGTGGCGCCGCTGCTCGCCGATGGTCGAGACGGTATCGGTGCTCAGGTTCTTGCCGCAGAGGGAACCGGCCCCGTGGGACGGGTAGACCAGGGTCTGATCGGGAAGCGGAAGCAGCTTCTCTCGAAGGGAGTCGTAGAGCATTCCAGCGAGGTCGTCCGCGGCGATCCCGACGGAAGCCAGCAGGTCTGGCCGGCCCACGTCGCCGATGAACAGCGTATCGCCGGTGAGAGCCGCGTAGGGCGATGCAGCGTCCTTGTCGAGGTCGAAGACGAGGATGCTGATCCCTTCCGGGGTGTGGCCCGGTGTTTCCAGGATTCTGAGCCGCACCGCTCCCATGTCCAGGTCGTCGCCGTCGCTGAACGGCGTGAAGTCGTACTCGGCCTCCGCCCGCGCGCCGAGACAGATCCTTGCGCCCACACGTTCGCGCAGCTCCAGGTGGCCCGCCACAAAATCGGCGTGGAAGTGGGTGAGGAAGACGTGCCGGATCTTCAGGCCCTCTTCGGCGGCGTCGGCCACGTACTGGTCGATGTCGCGCTGCGGGTCGACGACGACGGCCGCGCCGGTCCGCGTATCCCCGATAAGATACGACGCGTGGGCCAGGCAGCCCAGGTAGTATTGCTTCAGGATCATCGCCGCCGGCCTCATTTCGAGTGGATGCGTTATGCCAAGGACCCGAGGTTCTCGTATAGAATAAACGCTGTCACGCCGATCAGCAACGCTCCGAACGCGTGCTGATACCGGAGGTTGCCCAGGCGTGAGCCCAAGGCGCCTCCGGCGAGCGACCCCAACAAAGCGCCGGCCAACAACGGCAGGCCTACACCGAGGTTTACCTCGCCCAACCCGATATGGGCGGCCAGACCCGCCGTCGAGTTGATGAAGACCACCAGGAGCGAAGTTCCCACGGCGAGACGCATCGGAAACCCCAGCGCCAAGGCGAGGAGCGGCACGACCAGAAACCCGCCGCCGACGCCGAGGAAGCCGGTGAGCACGCCCAGCCCGGCGCCAGACGCTGCGATCTTTATCCACCACGCCGGCCCCGACACGTCGGGGCGGCGGTCTGGTCCATCGGTGCGAGCAAAGCCACCGATAAACATGCTGGCCGCGGCCGCTGCCATCACGCCCGCGAGAATCAACAGAATGGTTCGTTCGCCGGCTGCTTGATTCAGCCAAGCGCCGGCGAAAGCGCCGGGCAGCCCGAAACCACCGAGCGCAAGTCCCGTCCGTGCATCGACCCACCCGGCTCGATGGCGAGTCACGGCCCCGAAAAGCGCGGCGCCGCCGACCACCATGAGCGCCGTACTGGCGGCCTCATGGGCCGATAGACCCGCTGCATACACCAGGGCCGGGATGGCCAGAATCGAGCCGCCGGCGCCCATGAGTCCCAACGAGAGTCCGATGGCGGCGCCGAGGCTGAGTCCGATGGCCAGATCTTCCAGCTTGCGCTCCTGCCGGTTCTGACGTCCCGACGTCTCGGGGCGTCACCCTGGGCGATAAGGCGTGGCGTTGTCTATCTTACCAATTGATTCGAAGGGTATGGACAACGACGTGGGTGTCAAGATGGAACCCTTGAATCCGACAATGACCCTTGGATCCGACAGTGATTGGTACGACCTTAGCCCTGATCGAGCGCCGTCTGTCCGATCGGTAGGGCGCCCGCGCCCTCATAAGCAGGTGGCCTGGCCGGTCAGGGACGCTGGCGCTAGCTCACGGTGCGCGGCGGTCCAGGTAGTGTTCGACCAGGGCCAGCACCGCCTCGGCGGTCCGCTCCTTGAATCCAATCCGGTCCGTGTCCCAGACGTTGCGCTCGATCAGCTCGTAGCCGTCCCGGGTGGAGATGGCGATGAAGACGGTGCCGCGAGGCTTCTCGGCGCTGCCGCCGCTAGGGCCGGCGATGCCCGTCTCGGCGACGCCGATGTCGGCGTCGAAGAGGGCCCGCACCCCCTGGGCCATCGCCAGGGCGCACTGAGCGCTGACCGATCCGCCGCCTTTGATAATCGACTCGGGCACTTTCAACAGCTCGATCTTGGGCTTGGAGGCGTAGGCCACGACGCCGCCGGGATGGTATCGAGAGCTGCCGGCGACGTTGTTCAGCAGGTGGCCGATGTAGCCGCCGGTGGTGGACTCGGCGGTGACGATGGTCTGCTTGCGGTCGGTCAGCAGCTCGCCTATTCGCTCTTCCGCTCGCGCCACGAGAGGCCTCCATCGCGTTCAGTCGCGGCGGGCCCGTTTGCTATACTGGGCCTGCGCTTTTCCGAGGCCTCATTATAGCCCATGAAACCCGTTCACGTGGTCACCAGCTTCCTGCTCCGCCGCGACGCCGGGAAGGAGAAAGTCCTGCTGCTGCGGCGGAGCGATCGCGTCGGCAGCTTCCCCAGACGTTGGGCAGGCGTCAGCGGCTATATCGAGGAGGCGCCGCCGCTGGGCCAGGCCATGACCGAGATCCGCGAAGAGACGGGCCTCATCGAATCGGACGTCGTCTTGCTGAACCAGGGCCGGTCGGTGCGGACACCCGATCCCGGCAGCGACTGTATCTGGGTGGTCCACCCGTTTCTGTATCTGGTGGTCTGGCCCGACCGTGTCCGGCTCGATTGGGAGCATACGGAAAGCCGGTGGATCAAGCCGTCGAGCCTCGACCGGTTCGATACGGTGCCCAATCTTCGTTCGGCCCTGGAGCAGGTCTACCCGCCGCCGGTCTTCCCGGGTGTGCTCGACTTCCTCCTCCAGGCCGGTCGTGACCGGCATTCGGGGGCCAGCGAGCTGGCCGATGCCGCGCGGGAAACCGTCGTGCGGTCGGCGTGCGAGCACGGGGCCGGTCCCGCGGAACTCTCCGCGAATCTTGTCGGATCGGCGCGAGCCATCGGCCGAGTCCGGCCCAGCATGACGGCGATGGCCAACGCAATGGCCCGGCTGGTCGAGGAGCTGTCCGGTTCAACGCGCCGCGACGGCGCGCGGATCGCGCAGGAGGCGCGCCAAGGGCGCCCGCGGGAGGCCGGCGCACGCCAT
>JACZVV010000048.1 GCA_022572465.1 Chloroflexota bacterium
CTCGATCATCGCCGTCAGGTGCTCCTCTTGCACCCGAGGCAGGGGCCTCAAACTCGAGGCGATGTCGCCAACCAGCTCCATGATCGAGCCCAGGAACTCTCCCGACGGCCCAACGTCCGGCACATGGTCCACGGACGGGATGCGCCAATCGTGCTCCCCATCGAGCAATGCGCCGCCGATCCTCGATTGCACGTTGGTCAGCTCTTTAAGCGCCTTAAGCGTCACCCGCGCCGCTTCCCACTGCTCCAGGTCCCCAACGTCGCGGAGAGCAGCATAGGCGCATCGCTTCCCTCCGGGTAGGATACCGACTTCCGCATCAAGCTCAATGTCCAGAATCCCCCCGTCTTTCCTCACCATCCGGTACCCGACGCTGCGCGCCGATCCGGTACGCCAGAACAGCGGCAGCGTGTCTGCAACAGCGCGTACCTTTGACTCCTCCGTCAAGAACTCTGTCGATTTCTTGCCTAAAACTTCTTCTTCTTTGTATCCCAGCCTCTGGGTCCAGCGTCGGTTGACGCTGACCAGCACTGCGTTGCGATCGATAATGTGCATCATCACCTGAGCGCGGTCGAACACGCGGTGAACTGCCTGGCTCAGGACGTTCACCGCCTCACTAGCGTCTTCCGTTCTGCCGTTGGGTTCTACCACAACAGCCTCCTCCAGGTACGCCCTGCCCAACAACTAACATCGGCGGCCGGGGATCGTCGCCGGGCCGTGTTCACCATCAGTTTCCTCCCTTCTGACGTATCCTCTCGACGCCTTCCAGGTCAGTCAAGGCTCTGGCTCGTGCCGATAGCGTTGTCTCAGCGACCCTCTGTCCTGCTGGGTCAAAATTCACGATAATCCTTCCATTCGACTATAATGTCAAGCCCAGCTGGCCCGGCACCAATCGGCCGATCCGACCTACTCCCTTTGTGAACATTACATGCTTTTTTGGTTAAATCGGTTTCATATGGTGGCTCATATCCACCACGCCCAGACAGCGCTGCCTCTCACCCAGGCCCGATACGCCACAGGCTTGTGCGGACGCTTAAACAGCCCGCGCCATTACGACAACCGCATCGCGTGCTCGGGCCTCTTCCCTCGACATGCCCCGATGGTTATGCATACGATGGCCGGACAGCCTTAAACAACCCCCTCCGAAAGGAGCTATCCAAATGCCCGCCACGCGGCACGACGACCTCGAAGCGATCAAACAGCTCAAAGCGAAGTACTTTCGCTTTCTCGACACCAAGCAGTGGGACAGCTTTGCCCAGGTGTTCGCCGAGGAAGCGGTGAGCTGCTCCTCTCCCGACCCCGCCGACTGGAAGCACGGTAGGCAGGCCATCGTCGAGCACGTGAGGAGCGTGGTGCGAGACGCGGTGACCGTCCACTACGGACACATGCCCGAGATCGAGTTCACCGGCGCCACGACGGCCAAGGGCGTCTGGTCGATGTTCGACTTCGTGGACTACGGCGGCCACGGCTGGAAGGGCTACGGCCACTACGAGGAGGAGTACGTCAAGGAGAACGGGGAGTGGAAAATCCAGTCCTTCCGCCTCACGCGACTGCGGAAGGACGAGTTCAAAAAGGGGCGATGAGCCCGCGCCGGCCGCCGCCTCTGACTCAGGCCATGCGGTAGAACCGGGCCACGTTGTCGCAGAGCATCATGCGACGCTCGTCGTCGGGCACGCCGGCAAACTGGTCCTCGATGATCCGCTGCGAATGCGGCCAGTCGCCGGCGGAATGCGGGAAGTCGTTCCCCCACGCCAGGTTCTCCAGGCCAATGGTGTGCCGGTGGGCCACGGCGTTGTGGTCGGTCTGGAACCCCAGCAGCACGTGCCGCTTGAAATATTCGCTGGGAAGCATCTTCAGCCGGACGCCCTTGGCCGGGCCGAACCGCTCGTAGACGAGGTCGCTCTGCTCCAGGAAGTAGGGGACCCACCCGGCGCCGGTCTCGGCGAAATGGAATCGCAGGCCGGGGAACCGGTCGAACACCCCGTGGACCATCATCTGGCAGGCGGTGTAGGCCGGACGGGGGCAGCCCGAGGCCATGACGGAGTGGAGGGGGGCGCCGGTGCCTGCGAGTATCTGGCCGCTGCGCCGGGGCTCGGCGGCGGCGTCGCCGCTGAACGTGACGTGGCCCGTGAGGGGCGCGCCCAGCTTCAACGCCAGCTCCCAAAAGGGGTCGTCGGCCTCCGACGGGTAGCCCTCGCCGCTGGGCCACGCGCCGAGCTGCCAGCCTTTGATGCCGGGGTGGTCCTGGGTCCGGCGCAGCTCGGCCATGGCGTCTTCGATCCCCGATAGGGGCACCTGAGCCAGGCCCCAGAGCCGGTCCGGGTCCTGGGCGCAGAACTCCTTGCCCAAATAATCGTTATAGGCCTCGATGCACGCCATGTAGAGCTCGCGGTCCTCGATCCGGCCGAGAAACCCGGGCCCGGCGATCGCGGCGTACTCGATCTCGGCGTCGACGCCGTCCCGGTCCATCTCCCGCAACCGTTGGGCCGCATCTCCGGCGCCGGCGTGGTTCTCGCGGTAGTACCAGCCGTAGGTCCGCCTCTCGCCGGGCGTCTTCCCCGCCGCCAGGTTCATGCCCAGCGGCACCGCCTTATCGATGCCCTCGACGATCCAGCCCTCTCCCATGACGGGCAGCCCAGGCGGCAGGTCGTCGGCGGTCAGCTTGACGACGCGGGGCCCGCGGTCCCGGAGCGAGGCCGGCAGGCGCCCGGTCCACTGCTCGGGCGAGATCTCCAGGTGCGTGTCCGCCGATATGACGGTGTAGCGGCTCACGGTATCCTCCGCTGCGCGTTTATCGATCTCCGGGGCGGCCTCCCGTTGTCAGCAGCTCCAACAGGCGCGGTGCGATCGCCCGCGCGCGCTGCCTCAGCTGGTCCCGGTCCAGGCCGCCGGTGGGATGGGGGACCACCACGTACTCGTAATCGGGCACGCCGCTGACGCGCTTCATGGCCTCGGCGGAGCCAACTAGCGGCTCGGCGATGATGGCCACCGTCGGAATGCCTTCCCACTCCAGCTCGATCGCGTCGCGCATACTGCGCGAGCTGCACGAGCCTCAATCGCCGATGGCGGTGATGACGGCGGTGGCGCCCTCCACCATCTGCTGGAAGTCCTCCTTCCGGGGCGGCACCGAGACGCTCAGCTTGCGGAATCGCAGAGCGCCGCCCAGCTCGTACGACTCGCCCAGCTGTTCGAAGACGGCGTCCAGGAGCTCCTGGCTATTGCCCTTGCCGTTGGCCAGCAAGCCCAACACGGCGCCGTCCAGCGTGGCCGGACGCTTCGCCATGGGACGCGGGTCCTGTCCTCGCAGCGGCCCGGCCGTCGGGTCAAGGGTGACGTACTGCCGCTCTTCCCGTTCGCTCATCTCGATCTCCCTTCGGCGGTATCCAGGATAAGCCTGCGCTATTCGATCTCGCGGGTCACCGGACAGTGGCTGGGGAAGGGGACCATGAACCAGCTCTGGGCCATGGCCCGCCCTCCGGCAGCTACGATAAGGATATTATCAGGGCTGGCAATCGGGGATGGGTACTCGTATCCGTCGCCGGCCGCAGTCAGCCTGGGGTACAGGTAGCTCCGGATGTCATCTTTGCTCCACCCGGCCTGGGCCAGCAGGTCCATATGGTCGCCGCCCACGACGACGAGGAGGCTGCGGCACGGATCGAAGCTCGAGGTCTGGGAGTAGGTC
The DNA here is from genome assembly GCA_022572465.1 of Chloroflexota bacterium. GTDB lineage: Bacteria > Chloroflexota > Dehalococcoidia > SHYB01 > SHYB01 > JACZVV01. The sequence continues at coordinate 3,680 of JACZVV010000048.1, forward strand.
CACACGGTCCGCACCAGAGCCGCGGCCCGGCCCAGGAACTCCTCGGGGCTCTGGGGGTGGAGCCCGGTCACCTTCACCGGGTCCATCACCGCGAAAAGCGTCACCGCGCCGGCCTCCAGCGGGAGGCCCCTCTCGACGTGCAGCGGCGTCCAGGGACTCTCCTCTTCGTTCTCGCCGAAGCACCAGGTGTAGCGAGCGGGGTTGGAGAAGACTGCCCGGTCCAGGAAGCCAGGCGTCGAGCGGGCCACGTTTCGGATCACCAGCCGTAGGGCCCGGCCGATGGTGGCGTTGGCGCGGAAACCGGGGCCGAAGACGCCGTCGCGACAGTTGACTTCCAGCTCCCGCCGCACCGGCCCGTTGATGACGATCAGCTGCGCCGCGCCGGAGAGCGTGCCGGAGTTGGCGTGGAGGTTGAAGGGCTCCTCGCACATGGCCCGCGCCGCGGCGACGACGACGGGCATGTATTCCGGGAGGCAGCCGGCCATGACCGCGTTCACGGCCACCTTCTCGGCGGTGATCACCACCTCGCGCGTGGGGATAGAGCCGATGACGTCGCCGGGCGGGACCTTCGCAGCGTCCAGAAACTCGGCCACTCGCTCGGGGGTGGGCGGGATGACGGGCAGGCCATCGGTCCACCCGCGCTCAAAATAGGCCTCGATGGCCTCGACAGGCCCCGCCGTCGTCACCCGCTCGGATTTGAGATCTTGGGTCACGGACTTTGCCTCCCGGCGGTCGTCGCCCGACGGCACGCCCCCCTTTACCGGGTCGTCACCCGACGGGCGACTGCTCCTCGAGCTGGTAGTTCATGGTGTACAGGCGGTGGTAGGCGCCGCCGAGGGCCAGCAGCTCCTGATGGCTGCCCTCCTCCACAATGCGGCCCTCGTCCAGCACCACGATGCGGTCGGCGTCGCGGATCGTGGAGAGGCGGTGGGCGATGACGACCGAGGTCCTTCCGTGAAGGATCTGCTTCAGCGCCTGCTGGATCAAGACCTCGGTGTGGGTATCGATGTTGGCGGTCGCCTCGTCCAGGATGAGGATCGACGGGTCGGCCAGGACGGCCCTGGCGAAGCTGACGAGCTGCCGCTGGCCCATGCTGAGATTGCCGCCCCGCTCGTCCAGCACCGTGCCGTAGCCGTCGCGCAAGCGCATGATGAAGTCGTGAGAGCCGACGACACGAGCCGCTTGCTCCACCTCCTCGTCCGTGGCGTCCAACCGTCCGTAGCGGATGTTCTCCCTCACCGTTTCCGAGAAAAGAAACGGCTCTTGCAGCACCATGCCGATGCGCCTTGCCAGTGAGACCTGCGTCACTTCTTTGACGTCGTAACCGTCGAGCGTGACCCGGCCGGAGGAGACGTCGTACAGTCGCGCGATCAAGGCGGTGATGGTGGTCTTGCCCGCGCCGGTCTCGCCGACCAGGGCGACGGTTTCACCGGCCCTGATGTGCAGATTGATGTTGTGCAGCACCTCGACGCCGTCCACGTAGCTGTGGCTGACATCCTCGAACCGAATCTCGCCCTTGATCGCCGGGAGCTCCCTGGCGTCCGGGGCATCGACGACCTCAGCGTGCGTGTCCAGCAACTCGAAGATGCGCGCGCCCGACGCCATCGCCCGCTGGAGCTCGGTGTATTGCATGGTCAGCGTACGAATGGGATCGAAGAACCGTTGGATATACAGGGCGAAGGCCACCAGGATGCCGATCTCCAGGCTGCCGCCCAGCACCCGATTGCCTCCAAAGACCACCACCGTCGCGATGGCGACGGCCATGAGGATCTCGACCAACGGCAGGATGACCGCCGAGAGGCGCCCGGCCGTGAGATTGGCGTTCAAGTGGTTGGCGTTCAGGGAGTCGAACTCCTGGCGGTTCTTCTCCTCGCGGTTCAAGCTCTGCACGACTCGGACGCCGGAGATGTTCTCCTGAAGGTCGGCGTTGACCACGGCGATGGCTTGGCGGACGCGGATGAACGCGGTGCGTGCCCGGCGCTGCCAAAAAATCAGCGCCAGAATCAGCACGGGACCAACGGCCAGGGTCAACGCGGCCATCTGCGCGTCCATGACGAAGAGGGCCGCGACGACGCCGACCAGCGTGAGGAGGTCGGCGAAGCCCAGGACGCCCGTTTGTAAGAACTCCTGAAGGTTCAGCACGTCGTTTTGGACTCGCGACATGACGCGGCCCACTTCGTTCCGGTCGTAGAAGCTCATCGACAGGCGGTGCAGGTGCCGGAACATCTGCGTCCTCAACGTGTACAGGATGCCCTGGCTCACCTGGGCCATCAGAATCATGTGCATGTACTGGCTCAGCCAGCCGATGAGCGCAACGCTGACGAAAACGATGGCGATGGTATCCAGCCGGCCGGTGTCTCCATCGCCGATGGCGTCGATGCCCATCCGGACGAGCCAGGGAATCGCGACGACGGTGCCGGTGTAGACGATGACGGCGATGGCCGTGGCGATGGCCCGGCCTTTATATGGCCCGATGTATCTGAACAGCCGCATCACGACCCGGTGGTCGTATGGCTTGCCCAGCTCCTCGTCCTGGAACTCGCCCAACCGGCCGTCCATGCCGCGGTAGGCCATGCGGCCCATGCCGCCGCCGTGGCCGCCCATGCCGCCGCCGCGCATCATGACGCCGCCTCCCCTGCGGCCGCTGCCTGGCTCGCTTCTTCCTGGGGCCGAAGCTGCAGCTCGTAAATCTCTCGATACAGCCCACCCTGCGCCAGGAGCTCCTCATGCGTGCCGCGCTGCGCGATCCGGCCGTTCTCCAACACGAGAATCAGGTCGGCGTTCTTGACGGTGGACAACCGCTGGGCGATAACGAAAGTCGTGCGGCTCTTCATCAGCTCTTCCAGGGCCTGGCGGATCTGGAACTCGGTGCGCGTGTCGACGCTGGAGGTGGAGTCGTCCAGAATCAGGATGCGTGGGTCTCGCAGCAGCGTCCTGGCGATGGCCACCCGCTGCCTCTGGCCCCCGGAGAGGGTGATGCCCCGCTCGCCGACCCACGTCTGATAGCCCTGGGGCATGCCCATGATGAAGTCATGCATGCGCGCCACCTTGGCCGCCCACTCCACCTGCTCGTCGGTGGCGTTTATCGCCCCGTAGGCGATGTTGTCTCGGATCGTGGCCGAGAACAGGAAGACGTCCTGCTGGACGATGCCCACGTTATTCCGCAGCGACTCGAGGGTGAGATCGCGCACGTCGATGCCGTCGATCAGCACCCGCCCACCGGTCACGTCGTAGAACCGCGGCAGCAGGTGGACGATGGTGCTCTTGCCGCTGCCGGTGGCCCCCAACAATGCGACGACCTGCCCCGGTTGGACCTCGACCGAGATGTCGATGAGGACGTCGGAGGCCGCGTCGTACCGGAACGAGACATGGTCCAGCACCACGTGACCCCGAATCCCATCGAGGGCGACCGCGCCGGCCTTTTCCTTGACCGGCGAGTCGGCGTCCAGAATCTCGAAGATCCGCTGGCCTGAAGAGACGGCCCTGGACGCCAGATTGATCATAAAGCCGATCATGCGAACCGGCATCTGGAGCATCGCCAGGTAGAGGATGAACTGGGTCAGCTCGCCGGGAGAGAGCCGTCCTGCGATCGCCTCGCGGCCTCCGAACCATAGGACCAGGCCGGTTACCGCGGTGAACAGGAAGTTCATCATCGGCATGTTGCTGGCCTGAATCCGGGCCACCCGGAGGTGCTCATCGGCGAGCTGGGCGGCCTTGCCGGAGAACTTCCGGCCTTCGTGGACCTGGCGGTCGAACGCCTTGACCACCTTGATGCCCGAGAGGCTTTCCTGGAGGATCGTCGTCAGCTCCCCGGTGCGCTCTTGCGCCCGCAGCCAGACCACCCGCAGGCGCCGGCCGATGATCGCGCCGCGCAGGATCAGCACGGGAATAAACGCCATCGTGACCAGCGCCAGAGCCCAGTTCGTCAACAGCATCACGGTGGCGACGCCGCCCACCAGGAAGATGAGATACGACATGCGAACCACGGCAAGGCTGACAAACCAGCGGATATTCTCCACGTCGGCGGTGGCGCGGGCCATCAATTGTCCGGTCTGCTGCTTATCGTGGTAGGCGAAGCTCATCCGCTGGAGGTGGTCGTACATGGCGTTGCGGATGCCGTAGGCGACCAGCTGCGACAGGGCCTCGCGCAGGTAGCTTTCAAAGTATGCGAAGACGGCACGAATGAGGGTGAGCCCCACGATGGCCGCGCCGGCATAGACCAGGAAGCTGAAATCACCCTCGTCCAGCACTTGGTCGATCGACTCGCCCACCAGGCGTGGCAACGCCAGGTAAAGCAGGGATGATCCTATCAGGCTGACGTAGGCTGCTAGGACGAGTTTTTTGTGCGGCTTGAGAAAGCCGAGGATTCTCCAAAGGATTCGCATAGGCAAAAAGGATACGACGGCCAGCGGCCTGCCAGCCACCGTGATTCGCCCTTATATTGCCAGGAATCGATCAAGAAATGCAAGCGGGAATATCCGAAACAGTTGGAGGACGGGTTGGTTCGGGCGTTTGTGTCGACCGGTTACCGGGCCTCGCCGATGGTCCGAAGGGCGTCGGCGAGGCCTACCCGGAGCGCGCCGACGTCGCTGACCGCCGGACAGAACCGAAACCCCTGCTGGAAGCGCCGGTTGGCCTCCTCGGCGCTGGCGCAATGCACCCCGGCAACCAGGCCCCGGGCGGCGGCGGCATCCAGCACCCGCTGACAGGCCTCGGCATGCCCCTCGTCCTGGGCGTATCGGAACGGCGGGATGCCCATCGACAGGGCCAGGTCCGCCGGCCCGATATAGAAGCCGTCGATTCCCGGCGCCTCCGCCAACTCTTCGATCCGGTCCACCGTCCGAATGTCTTCGACCATGACCAGACAGACGATCTCGTCGTTGGCGCGCTCGAGGTAGTCGGCGCCGCCGTACAGCCGCGCCCGGTTGGGCCCAACGCTCCGGTAGCCCAGCGGCGGGTAGCGGCAGGCCAGCCCAGCCTTCGTGGCCTCGTCGCGATCGTTCACCAACGGCACGATAACGCCGTAGGCCCCAGCGTCCAGCACCCACTGAGCGTAGGCGGGCTCGTTCCACGGCACGCGGACAATCGGCGTGCTGTCGCCTGCGCTGACGGCCTGAAGCCAAGCGGCGGCCCTATCCGGCCCGATCCCCATCCCGTGCTGCATGTCCAACACGATGGCATCGAACCCCGCCTGCGACACCATCTCGGCGACGTAGAGATCGGGGATGCTGAGCCAGGCAGAGGCCGCCGGTTTTCCTTCGTTCCACAGGGCCTTGATCTTGTTGGGGCGCATGGAAAGGTCTCCTATGCCGATCGTTGCGGGACCGGGCGCTGCTATCTTACCCTACCCGGTCACCGAATCGCGGGCATGATTTCGCGGGCGAAGCGCTCCATCGAGCCCAGCGCCCCCCGGCGGTCACGGCGGTCGGTGCCGATGACGACGTGGCCCACGCCGAGGTCGCGATACGCTCGCAACGTCTCGGTCACCTGGTCCGGCGTGCCCGATAGCGGCTGCCGGCCGGGGTCCGTGTCGGGCCGCTCCTTGAGGCTCAGGGGCCCACCCCGCACGCACACCGTCATCTCCTCGCGTCGCCGTCCAGCCAGGTCGTACAGACGCCACAGCTCGTCGAGGCGAGGCGCCAGGGCGTCGGGCAGCGCGTGAAGCGCGTCCCATCCGTCGCCCAGGGCCACCGCGCGGCGCAACGCGGCGTTCGTGTTGCCGCCGATCCAGATTGGGACCCGGCTCTGGACTGGTTTGGGGAGCACGGACATCCCGGAAATTCGATAGAACTCGCCTTGGAACTCGGGGTAGTCGGCGCTCCACGCCTCCCGCACGAATCGGACCCATTCGTCGGTCACCGCGCCACGCCGGTCGAAGTCGGCTTGGGTCGCGGCGAACTCCTCGGGCATCCAACCGACGCCGACGCCGAGAATCAGACGGCCTTCCGACAGGACGTCGATGGTGGAGAGCAGCTTGGCGGCGACCAACGGATGCCGGTAGGGCGCGACCAGGACGCCGAAGCCCAGCTTGACCCGGCGGGTGCGTCCGGCAACGACGGCGATAGTGGCGATGGGGTCCAAAAGAGGACTGTCGCTGGGAATGAAGTTGGGGTCCTGCGAATAGGGATAGGGCCGCTGGGGATGCTTCGGCAGGGCGAGATGGTCGCCGACCCACACGGAATCGAAACCCAGCGCTTCGGCCTGCTCGGCGACGGCCAGGACCAATTCCCGGTGGAGGTCGGGGCGGGACGGGTCCATGCCGAAACCCAGGTTCGGTAAGGCGACACCGACCTGGAGGCGTTGGCCAGGCGCGGCCTGCGAGGCCATCGAAGGTTAGCCGGTCAGGACCCGGCCGGGCAGCGCCCCCGTGGCTTCGCCGCTTTCGAGGATGACCTGGCCGTTGACGACGACCGCCTCGATGCCGCGGGCCCGCTTGACGTGACGCGACTCGCCGCCGGGCAGGTCGTGCCAGATCTCCAGGCGCTCCGGTGCGATGGTGTCGGGGTCGAACAGGCACAGGTCCGCGGCGGCGCCGGGCTTGAGGACGCCTCGATCGGCGAATCCGGCCAGCTCCGCCGGCACGGACGTCAACGTCCGCACGCCTTCTTCCAGGGAGAACACACCCCGTTCGCGGACCCACCGGCTGAGAAAGAACGTCGGGTAGTCCACGCCGCACTCGCTGTGGAGGTGAGCTCCGGCATCGGAGATACCCGTGATGGTGGCCGGACTCTTGAGCATGGCCTCCACCGCCTGGTCGTCGCCGTTCATCACGCCGTAGAACGCGAACTCGGTTTGAAGCTTCTCTTCCAGCGCGATGTCCAGGAACAGCTGGATAGGGTCGACGCCCCGCTCGCGGGCCACGTCTACGAAAAGTAGGCCTTCCAACGGGCGGTTCTTCTCGAGCGACGCGACGGCGACGCCCATCATTTGGACGCGCGCCATGCCCCGGGAAAGGGCCGCGGTGACCTCTTGGGCCAGGACGCTGCGCTTGTCCGAGTCGGCCAGCCGCCGTAGCTTCTCGTCGTGGGGCTGGGCGGTGAACTCGCGCCAGACCGCCGAGCCGGCGAATCGCTTCGTGTCTCTGAGATTGAAGTGCGCGTTCATGCGCTGACAGCGCATCACCGCGTAGATGCTCGCGCCGTGGCGGTGGGCGTTCTCCATGAAGTCCAGAAGGCTGCGCCACTGGTCGGGGTACTCCCAGCGCTGGTTGAACTCGTTCCAGTGGACCATCCGGCCGGTGGAGGTGGCCAGGCGGAAGAGCTGGTCCCGGTCCTCTTGCTTGAAGTCCAGAATCTTGGTCCGAGGGTTGATGCCGATGATGCCCCGTTCAAGCTCCTTGAGGACGGCTGCCAGGGAGAAGAGCTCGTCCTCGCTGGCCATGAACGACGGAATCGGCTCGCCGAACTCGCCTTTCTGGTGCGCGACGCGGGACGTGGTGAAGCCCATGGCGCCCGCATTCATCCCCTCGCGGACCAGGCGCCTCATCTCCTGGACTTCATGAGGCGTCGCTTCGCGCTCGTGGGCTTCGGGGCCGATCACGTACCGCCGCACCGCGGAATGGCCCACCTGGGCGGCGACGTTGATCCCCAGCCCGCGGTCTCGCAGCCAGCCGAGGTACTCCTGCAGCGTCTCCCACTCCCACGGCAGCCCGGTGACCAAGGTGTGCTTGGAGACGCCCTCGACGCTGCTGAACATGCCCATGGTGTAGTCCCGGTCCTCGGGCCGGACCGGGGCCATGGCGTAGCCGCAGTTGCTCATCAGCACCGTGGTGACGCCGTGGTAGCAGGACGGGGTGCAGAGGGGGTCCCAGGTCACCTGGGCGTCGTAATGGGTATGGAGGTCCACGAATCCCGGCGACACTACCATGCCCTGGGCGTCGATGACCCGATCGGCCAGCCCATCGGCCTCGCCGACCTCGACGATACGGCCGCCGTCGACCGCCACGGAGCCCTGTATTGACGGGGATCCAGTGCCGTCGACGATGCGCGCGTTCTTGATCAGCAGGTCGTGGGCCATGGCGTCTCCCGACGGACGCTATCACTCCGAGGCAGGGGTGTCAACCGCGGGCCGGCGGCGGCATCCGCTCCCGTTGACCCTTGCCGTGGCCGGGGCTATCCTGGCCTCGGAGGGACGCGGGTGAAGATCAGCGAAATTTTTTATTCCATTCAGGGCGAGGGCGTCTATACCGGCGTGCCGATGGTCTTCATTCGGTTCCAGGGCTGTCCGTTCCGGTGCGTTTGGTGTGACTCCCAGTACACGTGGGACTTCGGCGGCGGCGATGAGATGCCGCTGGACGCGGTGCTGGATACCGTCGCCCGGTGGCCCGCCCGGCACGCCTGCATCACCGGGGGCGAACCGCTGGCCCACCTGCGCGATTTCCTGGCGCTGGCCGCCGCGCTCAAGGAGCGGGGCTACTGGATCGAGGTGGAGACCGCCGGAGGACACCGCCTTCCCACCGACGCGCCGATCGACTGCTGGGTCATGGACGTGAAGTGTCCCGACTCCTCCATGGAACGCATCAACAAGTACGGGGAGATCGCCGGACTCCGGCCCCAGGACCAGCTGAAATTCGTCGTCGCAAGCCGCGCGGACTTCGACTTCGCCCTGGGCGTGCTGGCCGAGCACCGGCCCCGGTGCCACGTCCTGTTCGCTCCCGCCTTCGAGCAGCTCGACACCGCCGATCTGGCGGAGTGGACCAAGAACGAGGCGCCCCAGGCTCGGCTGTCGATTCAAATCCACAAGTACATCTGGGAGCCGAACCGGCGCGGCGTGTGATAGGGCATCGAAACAGAGTTGGGGGAAGGCCCCCCTTCGAGTCCAACGGTGAACCTGGTATTCTGTTGGCATACGCATGGTAATCAGCAACCGCCGTCGTTCCGACGGCGTCCGAATGCCAGGACGGCCATGACACAGCTTTTCGCAATGGTGGACGCGGACGACGCCACGATGGACGCCGCCGGTTTCCAGCAGCGATTCCAGGCGCTGGAGGCCAACATCTCGAAGGTGGTGGTGGCCTCGCAGCGGACGGTGCATCTGGCGCTGCTTGGGCTCTTCGCCGACGGCCACGTCCTGGTGGAGGACCGGCCCGGCGTCGGCAAGACGCTGCTGGCCAAGACCATCGCCCAATCGATCGACGGCACGTTCACCCGCGTGCAGTTCACGCCCGACCTGCTCCCTTCGGACATCACGGGCAGCAGCGTCTTCAATCCGCAGACCGGCCGGTTCGATTTCATGCCCGGCCCCATCTTCACCAACGTTCTTCTGGCCGACGAGCTGAACCGCACCAACCCCAGGACCCAGTCTGCCTTGCTCGAAGCGATGGCCGAGGGTCAGGTGACCATCGACGGCACCTCGCGCGCTTTGCCCCCGCCCTTCATGGTCATCGCCACCCAGAATCCTCTGGACAGCAGCGGCACGTTCCCCCTTCCCGAGACCGAGCTGGACCGTTTTCTGGTCCGGATCAGCATCGGCATGCCTTCGCCGGACGATGAGATGGAGATCCTGCTGCGGTCCGAACACCGCCAGGCCGAGGTCGAATCGGTCTTGACCTGCGCCGCCGTGCTGGCCATGCAGGCGTGCGTGCGGCAGGTCCAGGTGACGACGCCGGTGAAGGAATATCTGATCCGTCTCGCCAGGTTCGTTCGCGCCCACGAAGACGTCCGCCGTGGGGTGAGCCCAAGGGGGACCGTCCTGCTGCAACGGGCCTCCCAGGCTTGGGCCGCGTATCAGGCGCGCGACTACGTCACTCCCAGCGACGTGCACGCCGTGGCGACCAGCGTGCTGGCTCACCGTATCACCGTCGATGGTCAAGACCCTGCCCACGCCGAGGCCGTCGTGCAGGAAGCGCTGGGCAGCGTCCCCGTCCCGGTCTAAACGGAGCCCGTGGATGACCTGGCGTGCCGTGGCCCTCATCGTCGCCGGAGGCGTCCTCTTCGCCCTGGCCGACCTGACCCGCACCGGCTGGATTCAGCTGGCCGACGCTCTCATATGGGCGGTCGTGGTCCTCTCCCTCGCGCTGCCCTCCCTGTCGGTCACGGGACTCCAGGTGAGCTACCGGCTGACGCATCGCAGCGGCGCGAGACCCGGCCCGGTGCAGGGCGACGAGGCCAAGTTCGTTATCGAGCTGCGAAACCCCTGGCCCTGGCCCCGGTTCGGGCTGGTGGTGCGCGGCCAGATGCTGGTTGCCGGCCGGCCTCACCAAGATTTGAAGGTCTACGTTCCGTTCGTCGCGCCACGCGGGCGCGTGGTCGTCGAAGCGCCGGTCGCGCTGGCCCGCCGAGGGCTGCACGCCGTGCCCGATGTGAGCATCGAGACCAACGCCCCCTTCGGTGTCTTTCGCCGGCGTCGGCGCGTTGCTCAAGCCGCCGCCCTCCTGGTCTACCCCGCGCCGCATGAGCTGCGGCCCCGCGAGGCCCAACAGGTCACCGCCGGCCCGGTCTCGCGCCAGACCCCGGCCAGGTGGAGCGAGGAGATGTCGGGCTCTCGTCCCTACGTCCCCGGCGACCTGGCGCGGGACATCCACTGGCGGAATTTTGCCCGGACCGGCCGGCTCATGACGCGGTCGTACGTCACCACGGCTACGAAAAGGCCGGTCTTGACGGTGAGCGCGGCGGTGGACGACGGCCTCGTGCTGGATGACCTGATGCGTCTCGCCGCCGGCGCGGCCGACCGCTGGGCGCGGCAGGGCGATCCCGTGATGTTTCAGGACGGCGTTCAGGCGTTGGAGCTCGACAGGCCGGCGCTGATGCGGCGCCTGGCGCTGGCCTCCGGCGACACGATTGCTCCCCTGGCCGAAGCGCTGAACACGGCCTCGCCGGACGCCGCCGTCATCGTGGTCGTCTGGTCCGGCGATAAGAGCGGCCTTGCCAGCTTGAGCGACGCCGCTCGACGATTCGGCAACCTGACGGTCCTCCTGCTCGAGGCCGCCGACGCACCGGCCGAGGACGCCGCCGCCTCGATTGCCCGGACCGGTGCTTCCATCAGCCGATTTACCCATCCCCTGCCGGCTCCCGCCCGCCGCGCCGAGGAGCGCCAGAGGGCCGCCGCATGAGGGAGCGATTCAAGGCTCTTACCCGCGAACGCCCGGAGCACTCGGCGGCCTTGCGGCTAATCGCTCTGGCGGTCACCTGGTGGTCCGGCCTGTCGCTGGGGGCAGTTGGCGCCCCCATCTGGGTATGGGCCGGTGGGCCGCTGATCGCCACGTTGGGCCACTGGATTAGCTGGCGGACGCGGAACCGGAAGATGACCGTGGTGCGATGGACGGTGGTGCTGACGGTGCTCGGCCTCTCGGCGCTGATGGCCCTCCAGCTCCCCTCGGCGTGGGCCGGCAACTGGCTTCCGGCGGCCCAGTACCTGGTGTTCGTCCAGGCGATCGCCAGCTTCGACCTGCGGACCAGAGGCGGTCTGTACACCAATTTCCTGATCAGCGCCACGGTCCTGTTCCTGGCCAGCCAGCTCGCGTTCGGCCAGGAGTTTCTGCTGTTCATAGCCGGCTTCTTCGTGCTGCTGCTGGTGTTCCTGGCGACGACGTCGTTCAAGGATGCGGTGGAGGGGACGCTGGCCCGGGCGTCCTGGCCGCCCCTAACGAAGGCGCTTTCCTGGGCCGGCTGGGGCGGCGCGATTCTGGGAATCGGCATCGGTCTGTTTCTGGTGCTTCCCTGGGGGACGCTTCGGGCCAGCGCGGGCGCCGACGCAACGGCGGCGATCTTGCCCTTCACCGGTGAGATCGACCGGCCGGCGTCCGCGGATGGTCCGGCGGCGCCCGCGGATACTCCATCACCGCAGCCCCCGCAAGGGCCCCCATCGACCGGCGACGCGCAACCGCCGCCGGCCCAAGGCGAAACACTCGCGGCAGGGGCGCCGGCCGCCGGAGAGGGAGCGCCGGCATCGGCGACCGGCCCGATCGAACTCGATCTCAGCGAAGAGCAGCCCTCGGCATCGATTGCCGTTTCGGTGGGTGGAACGGCGTCTCAAGCGTCACCCGCCGGCGAGGCAACGGACCTCGGCGGAGCTGCCGTCGACCTCGCAGGAGCAGAGGCCGCGACTGGGGAAGCGCCCACGCCCACGGGCGAGCTTGCCGAGGAACGGAACCAGGCTGTCTTGCGAGTGCGGAGCCCCGTCGCCAGCTACTGGAGAGGACAGACGTTCAGCATCTTCGACGGCGAGGTGTGGGCGCCCGACGGCAACGTCGCGCTGGAGCCGAGCGTGGCCCGGGGCCTTTCAGGCCGGTACACCCAGACCTATTACGTCGTCGAGGCGCAGCCTCGTCCCTTGCTCGCCTACACGCCCCTGGACTGGGGACTCGTCGGGCGGAAGGGCGATGGCCTGGCCCTGGAAGCGCGCACGGTCTATCGCGGGGTCTCGCAGCGGCTGCCCTTCGAAGCCAACCTTCTCCGGGGCTCCGTCGGGGCGCGCAGTGCCCGGATGAGCCGGGACCCGAGAATCCCCACGGCGGTGCGGGACCTGGCCGAGGAGATCGTCGCGGACTCCGACAACCTTTTCGACCGCGCTCTCGCGATCACGCAGTATCTGAGGGACAACTACAGCTTTGCGCCCAGCGATGAGGGCCAGGCGCGGCCGGTCTCGCCGGAGGCCTTCTTGTTCGAGGGCGATGGCGCCGGCGGCAGCGTCGACTTCGCCTCGGCCGCAGCCTTGCTGGCCCGGGCCGCCGGCCTCGACGCCAGGGTCGCCTCCGGCTACCTGCCCGGCGGGTTCGACCCCCTGTCCGGCGCCTACATCGTGCGCCGCAGCGACGCCCACGCTTGGGCGGAGGTCCGCTTCCCCGGCTTCGGTTGGGTGCCGTTCGATCCCAGTCCGCGGCAGGACCTGCCGGTGGAGGTCGAGCAGTCCGGCCTCTCGGCGAGGGTCGTCAACGAAATCTTCCAATGGCAGGCGGGCGATACGATCAGCGATGGCATCGGCTCGGCGTTCGACGTGCTCACCGACGATCTGTTGCTCACGGCGTCGATCTTGCTCGGCGTCACGTCCACCGCGCTCCTCGCATGGTCGCTGGCCATTCGCCGCCGCCAGTCGCGACGGCTGCGGCCGCCTCGATACACGGGCCTCGCGGGCAGGGAGCGCCGGCAGATCATGGCCGCATACCGGAGTCTGGAGGCGACGCTCCGCGCCAGGCGGATTCCCCCAAGGGGGCCAGCGGAGACGTTCGCGGCGTACTTCGCGCGGGTGGCCAGGCTGGCGCCCGACCTCGAAACGGTCCTCGCGCCTGTGAGGGCTGCCGTCGATGCCGCGGCGTACAGTCCGGCGAGCCCGACGAGGGAGGATGTCGCCACGGCCCGCGCTCAGGTCCGGCGTATCAAGCCCGCGCTGCGGCGGAATCCGCCGCTAGCGTAGAGAGATACGGGCCGCCGCTGGCCTAGAGGGTCACGGGGCGCGCATCGGGAGCGATCACCGGCGCGACAGGGCGCTGACTCCCGGTGGGACCGCTAGAACGGGGGGTCCGGCGGCATGACGCAACGGTCGCGCCGAGGAAAGCCAGCGATCTCGCAGCGGCGCAGGTAGGCCTCGCGCACCTGAACATAGAGCTGCCGATAGGCTTCGTAGCCTTTGTCCATGCCGGTCACGCCGCCTCCGGCCAGGATCGCGCTGGCTTGCAGCAGGTGCGGGTTCAGCAGGAGGTATACCGTCTGGTTCATCTCCAGCGCGTCGGCCGCGTTGTGCAATTTCCCGATCTCTTCCTCGCGGTCTGGGCAGTGCTCCAGAAAATATTTCAAGCGCATGGTGCCGAAGGAGACGTGGCGGGCCTCGTCCTGCATCACCCGCTGGAAGATGATCTTGTCCACCTCGGTCTGGCCCAGAAACTCGGAGAACCGGAAGATGTCCAGCACCATGCCCTCGCCGACGACCTGGATCAAAAAGGAGGTGGTGTTGAAGTCGCTGAAGATCGCTTTCAAGTCGAGGGCGATGGGCGTGTCGGTGGCCTCCAGAGCGGTCGCGGTGCTAAAGGTGCAGCCCAAGCCGCCACCGTTGGCCAGAGCCCGTTTGCGAAACACGTCCATGTGGCGCGTCTCGTCCATGATCTGGGTGCCCAGGAACATCTTGACCTCGTGATAGGCGTAGCCGATGCGAGGCAGCCAAACCCCGAGCCGGTCCGCGGCGCCGAACTCGACCCGGGTGAGGAAGGTGCAGATGTGGCAGAGGGCCTTCTCCATGTCGTGGGGCAACGGCGTCAGGGTCTCCCACGGGATGTCTTTCGTCGCGGACCACTGGCGGGAGACGCTCTCTTCGTACAGCGCCATGACGTTGTCGGACCAGACCTGATACTGATGGTTGGCGACGTACTGGACCTGCGTCAGTCCCATCTCGGAGTCCATCCCGGCGCCCCGGACCTGGCCCGTGGCAAAGCCGTGCTCCGGCGGCGGCTCGTCGCCCGCCCGCATCAAGTCGAGCAGCGTCAGGCCGCGCCGGCTGGGCTCCGCCTTGATCCCCCACTGCCCCCAGAGGCCGGAGCCGTCGTCGGGCTCGGCATAGAACCAGGGTCCCGGCGCCAGGTCGCCCTCTCGCACCCGCTTCAGGTGCGGGATCTTGCCCATCGCTTCCCAGGCCTTTTTGGGGGTCATCGCCGTCGCCATCATCACCCTCCTGGACTAACCGCGGTCCGAACCCGGATGGCTCCGTCCGCGCAATTCGCATCGTAGGCGGGCCGACGGCCGGTGTCAAACCGGCGGGCGCGGTGTCGACGAGCGGGCATTCCCATTTCCGCGCTGGAGCTATCGGTCTACCGGCCGTCGACCTGGCGTGTGAACGGTTGAGCTTCCTCGCGGGCCAGGCGATCTATCGCGTCGTCGAAGAGGCACTCAACAACGTCCAGAAGCACGCCAACGCCGTGAGCGCGCGAGTGACCATCGAACCCACCGATCACAACGCGATTCTCGTAACCGTCCAGGACGACGGCGAGGGTTTCGCCGTGGATGCCGCGCCGCCTGGATTTGGCCTCCATTCGATGGCAGACTACTGCGGCGTCCAGGGTGGATCGGTCCGAATGGAAAGCCGGCCAGAGTCAGGGACCGCCGTCGTCGCCACGTTCCCACTGGGCGATAAGGGGCGAACGGCTGTTCGCCCCTGCGAAGGCGTCGGCGATCCTTCCATCTGTCACGGTGAGCGTTAGCGTCTCGTCGGCCAGGACCCACGAGAAGGCGATGCCGTCCCGACCATAGTCGGGATCGTGGAGCACGACGATCGGCGTGCCGCCGAGCTCGTCGTTGCTGACGCCGACGCCGTCGGCCAGAGCATCCAGGGCGTAGGCGCGTCCCGACGCCGGCGTTGGCGTGGCCCGGCGCGGTGTGGCGACACCCCCATTTGGGCGCCCGTGCTTCCGTTGACACTCCCTTTGGGTTTCAGATACACTGACCCTGCCGGCCCCTTCGGCTGCTATCTTTCGGCCATCATCTATCGCGAAACCGGCCAGCCCAGAGGGAGGGTCATGACGACGACACGCAAGTCAAAGCAGGAATGGCGCGAGCAGACCTACGAGCCGGCGATCAAGCGGTTCGCCGAACGGCAAGAGAGCTTTCAAAACTCTTCCGGCGCCGTCATCGACGCCGTCTACACCCCCGAGGATACGGAAGGGATCGACTACGACCGGGACATCGGCTATCCCGGCGAATATCCCTACACGCGGGGCGTTCAGCCCAATATGTACCGCGGCCGGCTGTGGACCATGCGCCAGTACGCCGGCTTCGCCTCCGCCGAGGAGTCCAACAAGCGGTACCGCTACCTCCTCGCGCAGGGCCAGTCGGGCCTCAGCGTCGCCTTCGACCTGCCGACGCAGACGGGGTACGACTCGGACCACGAGATCGCGACCGTGGAGGTGGGCAAGGTCGGCGTGCCCGTGTGCACCCTGGCCGACATGGAGACGCTGTTCGACCAGATTCCGCTGGACAAGGTCACCACGTCGATGACCATCAACGCCTCGGCCCCGATTCTGCTGGCGCTGTACATCGCCGTGGCCAAGAAGCAGGGCGTGGCGCCGGACAAGCTGGGCGGCACGATTCAAAACGACATCCTCAAGGAGTACATCGCCCGCGGCACCTACATCTTTCCCGTCAAGCCCTCGCTGCGGCTCGTCACCGACCTCTTCAAGTTCTGCGCCGACCAGGTTCCCCAGTGGAACACCATCAGCATCAGCGGCTACCACATGAGCGAGGCCGGCGCCACCGCGGCCCAGGAGCTCGCCTTCACCCTCGCCAACGGCATCGCCTACGTCAACGCCGCGCTGGAGGCGGGTCTCCAGATCGACGACTTCGGCCCGCGTCTCTCGTTCTTCTTCGTCTCCCAAAACAACTTTTTCGAAGAGATCGCCAAGTTCCGCGCCGCCCGGCGCATGTGGGCCCGAATCATGCGGGAGCGGTTCGGGGCGAAGAGTCCCCGGTCCTGGTCGCTGCGCTTCCACACCCAGACGGCCGGCGTCAGCCTCACGGCCCAGCAGGTGGAGATCAACATCGTCCGCACCACCGTTCAGGCCCTGGCGGCCGTCCTCGGCGGCACCCAGTCGCTCCACACCAACTCGATGGACGAGGCGTTGTCGCTGCCTACGGACAAGGCCGTGACCATCGCCTTGCGGACGCAGCAGATCCTGGCGGCGGAGAACGGCGTCGCCGACACCGTCGATCCGCTGGCTGGCTCCTACTACGTCGAGAGCCTGACCACGAAGGTGGAGGAGCAAGCGACCGAGTACCTCAACACGATCGAGGACATGGGCGGCGCGCTGGTCGCCATCGAACGGGGCTACATCCAGCGGCAGATCCAGGAGAGCGCCTATCGCTATCAGCAGCAGGTGGAGTCGGGCGAGCGGACCATCGTCGGCGTCAACAAGTTCACGTCCGACGAGTCGGCCCAGCCCCAGATCCTGCGCATCGACCCCGAGGCCAAGCGGCTCCAGCTGAAGCGGCTTGCGGACGTCAAGCAGCAGCGCGATGCGAAGGAGGTCCAGCGGCGTCTTCAGCGGGTCGAGGCCGTCGCCCGAACCGACGAAAACATCATGCCGTCGCTCATCGACGCAGTGGAGAGCAACGTGACGCTGGGCGAGATCTGCGACACCCTTCGCGGCGTTTGGGGCACGTACAAAGAGACCATCGTTTTCTAGATGGACTTCACGTTTACTGAAGAGCAGCAGCTCCTACGACGGACGGTTCACGACTTCGCCGTCAAGGAGCTGGCGCCTTTGGCGCGGGAGCGGGACGCCCGCGAAGAGTTCCCCTGGGAGCAGTTCCGAACCCTGGGCAAACTGGGCCTCACCGGCCTCGCCATTCCACCCGACCTGGACGGCTCCGGAGGCGGCATCGTCGAGACGGCCGTCGTGGTCGAAGAGCTGGCGCGGACCGACCCCGGCGTGAGCCTCTCGTTCCTGGCCAGCCACTCCCTCACCGCCCTCGGCATCCAGCGGTTCGCCACCGACGCCCAGCGCCGGAAATACATCCCGCCGCTGGCCCGAGGCGAGGTCATGGGCGCCTTCGCCTACACCGAGCCCGACGCCGGCAGCGATGCCGCCGCACTGGCCACCACCGCGATCCTCGACAACGACCACTACGTGCTCAACGGCACCAAGATCTACATCACCAACGGCGACATCGCCGAGACGTTCCTGGCCTTCGCCACCGAGAACCGCGGGAAAC
>JACZVV010000049.1 GCA_022572465.1 Chloroflexota bacterium
ACCCTGTTCTGGGCCTTCTTCTACAACGTCGCCTTGATCCCCGTAGCCGCCGGCGTCCTCTACCCGGTGTTCAGCGCTGTGGGAGGCGTCCCCGGGGGAATGGACTTCTTCTTCGGCGACCAGGGATTCTTGAATCCCATCCTGGCGGCCGCGGCCATGGCCCTGAGCTCGGTCACCGTGGTCACCAACTCCCTGCGGCTCCGCCGGTTCAAGCTGGCCGCCTGACGACGGCTTCAGCAGTTGGCGGCCAACCGAGCTTTCTCCATAGTGTCTTCGTGCCTTCGTGGTCGGTCCTCTTCCCTCGGAGCGGCTTCTAGCACCCGGCCGGTGGCCGCGCGCGGGCGGCCGAGAGGCTCGAAACGGTGTCGATGTACTCTCGCCAGTAGACGATCTTCCCGCCGGCGACTTGAAGGACGATGGCGTCGTCGGCCCGAGTGGCCTCTCCCGTCTGGCGGTTGACGTCGCGCCAGTGCCATTCGAAAGCAGCGGTGTCGCCCTGGACCACCAGGCGCTGGATCTCCACCGACGTGTCCCTGAACTGCGCGAAGTAATCGAGGGCGGCCCGGCGCACCTGGTCTGGGTCGGTCAGACGGACCCCCGGCAGGATAAATTCGCAGCGCTCGGCGAACCCACCCGCGATGCCATCGGCGTCGCCCCCCGCCCAGGCGCGGGCCTGACCCTCCACGATCGCCTTCAATCCTTCTTCTTCCGCCACGTTTCGGCTCGTCCGTTCGCTCAAAGCGACTCCTGGTTGGGACCCAATCACGCCCTGCCGTAGACCGGGATCGCGCCGCCGGAGACGATCCTCGCCTTGTCGCTCACCAGGAACGCCACCACGTCGGCTATCTGCCCGGTAGTGGGCCACAAGGAGAAATCGGCGTCGGGCATGGCGCTGCGATTGGCCGGAGTGTCCATCGTCGACGGGAGGATGGCGTTGACCGTGATGCCGTCCTCCAGCCACTCCTGGGCCGTCGACTGGGCCAGGTTGACGATGGCGGCCTTCGTGGCGGCGTACACGGCGCTTCCCGGCCCGCCGCTGACAGCGCCCCGGGCGGCGACCAGCACAACGGCGGAACCGCCCGGGTTCTGCTTCAAGTGCGGATAGGCCTCCCGCAACGTCAGCACCGCCGTCTTCAGATTCATGTCGATGAGATGATCGATCGCTGCGTCGGTCGTGGACGCCAGCGGCCCGCCCGAGTAGCCGCCGATGGTGGCAACCAGCGCGGCCAACGGCCCGCCGGTCTCCCGGAAGAGGTGTCGCGTGCCGTCCGGCGTTGCCAGGTCCGCGGCGTGCACGGTGAGCCCACGGCCCTGGGGCGTCTGCTGGAAACGCTGGGCCGATTCCGCCGTGGCGGCGGAGACGTGGGTCTCCCAACCCGCGCCGTGCAGCGCCTGCGCCACCGAGAGGCCCAACGCGCCGGTGCCTCCCGTGACCAACGCCCGCTTCGCTCTTGCCACGCCTTCCTCCCGACTCACGCCGCCGGAACGCCGAACGCCCCGCGGTCGCCATTGGGGTATTCGACGGTCAGGCGTCCCTCGCGGATTCGCGACGCGGTGGACTCGACCCAAGGGGCCGGACCCTCAATACACGAGTCTCGCCAGGGTGCTCTGGCCGATGCCGATCGTCGAGCCCAGGTGCACGTTGACCTCTCGAGCGTCGGGCGGCACCTGGCGTCCATCGATCCAAACGTCGCCGGCGGAGATGAGCCGCTGGGCCTGCCGCTTCCCTTTGGCCAGCTTGGTCTTGGCCAGCAGATCGACGGCGGAGACGCCGACGGTGGTTGCATGAGTCAGCCGATCCATCACCTGCCGAGGCAAGAGCCGGCCCAGGCTGACCTCATCGGTCACCGTCATTGGCGGTCCCTGACGCAGAGCTTCGATGGGGATCCGTATCTTGCCGTTGTCGCTCATGGGGCACATTCCGTCCGCGCTCGGCGGTCGTGGGGCCGGCCTAACGTTGGCCCAGGGCGTACTTTACCACACCGTCGAGTGGGGCGGTTCGTTCGATAGCAAAGGTGTACGTCCCACTGTTCCGCCGACGGCTATTGACAAGTGCTCCCACCCTCTTGTAAGTTGACGGTTGACCGATAACTGTGTGCAAGGAGGGTACTATGAGTTTGTTCGGTCCGAGCGAGAGCGAGAAGAAACAAGGTTCCCACGACAAGGGGCAAAAGGACTTTGCTAAGAGCGGTGGACTGCCCAATAGCAACCCCCTCGCCGAGATGGTCACCCCAACCTACTCTCCACCGTCAGGGTACGAGAAGGATTACAAAGCTGGGTGGGACAACGCCAAGAAACAGAAGAAGTGAGGGGATGCTACGGCAAGTGCATCTCCCGCCTAAGCTCTGCACGTCCAAAAACGAATCTGAGAAGACCGGGACACGAAAATGAAGGTATGGGCCACTGTCAAGACGAAAGTGTCCCACCCGTCGTGACTTTGGTCGAACACCGCCTCCGTGTCCAGTCGCCGTTCCGCAGGACGGCGTAGGCCGCGTTTCTTTTGCTGGGACGGAATCCACGAACGTCGTGATGGTCGCGGTACAAAACGTGGCCGATGTCGTGGGGCCGGCCTAACGTTGGCCCAGGGCGTACTTTACCACACCGTCGAGTTGGCGCGTGTTGGTGACCTCGAAGAAGGCGATGTGAGGGACGTCTGAGGCGTCCAGCTTCAGCGAGACCTGCTGGCCGAAGGGACGCGCGCCGGCCTCCGCCACGGTGCTGGTCTGCCAGCCCGTGCCGTCCCAGCGCGCCAGCATCATCACCGCCTCGTCGGAGAAGGCGATCCACGGATTGCCCTGGCCGTCCAGCGCCAGCGAGGTGCTGTTTCTCGCGCCGGTGAAGCCGAACCGCATAGCGTCCAGACGGTCGACCGTCCGCAGCTCCCATTGCGCGTCGCCGGCCGCCCTGGTTGCGTACTTCACTACCGCCCGCGATGGGCTGATGCGCTGCAGGTAGCTGACGTGGAAGCGTCCCGCCTCGTCGATGACGAGCGAGGAGAAGAGCCCGGACTCGCCCTCGGTGTCCACTCGCTCCAGGGTCCACCCATCCTGGCCTCGGCTGGCCAGCACCAGATCGGACTCGTCCTGGCCAAAGTAGGTGATGTGCGGGTTGCCATCGGGGTCGATGGCGATGGAGGTGGCGTATTTGTACGTCAGCGGGCCGCTTCCCACCTGCTCCACGGTCCAGTCGCCGTTGGGGTCCAGCCGGTAATACTCCAGGCCGTCGCCGCCGAACTCCACGGGGTCGATGGCGCTGATGTGGGGCCGGCCTTGCGCGTCGATGGCGATGCGGTTGTCCCAGCCGTCGTGGCCTTCGTCGAAGATCGGCTTGGCCGTCCAATCGCCGTTCCGCAGGACGGCGTAGGCCGCGTCTCCTTTTTCGGGCCGGAATCCGCGAAGGTCCTGGTGGTCGTGGTACGAGACGTGGGCGACGTCGTCCGGGCCTATGGCGACGTCCAGAGGCCCGTAGAAGTAGCCGCTGGCGACGGTCGCGATATCCCACCCGGAACCGTCGCGCTCGGCGCTCTTCACGAACCCGCTGGTGGACTCCAGCATGTAGACGATCACCGGCGTGCCCTGGCTGTTCAACGCCAGCGCGGGCTTCACGCCCCGATCGACCTCCTGGATCATCCACGTCAGGTCTCTGGCGGGCGCAACCTGGCCGTCGCTGGGCGTCGGCGTGGCAGCCGCCTGGGCCGTTGGCGTTGGCACCGCCGGCCTGGCCGTGGCTGTCGCCGTCGGCGTCGGCGGCGCGGACGTTGAGGTCGGAGCCGCCGCCCTGGCCGTGGCTGTCGCTGTTGGCTCAGCGTCGCCCCCGCCGCATGCCGCGACGATCAAGGCGATCGCTGCAATCCCGGCTGGAAATACCGTGCGTCTGTTGAAAATGGACAACTCGATCCGTCCTCTCCGCCGTTTCGGCAGGCACAGCACGGTGCAAGACCCCGGGCCGTTCAACGTATGGGATGCGCCTGCCGGACCGTACGTTACAAGCTACGCTCGCCACGGGAGGCCGGTTCCAGCGAGGGTAGGATGCGAAAGAACGGCCAGCGCTGCCTTGTGGAGGACGATCGCGGGGTTTCCGTCGGCCGCGGGTCAGTGCCAGTCGCGGTTCAGTGGTGGTCGGCCCGGCGTCCTGACTGGTACTCGGCCGTGCGTCGGTCCAGCTCCTCGGTCGTCAGGAAGCCTTTGCCGACGGCCAGCGTTTCCAGGGCGGCCAGCCACTGGTCGTAGTAGCTCGTTGGCGCTCCGGCTTCCCGGGCCTCGGCGATCTTGGCGACCAGCTCCTGGAAGAAATCGCGCCATGGGTAGCGACCGGCCTCGTTCATCGCGACGGCCAGGCCGAAGGCACGCCCTTCCCACGGCGCTTGGAACACCAGCTCGCCGTTGTCCCGCGGCAGCGCGGCGTCGCCGTCCATGTTCGTGATGCGCTGGTCAGGCGACCTGCTCATCGTGGCCTCACTGGCCTACGCCGGACGGCGGCCCGGCCTCGGCGACGCCGATCATCGAATCGCGTGAGACCAGCGAAGCGAGCTCGGCTTCGGCCAGGCCTTCGCTGCCCTTCGGACGCCGCGGCAACACCATGTAGCGGACGTCGGCGGTGCTGTCCCACACCCGCACTTCGACCGAATCGTCCAGCGCCAGGCCGAGCTCCCGAAGGACGGCGCGAGGCTCGATGACGGCGCGAGCGCGGTAAGCGTGGGACTTGTACCAGGTGGGAGGCAGACCCAGGACTGGCCAGGGATAGCACGAGCACAGCGTGCACACCACCATGTTGTGGACCGCCGGCGTGTTCTCGAGGACCACGATCTCGGCGCCTTGCGACCCACCGAAGCCGAGCTCGGCGATGGCCTCCGTTCCTTTCACGATGAGGCGCTGTTTGTAGGCGGGGTCGACCCAAGCGCGGGCGACCACCTTGGCGCCGTTCAGCGGGCCGATGTCCTGCTCGTAGGCCTGCACCAGCGCGTCGATGGCGTCGCTGGAGACCAGCCCTTTTTCGACGAGCAGCGACTCCAACGCCTTGGTGCGCAGGGCCGCATAGGGCTCCGTCTCGTGATGATGCTCTCCTGAATGGGCCTCGCTCATGGGCGCCTCCTCTTCGCGGTTGGTCACGGTCACGCCGGCTCGAGATAGCTCTCCCACATGTCGACATAGACGCTCTCGCGGGGCTCGGCGGACTCGCCCCAGAGCTCGTTGGCATCGAAGCGGACGCAGTAGACGGGCTGGGGCTGGGCCTTGGTCCCCGGCGGAATGGCGTCCTGGAAATCGTGAACGCCGTGCACGCGGTCGATGGTCCCCCGCCTGCCCCGGACGTACCTGGGCAATCGGGTATGCCCGGCGGGGTTTATATTATTGCGCGCCCGCACGCGATCCCCCGTAGCGAAGCGAGGCGCGACGCCGACCTCTCGATGCGGTGGATACCGGGTCAGCGCCGCCAGTCGGATCAGCTCGACCAGTTTGGGGTCCTCCCGGCGCGGTAGCTTGAAGTCGGCATGCTCGCGGACGTGGTCGGTCCTCGCGGCGAGCTCGTCGGCGGTTACGATCCCCTTTTCGACGAGGGCCTGCTCCAGGACCATCATCCACTTCTCGTAGTAGCTGGACGATAGATAGCGGGGCGGATCGATGCTTTCGAGCCTGAACCGGAATCCGCCGGGGTGGAAGAGGCCGGGATGCTGCCCCATGAGGCTCATGAGAGCGAATATCCTGCCCTCCCACGCCTCGTGGAAGACGGGCTCGTCGTCTTCTCGGACCACCGGGCCGAAGCCGTGCATGCCTCCGAGGTCGTGGACGCCGTTCATATGTCCTCGATGCCGCTGATGCAAACTCCCACCGAATCTACCTTCGAGCGCCGGGCGCTGTCAACGTTGCCGGGGTTTGTCATCCCTGGGGAGCGTCGAGGGGATATTCCGATGCCCCTTCGGTTCCTGCCGTAACCCAGGCTCCTACAGGCGCATCCAACTGACAAGAAGTCAGGCATGGCCGTCAAGGCTTGAGAGTGTCTGCCGGGGTGTCCGGTTCCCGTGCAACGTGCCGGGTTCCGGTCGGCGCCGGCCAACACTCCACGCCGCTGGCCGAGAGGAGGATGCGATGGCTTGGGATGGCGGAGCAGCGGTAGCCGCCGGCGCAGTCGCCACGGCGGTGATGACCGCGATGTTATACATGGGGTTCTTCATGATGCCCCGGCAGATGCCCATGAATCTTCTTTATATGCTGGGGACCATGGTGACGACCAGGACCGGGCCCGCCTACATGATGGGCGCGATGGCCCATGCCATGATGGGAATCGTCTTCGCTCTGATTTATACAGGGGTCTTCCGGGCGTTCGATGTAGAAGCCGACTTTGCCGCGTGGGGCCTTCTCTTTGGGCTTGTCCACTGGGCCGTCGTCGGCGTGGGCATGGGAATGATGGGCGCGATGCACCCCTTGATGAGGCGTGGCGAGATGGCGGCGCCGGGCCCGCTCGTGATGAACTATCCGGCGATGACGGTCGTTGGCTTTCTGATGCTACACCTGGTGTTCGGCGTGCTCGTTGGGGTGTTGTACGACGCCTGGGCCTGAGCCGCTACGTAGCAAAGCGGGGTGATGGAGCATCGGTCGCAGCGGGCAAGGGGTCGTCCAACAGCGAGCCCCCCGCGCCGACCGTGACCGCGCCCCGCGTTTGCCCGCCGCGAGACTATCGCAAGAGCGCCAAGAGTCCCCTACGTTGATCCGAGGGCGGGTGTCGACCGGGCGCTGAGTGCCGGAATTGGAGGTCGGAATCGTTGTCTCGGCGCCGGGCCTGGGCTACAATTTCAGAGAGGCAGTCTGGGACGCTCGTTCATCGAGACCTAGGGAGAACCGACATGGAGATACACCTGGTCAGCAGACACGCCGACATCGGGGAGAAGGTGCGTGAGTATGCGCACGAGAAGATCGCCCGGCTCGAGCGATACTTGACCCAGGCCAGCAGCGCCCAGGTCGAGCTTTCGTTGGAAAAGACGCGGTCGGCCGCCGACCGCGCGGTGGTCCAGGTCACGCTCAACTGCAACGGGACCATGCTTCGGGCCCAGGACCGCTCCGCTGATTTCTTAACGTCGATCGATACCGTGAGCAGCGCCCTGCACCGTCAGCTCGATCGCTACAAGGCCAAGCTCTATCGATCGGAACATCGCCGGCAAAAGGCCACGGAGAGTCTGGCGCCGCCCGTGGAGGATGAGGAGGATGAGGAGCAACCGGTCAGAGTGGTACGCCGGAAACGGTTCGCGATGAAACCCATGGCGCCCGAGGATGCTATCGAGGAGATGGAGTTCTTGGGCCACAATTTCTTTCTTTTCATGAACGCCGACACCCAGCAGTACAACGTCGTCTACCGCCGCAGCACGGACGACTACGGGCTGATCGAGCCGGAGGCGTTGTAGCGGTTGGATACCGGCGCCCCGACGTGTCGGGGCGGTGCATCGTCCAACCGGCCTGATCGCAGGCCTTGCCGCGACCCTTGCGGGGGCTTGACGCGGCTGCTAGACTAGGCTGGCTTCGCAGTTGACCCCGATGCAATCGGGGCAGCGAGCGGAGGAGAGGCGCGGCTGTTTCAGCGGATCGTCGCTTGGATCGACAACGACCGAGACGGCGGGTGAATCGAGTTGGTTTACAACCCTCCGGTCGTTGGCTGGAGGTTTTTCTTTTTCCAACCAACCTCAGACCGGCGCCTTCGCCGGTGGCGGGATGCGGAACGCCATCACCGACGTGCCGGGCATTACCGTCGGCCACTGGACCGACCTGCGCTCGGCGACGGGGTGCACGGTGATCCTCTGTGAGGAGGGCGCCGTCGCGGGTGTGGACGTCCGGGGCTCGGCGCCGGGCACGCGGGAGACGGACCTGATGCGCCCGGTGAATCTGGTGCGCGAGGTCCATGCGGTGGTCCTGGCCGGGGGCAGCGCCTACGGCCTGGATGCCGCGGGCGGCGTTATGCGCTATCTGGAGGAGCGAAAGAAGGGATTTCGAGTGCGGCGATGGCGAGTGCCTATCGTCGGGGCTGCCGTGCTGATGGACCTGGCGTTGGGCCGCGGTGACGTGAGGCCCGATGCGGAAGCGGGCTATCAGGCCTGCATGGACGCCTCTGACGGGCCGGTGGCCGAAGGGAACGCCGGGGCCGGCTGTGGGGCGACCCTGGGCAAGGCGCTGGGCCGCAAGGGCGCGGTCAAGGGCGGCCTGGGGACATCGAGCGAGCGATTGGATGACGGGACGTTGGTGGGCGCTATCGTGGCGGTCAACGCCTTTGGCGAAGTGGTGGACCACGTTACGGGAAAGACCGTGGCCGGTCCTCGTAACCCAGACGGCAGTGGGTTCGTCAGTACCCTGGAGCGGCTGCGGGCCGGGCGATCGCGACGTCCTGTTGCGGGGGAGAACACCACCATCGGCGTCGTCGCGACCAGCGCGAGCTTGACGAAGGAAGGGGCCAACAAGGTGGCGCAGATGGCCCAAGACGGGCTGGCCCTGGCGATTCGTCCCGCTCACACGATGGGCGATGGCGACGTGCTGTTCGCTCTGGCCACGGGCAGATCGGCCGACGGCCGGCGCTCGCGGGGACGCCGCCGCGTCGACGTTACGGCCATCGGGGCCGTCGCCGCGGAGGTCGTGGCCCGGGCCGTCGTCTCGGCCGTCAAGAAAGCGGAGTCGCTGGCGGGCGTTCCCGCCGTTTGCGATCTGGCCTATGGATAGTCGGCGCCAGCAAACGATCGGGTTTATCGGCGCGGGGACCGTTGCTACGGTGCTGGCCGTGGGCCTCGCCGGCTGCGGACGCCGCGTGGCGGCGGTCTCCAGTCGCAGCATGTCGTCGGCGCGGGGTCTGGCCGAGCGGCTGGACTCGGCCGCCGTGGCGTGCGCCGGTCCCCAGGGCGTGGCCGACGCTTGCGACCTGGTCTTCATTACGACGCCCGACGACGCAATCGAGGAGACCGCCGCCCGCGTCCGCTGGTCCGCTCGCCATAGCGTCGTCCACTGTAGCGGCGCTCTGAGCAGCGACGTGCTGGCGTCTGTCAGAAAGTCGGGCGGCGGCGTTGCGAGCTTTCATCCGTTCCAAACGTTCGCTCCCGGCAGGGTGGATACGTTGGATGGCGCGACGATTGCCCTGGAGGGAGACCGGGCCGTGCTGATGACCCTTCGAGGTCTCGCCTCGGACCTGGGATGTCCGACGGTGACGCTGCGCCCGGAGCAGAAGCTGCTCTATCACATCAGCGGAGTGCTGGCCTGCAACTACGTCGTCGCCCTGGCCAACGCGGCGGGGGAGCTCTGGCGGGGCCTCGGCATTCCCGAAGAGAAGGCCGCCAAGGCCCTGGGGACGCTGCTCAAGCGCACGGCCGGCAACGTTGACCGGGATGGAGCGGCCGCGAGCCTGACCGGCCCCATCGCTCGTGGGGACGCCGGCACTGTTGTCCGTCATCTGGACGAGCTTGCCAGGAGAGCGCCGGCGTTGCTGGCGGCCTATCGCGGCGTGGGGCTGCTGACGGTCCCGCTGGCCCAGAGCAAGGGCGACATCGATAGCGAAACGGCCCAGGAGCTGAGACGGCTGCTGGCAGGAGATACGATCGAAGCTGAGATTGGGGACGGCGCCCGCGTTCCCCGGGAGGTTCCGGTATGAGGACGATGCTCAAGAGTAAGCTGCACCGCGCCACGGTGACCGACGCCAACGTGGACTACGAGGGCAGCATCACGTTGGACCCGGCGCTGATGCGCGCGGCGGACATCCTGCCCTATGAGCAGGTCCATGTGCTGGACGTGGACAACGGCGCCCGTTTGGAGACGTACGCTATCGAAGGGCGGCCGGGCGAGGTCTGCATCAACGGGGCCGCCGCCAGATTGGTGGACAAAGGCCATCGGGTGATCATTCTGACCTATCGGACCGTGGAATCGTTGCACGCGCGTGAGATCAAGCCACGCCTGGTCTATTTGAACGAACGCAACGAGATCGTCCACACCGGGATCCGCGACCGGGTCGCCGGTGGAGCGTAACAGCGTAACCGGCTGCCGGGCAGGCCCTTTGCCATTTGGGAGCGAGACCATGCGAGAGACCATCGAAAAGATCCAACAACGCAAGATGACCGGCGAAAAGATCGCCATGCTGACGGCCTACGACTATCCGTCGGCCAAGCTGGTAGACGAGGCCGGGGTGCCGATCATTCTGGTGGGCGACAGCCTGGGGATGGTGGTCCTCGGCTACGATTCGACGATTCCGGTGACGATGGAGGAGATGCTGCACCACATCAAGGCCGTGGTCCGTGGCAGCAAGCGGGCGATGGTCGTCGGCGACCTCCCGTTCATGTCATACCAGGCCAGCATCGCCGACGCAATGCGCAACTCGGCCCGGTTCTTGCAAGAAGGGGGATGCCAGGCGGTCAAGCTCGAGGGAGGAGAGCGGGTCGCTGAGACGGTCCGGGCTCTGGTCACAACGGGCATTCCCGTGATGGGCCACATCGGCCTGACGCCTCAATCGGTGAACCAGTTGAGCGGGTTCCGGCTTCAGGGGAAGACGCCCAAAGCGGCCGTGCAGCTCCTCAACGACGCCCGCGCCCTGGCCGAGGCCGGTGCTTTCGCCATCGTGCTGGAGTCGATCCCGGCGCCCCTGGCCAAGGTCATCACCGAGCGCGTGCCGATTCCCACGATCGGCATCGGCGCCGGTCCGTACTGTGATGGGCAGGTGCAGGTCTTTCACGACGTCATGGGGCTCTGCACCGAGCTCGCTCCCAAGCATGCCAAGCAGTATGCTCACCTGGCCGACGTGATGCGCGATGCCGCGGCCCAGTACATTCGGGAGGTCCAGACGGCGGCGTTCCCCACGGCCAGAGAGAGCTATGGGATGGACCGGAAGGTTGCCGAGCAGCTGGGCCAATTGGTCTAGGCGCAGCCGGTCCGCCGGCAGACGGTGAACGTCAAGCTCCAGGCCAGGCACAAGGGGCAGGTATGATCGGATCGCGGCGCTCGATAGTCCTTCTGGCCTTTGCCGGCGCTGCCATGGTGGCGCTGGTCGCCGCATGCGGCAACGCGACCCCCTCGCGATTCCTCACTTCGATAGCCCAGACCCCGACTCCTACCCCAACGACCCGGATTCCTACCTCAACGCCAGCCCCTGGCGTGCGTCTGCCGTTCGAGGCCGCGGGGTGCGACGTCTGCCACGGAGAAGATGCCGTAGGGAGCGCGATCGCCCCGGCCCTGGCGGGCCACTCCGCGGCCCAGATCCGCCGCCAAGTGCGGACGCCCAGGGGCGCCATGCCGGCCTATTCCGTTGCGGCCCTTTCGGATGACGACCTGGATGAAATCATCGAATTCATAGAGCGTCTGGCGCCGCCCGGCGAGGACCACGGCCACGTCTTCGAGCCGTCTCAGCCGGTCAGCGCTCACCTGCTCATGGGCCTGATCGCCTTGAAGGGCGGGAACCAGGCCGACAGCGTGCATCACATCGCGCACGCCAGGCTGGTTGCCGACGCGGACGTGGCGGCCAGGCTCGATGAGATCCTGGAGGCGGTGGAGGCCGGCGAGCTTCATGACGCTCAGCACGAGCTGGAAGAGCTGCTGCCGGAGACGCCCGATAGCTCCGTGCCCGATGAGGAGACCCTGCACCTGGAGCTGGCGCTGGATGCACTGGCGGACGACGATGACGACGACGCAGCACACCACCTCGAGCACTATCTCGATCTTCCGCCGGGCGAAGGGTTTGAAACGGCGCAGGAGGCCCTGTCTCTGGTCCTTGAGGGGGATTTGCACGAAGCGGAGGACGAGGTCAAGGAGATCTTGGGCCTCGCGCACGAGTAGCTTCGGGGGCCGGGGCACGACAGTTGCAGACTCTCCACACCATCGCCGACTTCCGCCGCGCCCGCGGTAAGGTCGCCGGCGACCTGGGCCTGGCGCCCACGATGGGTTTTCTGCACGAAGGACACCTGGAGCTCGTCCGCCGGGCGCGGGCGGAGAACGACGCAGTCGCCGTCTCCATCTTCGTCAACCCCACGCAGTTCGGTCCAGCCGAGGACTTCAAAGAATACCCTCGTGACCTGGACCGCGATCTGGAGCTCCTTGCCAAAGAGGGTGTCGCGCTGGTGTTCAACCCTTCGCCGGAGGAGATGTACCCGCCGGGTCATGGGACCGGAATCGATACCGGCCCGGTCTCGGCGCCGCTGGAGGGCTCGCGGCGGCCGGGGCACTTTCGGGGCGTCGCCACCGTCGTCGCCAAGCTGTTCAACATCGTGCAGCCCAACCGGGCCTATTTCGGCCAGAAAGACGCTCAGCAGGTCCAGGTCATCAAGCGCATGGCCCGTGATCTGGACTTCCCGCTGGAGATCGTCGCCGTTCCCACGGTGCGAGAGCCCGACGGCCTGGCGATGAGCAGCCGCAATATCTACCTCGACCCCCGGCAACGGGTGGCGGCGCGTTGCCTCTACCGTGGCCTGACCCTCGCCGGGGAGCGCTGGGCTCAAGGCGAGCGGGATGGCGGCGCGCTGCGAGCGCTCGTCAATGAGACCATCGAACCCGAGCCGCTAGCCGCCATCGACTATGTGTCCGTGGCCGACGTCGAGACACTGCACGAGCTGGAGGGGGCGGCTGGACCGGCGGCGCTGGTTTCGGTCGCCGTTCGCTTCGGGAAGGTCCGCCTGATCGACAACGTCGTCCTGGGCGGCGTATGAGCATCGCTGCCCCTCCCTCGCTCTGATTCCTTGTTCCTCGCTTCCTTCTGCTGTATCGTGATTGGACGTGCCCGCGGCAGGACGATCGGTCCGCGCGCATCGATTAAGGAGAGGGCGCCTTGAACATCATCGTCACCAACGATGACGGCCTCCACACCGCCGGGATCTGGACCCTGGCGGAGGCCCTGTGCCGGGTCGGCACGGTCAGCGTCGTCGCGCCGGACCGGGAGCAGAGCGGTGTGGGAATGGGCATCAGCTATCTTCACCCGGTGCGGGTCACCGAGGCTTTGCCACGGATCGAGGGCGTGAAGACGTTGGCCGTGGAGGGGACGCCCGCCGACAGCGTCATCCTGGGTGTCCAGGGCTTGACGCCCAAGCCCGTGGACTTAGTAGTCTCCGGCATCAACGCCGGCGCCAACATGGGCATGAACGTGATGGTGTCGGGGACCGTCGGCGCCGCTTTTCAGGCCCACCTGTGGCGCATCCCGGCCCTGGCCGTGTCGGTGGCGACGACGAAAGAGCCGGCGTTCGAGTCCAGCGCCAAGATCGCTCAGGTGCTGGCCCGGATGTTCGATGATGGGACCTTGAACGGCCCCATGCTCCTGAACGTCAACGTGCCCGACATCGCCGCGGACGAGATCGAAGGCATCGAGGTGACGCGGTTGGCCAAGGGCAGGTATGCCGAAACGCTGGAGAAGATCGACGGGGCGAGAGGCGACATGTACTGGGTCGCTAGGGGTAAGGTGGAGTGGGAGGCCGAACCGGGGACCGACGTGTGGGCGGTCCGCAACAAGCGCATCTCGATCACGCCGCTGCACATCGAGCTCACGTCGGACGTGACGTCGCCGCTCCTGAAGGAGATCGCTCCCAGCCTGTTCGATTCGTTCAAGACGGCGTAGAGGGCGTTTCCGGGAACCGGATTGACCACGAAGGCACAAAGACACCAAGGGATTCAGATGTCGAGCGGTCATCAGATATAGAAGTTTTCTGGGGAAGATTAGGGAAAGAGGATGCCTCTAGCCGCTGAGGGGGCATGAGCGACCAACCTGAAGAACTTCGTGCCTTTGTGGTAGACCCTCTTCTTAGGGGCCGAGGGCAACACCTTCGATGCTATAATGAGGGCGCGGAGAATCCGAGGTTCGAGGAAGCTTCGAGATGAGTGATCTGCGCGATATCCCTCTCTTTCCTCTGGGCACGGTGCTGTTCCCAAAGCAGCTTTTGCCGTTGCGGATCTTCGAAGAGCGCTACAAGCTGATGATCAACGAATGCCTCCGGGATCAGACGAGCTTCGGCGTCGTTCTCATCAAGGCCGGTCGAGAGGTGGGTGGGCCGGTGGTCCCGCATGAGGTCGGCACCACGGCGAGGATCGCCCAGGCCCAGCATCTGGAGGAGGGACGGATCAGCTTGCAAGCCATCGGTGAGCAGACCTTCCGCCTGGCGCGAATCACTCAGCAGCGGCCGTACATGCGCGGCGAGGTCGAGTTCTTGGACTCCCGCGCGGGAGACGAAGCAGAGCTCGAAGACGTCATCAGCTCTGTCAAGCAGCAATTTTCGGCCCACCTGGACATCCTCTCGCAGATGTCGGAGCGCCAACGCGTGGACTTGAATCTCGACCTCGACCCGGAGAGCCTGTCCTATCTCGTGGCCAGCGTGTTGGCCATCGAGAATCCGGAGAAGCAGCAGCTCCTGGAGATAGAGCGGACCGACCTGCGGTTGCAACGGGAGCTGGGAATCCTGGGCCGGGAGAATAGCACGCTCCAGACGTTCCTCTACTTGAAGAAGCGAGGGCAGGAGCAGCCGTCGGACGAGAACCCGCTGTTGAGGCGCATCTCCAATAACTGACCTCGCGTTCCCGAGCACCGCCTGCCTGCGCCTTCCCGAGCACCAACTGATGGAGGCAACCCCTCGAAGAGCTGCTGACATGGCCTCTTTTTCACGTCACCACCGCAGCTGCGTCGCGCCCTGGGCCCCTCCGGGCGCGACCCATCCGGGCACGACCCTTCCGGGGAAGAATTGAGGAGCGCCATGGCCGGACGTGACCAAATTCACCTCGATGGCATGGTCTTTTTCGGACGCCACGGCGCGCGCGTCGAAGAACGAACGTTGGGCCAGCAGTTCGAGGTCGATGTGACCATCCACGCTGACCTGTCGGCGTCGCGCTCCAGCGACCGCCTGGCCGACACCATCGACTACGGCGACGTGTACGCCACGGTCCAGGAGGTCATCGAGGGGCCGGGCCTCAATCTGCTCGAACGGCTGGCCGATGAGGTCGCCTCCCGCATCCTGGCCCGCTTTCCGGCCGATGCCGTGACCGTTCGCGTCAAGAAACCCCGGCTCCCCATTCACGGGGGCGTCATGAGCGGTGTGTCGGTGGAGATCTTGCAAGAGCGGGAGTAGGCCCGGCCGTTCTCCGGCGCGAGGCCAGCGCCACCGCCGTTCCGGGGCGGCCCGCCGAACGATTCGCGTCGGCGACGCTCCAGACCAGCTTTTGCCGGGTGACGGCGCCAGGCTCTTGCTTCGCCGATGGTGGCGTCGCTATACTTGGGGCACAACCCAGGGGCCCGATGTCGAGGATATTCACCGCGTAGCTCCCCTTTGCCGTTTATCCGGGCATTGGGCTTGGCGCGGCGAGAACGCAGTCCTCTGGAAAGCCGGCATCCCCGTCCAACACAGGAGTAGAGTTCATGGCAAACCCTCCCAAAGCTCGTACCCTAGGAGGCCTCAAGAAATCGGGCTACGAGGTCGTCACGGTCAAACACGAGCTGCGGAAGAATCTCATTCGGAAGATCAGGAAAGGGGAGGAGCTGTTCCCCGGGATCGTTGGCTATGAAGAGACGGTCATCCCTCAGCTGGAGAACGCGGTCCTCTCGGGCCACGACCTGATCTTCTTGGGGGAGCGCGGCCAGGCCAAGTCGCGGCTGATCCGAGCGATGACGAATCTCCTGGACGAGTACATTCCCATCATCGAAGGGTCCGAGGTGAACGACAATCCCTTCGCGCCCGTGTCCAAATTCGGGCACGATCGGGTAAAGGAACTGGGCGACAAGACCCCCATCACGTGGCTCCGTCGGGAGGACCGTTTTGGGGAGAAGCTGGCGACGCCCGATATTACGATGGCCGATCTCATCGGCGAGATCGACCCCATCAAAGTCGCGGAGGGCCGGTACCTGTCGGATGAGCTGACCATCCATTACGGCATGATCCCTCGCACCAACCGAGGAATCTTTTGCATCAACGAACTGCCCGACCTGGCGGAGCGCATTCAGGTGGGCCTGTTCAACCTGATGGAGGAGCGCGACATCCAGATCAAGGGCTATCGCATCCGGTTGCCGCTGGACGTCTACGTGGTCGCCAGCGCAAACCCGGAGGACTACACCAACCGTGGACGGATCATCACCCCCTTGAAAGACCGTTACGGCTCCCTCGTGCGGACCCACTACCCGACACAGGTTGCTCAAGAGATGGCGATCGTGGAGCAAGAGGCGGCAAACTTCGACGGCGTGGGCATCCCGGTGTCGGTGCCCGAGTATATGAAAGACATCATCGGCGAGATCACCGCGTTGGCGAGGCGAAGCCCAGACATCAACCAGCGCTCCGGAGTCAGCGTTCGGGTTTCCATCTGCAACTACGAGAACATGAAGAGCAACGCCCTTCGGCGGGCGATCCGTCTCAAAGAGAAGTCCGCCGTGCCTCGAATCACCGACCTTCAGTACCTGCTGGCCTCGACCCACGGCAAGATCGAGCTGGAGACCGTGGAGGAGGGCCGCGAGACTCGGCTCCTGGACGAGTTGATCAAGAAGGCCGTGCTCAATACCTTCGGGCGCTACTTCAACGTTCAGGACCTCGAGCCGTTGATCGCGAAGTTCGACCAGGGCCTGTCCGTCGAGGTCTCCGAGGTCATGCCGTCCAGGGGCTATGTGAAGGCCATGAGCGGCCTGGCGGAAATTCGAGAGGCCACGGAAAAGCTCAAGGTGGAGGAGACCCCTCCGGCCGTTGCATCGGCGATTGAATTCGTGCTGGAGGGGCTGCACCTCAACCGTCGTCTGAACCGGGACAAAGTCGAGGGAGTGTACCGGTACCGGGGATAAGCCATGGCCAGCTTCAAGTATTCCCGGTGGGATGGCTCGCAGCAGGTCTTTCCGCTGGACGAAGGCGCGATCATGGGCGAGCTGTCGGACCGCATGCTCACCCACGGCGATGTCGGCTCGGCCATGCGCGACCTGATGCGCGACGGCCTCCCCGGCCGGTTCGGCGAGCGGTCCATGGGGCTTCAAGACCTGCTCCAGCGTTTGCAGGACCGGAGACAGCGGCAGCTCGCCCAGCACAACCCGGGCTCCGTTCTCGACGACATCAAGAAGAAGCTGGATAGCGTTCTGAGCCACGAGGAGGAGGGCATCCAGCGGCAGTTGGACCGGGCTGAAACGGCCCAGAGCGAAGCCGGCGCCGCCGGAGACTCCGGTCTCGACCCCGAAATGGTGCAGAAGCTCCTGCAAGACCTCCAGCGGCGGGCCGAGCGAAGCCGGGAGACCCTGGACGCCGTTCCCAGGGACAATCCGGCCCAGGCGATCAAGCAGCTCCGCGAGTACGAGTTCATGGACGCCCAGGCCAAGGAGGAGTTCGACGAGCTCCTCGAGATGCTCCAGCAGCAGGTGGCCGACTCATTTTTCAAGGACATCTCCCAATCGCTTCAGGACATGTCGCCGGAGCAGATGCAGGCCTTGAGGCAGATGGTCCAGGACCTCAACGAAATGCTGGAGCGGCGAATGAATGGCGAGGACTCCGACTTCGAAGGGTTCATGGACCGGTATGGCCCCATGTTCGGCCCCAACCCGCCCCAGAGCCTCGACGAGCTCATCGAGCGGTTGCAGCAGCAGATGAGCCAGGTCCAATCGCTGCTCAACAGCCTCTCTCAGGAGCAGAGCAAGCAGCTGCAAGACCTGGTGCAATCCGTCTTCGGCGACGCCGATCTGCAATATGAGCTGTCTCGTCTGGCCGGCAACATGGAGTACCTGGACCCCATGGGCTCGCTCCGGGACGAATACGCCTTCGCCGGCGACGACGAGATGGACCTCTCCGAAGCGTTACAGCTCATGGACCACCTCCACAAGCTGGACAAGCTAGAGCGTCAGTTGCGCCAGACGCAGCAGGGGGGGTCTGGCGAGGAGATCGACAGCGATCTGGTGCAGGAGTTGCTTGGCGAGGACGCCCGGCAGGCGTTGGACCAGTTGGAGCGCCTGGCGGAGTTTCTGGAGAAGGAAGGATACATCGCGAAGGTCGGCGGGCGGTTCGAGCTGACCCCGAAAGGGATGCGCAAGATCGGCCAGCGGGCCCTGAACGAGATCTTCGCCTACATCAAGAAGGACCGGACCGGCGGGCACCAGGTCGAGCCCACGGGCCAGGGCGTGGAGAACGCCGACGACACCAAGCCGTATGAGTTCGGCGACCCGTTCATACCCCATCTGCAAAAGACGATCATGAACGCCGTGATGCGCGGGTCTATCGGCACGCCGGTGGCGATTCGGCCCGAGGACTTCGAGGTCTATCGCACCGAGCACCTCTCCCAATCGTCGACGGTGCTGATGCTGGATCTGAGCCTATCGATGGCGATGCGGGGCAACTTCGTGGCGGCCAAGAAAGTGGCCCTGGCCCTGGATAACCTGATCCGGACCAAGTTTCCCCGCGACAGCTTGTTCATCGTGGGCTTCTCGACCTACGCCCGAGAGATCAAGGCCGAGCGGCTGCCCTACCTGAGTTGGGACGAGTTTGACCCCTATACCAATATCCAGCACGGTTTGGCGGTCTCCCAGAAGCTGCTCGCCCGGGTGAAGGGCGGCTCCAAACAGATCATCATGATCTCCGACGGCGAGCCGACGGCCCACATGGAAGGCGGCCAGCTCTTCCTCCAATACCCACCCAGTCCGCGGACCATCCGAGCCACGTTGGGAGAGGCCCGGCGTTGCACTCAGCAAGGCATCGTGATCAACACGTTCATGCTGGACCGCAGCTCGTATCTCATCGACTTCATCGACCAGCTGACGCGTCTCAACCGCGGCCGGGTCTTCTACACGACGCCGGAACGCTTGGGACAGTACATCCTCGTGGACTATCTCAATAACCGGCGGCGCAAGATGGTGATGTAGCGGGCGGCTACAGCCCCGTGTCGATGGGCTCAACCTTGAAGACCGGGCCCACGGGCACCAAGAGATAGCTGCGGTTGAGGATGTCGTCTATAAAGGTCGAATAGACCGGCCGTTTGCCCACGTGCTCCGCGGCGAAACCCAACAAGACGGTGGCGAAGTCGCCGGAGAGGCCGGCGGGCACCAGGCCGGGATGCCGCCTGCGTAGGCTGTCCACATACCAGTCGAACTGAAGCAGGTTCCTCGCCACCACGATGACCTCCGAGCCAGCGTCGGCGACATACCGCTGGTACCACAGCGGGAAGAGGCGCTGGTCGGTTGCCGCCAGCACGATGGCGTCGGGCTCCACGGTGGCGAAGACCTGCCGGCCGTAGTCCCGCGCCGCCACGTCGTTGCTCAGGTCCTGGTTGCCCCAGTTGCGCGCCGCGCTGGTTATGGGCATCACGGCCAGCAGCGCGACGGCGGCCACGAGGACGATTTCCCGCAACCACGTCCGGTAACCGGCCCTCCTCGCCATGGGCGCCAGAAGATCGAACAGGACGTAGGAGGACCCGACGGCGATTGCCAGGACTCCGATGATCAGGTTGGGGATCAGAAACACGAACGAATCGAAGGTGGCGTAGAAGGTGGCGTAGGCCGACAGCGCGAGGAAAGAGAGGGCCGCCGCCCCGGCAATGACCCGGTCCCACCGCCACAGCCTCCAGGCCCCCACGAGAGCCAGGACGACGCCCACGCCCTGGAACTGGTCGACCATCTGCTTCGCCCAGTCCCCCAGGCGATCGTCCCAGAGGGCGCGGTCGATGCCGAACACATAGCTTCGATACGGTGTGCCGCTGACCTCCCAGACGAACCCGGACCAGCGGACGGGGTCTCCCCAGTTGATCGGCGGGTTGCGCGACGCGCTGATGGGCAGGTAGATATAGACCGCCAAGCCCACCGCCAGGGCCAACGCCATGAATCCCCACGACGCGGTAGCCCGTTTCCGCATGCGCCAGAGCACCGCCGCCGCCAGCGGGACCACCGCGATGGCCAGGGTAAAGTGGTTGCCCAAGCCTAACCCCAACAGGAATGCCGCCGCCAGAGGCCTGGCGAGGGTGGCCCTCGAGTCGGGGTTGCGAAGGTCGTCGTACCACGCGAGCAGCAGGTAGGCGATGACCGCGACCAGCAGCGCGTTCAGGGCGTAGACCTCGGCCACCGTCGATTGGCCCCAGGCGATGGGAGCGAAGGCAAGGGTCAATGCGGCCAACGCTGCGGGAAAATATCGGATGAGCCAACCGGCCGGCGCGGCCTCGTCCGACGGACCGTTGTCTGCGCCGCCCGACCGAGCAACGGTCCGGCCACGGGAAACCATGGCGGTCAGCCGCACACCCACCAGAAAGGTCACGGCCACGGCGCCGGCCCCGAAGACGGCGGACATGACGTTGAGCCGGAACGCCGTGTCGCCGGCGGGAAGCAGCGTGAACAGCTTGCCGGCCAGGATGTAGGTCGGGTAGCCGGGCGGATGGGCCACCCCCCACGTCTTGACCGCGGTGGCCAGCTCGGCGCTATCGGCGGCGGCGTTGCTCCAGGTAATCGATGGCGGCAGCGCGCTGACGTAGACGCCCAGGGCGACGCCGAATAGAGCTAGCGCGATGACGGCGGTGGCGCTGAGTGCTGGGGGCCTCCACATGGCTGCCTCATCCTACCAGCCCAGGGGGAGGGCTGACAAAACGAGACCCGGCAGCGGCGCCGGGTGATATATCGCGAGCGTCGATGCCTGGGGTCAGGTCCGAAAGGCCGTGACGATCAGGGGCCGCTGTGATGATTCGTCAAGGCCCCCGGTCCGCCGACGGCAACAGGCTGATCCTTGAAAGACGAACCTCGGGCCTGATGCTGGTCAGGCCTCTTGCTTGCATGCAGGCCGGTTTTCTTGAGAGCGCGGTTAATCCCCGCGAGGCCTGAAGGCTACGCGGAGCCAGAACAACAACGCCGCACCCGTCAGCCCAATGAGGAGCCAGACCCACCATTGGAGGCCCCCACGCTCCTCCTCGGGCTCGGGAGGCAGCACGGGGGGCGGAACCGCGGTCGGGGTCACGGTGGGAAGCGGCGTTGGCGTCGCTGTGGGTGCCGGCGTTGGCGTGGCTGTGGGAAGCGGCGTGGGCGTCGCCGTGGGTGTCGGCGTTGGCGTCGCCGTGGGTGCCGGCGTGGGCGTCGGCGTGGGCGTGGGCGTCGGCGTCGCCGTGGGCGTCGCCGTGGGTCTCGGCGTGGGTGTCGCTGTGGGCGTGGGCGTGGGCGTCGCCGTGGGCGTGGGCGTGGGCGTGGGCGGGACGGACAGGGCAATCAGGGCGAATACGGAGAAGGTTGAAGCCTCCACGGAGAATGTGGCAAT
>JACZVV010000050.1 GCA_022572465.1 Chloroflexota bacterium
GAACTCGAAATTCACGCGGTGCCCACCCGCTTCGATCCCACAGCCCAGAAAATCTCCGTTGACCCGCACAATCCGACTCGGCCGTCCGTCGATCGTCACTTTCCAACCGGAATCAAAACTCTCGGTGGTCACCAGCAACTGCCGCGCGGGGCTGTCGGTTTCGATTCCGATGTGCCCTGGCCTGTCGGCCACGACTTGCGCGGCGCCCGGCATGGACGGTGGCAGCGATTCGGGCGGATCGACGTGCTGGTCAATGCCGCGTCGGTCGTCGGGCCGCGCCTGCCGCTGGCGGATTATCCGGCCGACCCGTGGCGCGACGTGATCGCCACCAATCTGACCGGCACGTTTCTGGTCTGCCGCGAGGTGCTTCCCTGGATGATGCGGCAGGGCTCCGGGTCGATCGTGAACGTGACGTCCTCGATCATCTCATCGAGCCGGCCGCAATGGGGGGCGTTTCTGGCGAGCAAGTGCGGCGTCGAGGGGCTGACGCAGATGCTGGCGGCGGAGGTGCGGGACTCCGGCGTTCGGGTGAATCTGGTCGATTTCGGCACGCCGCGGTCCGACAACCGCACGCCGCCGTCGGCCGACGGGTGGGCGGGCCCGTTCCTGTGGCTGGCGAGCGACGCATCGGCCGACACCTCCGGCGAGCGCATCCGGATGGGGGCGTTTCTCAAAAATCCACCGGCGCGGCCGTCCTAGACGGGTGTAGCAAACAGGGGGCGGGCACCTCGCAGATCGATGTCTTCGGTTGTGCAACGACTCTCCACCTCGGAGCCGCCCCCCTTTTTCAACGCGCTGCTACGGGCCGTTGGACGGGGACTGCAACGCCGATGATTCGTTCATCCCGCCGCCACCTCCGGTGAGGTTACCCGGCAGGCTCGAATTGTCCGCCTCGTTGAACACGGCGTCCAACTCGACCAGAACCAGGGCTCGGTCGTATATCCGCACGTCGTCGACGCGTCCCTGGAACGGGTTGCCGCCGGTGCCGATGGCGGCCGGTACCGGACCGAAGAGGTCGTGCTCCCGGACGATCTGCCAATCGCTCGCCCCGTTCGGATTGCTGAACACGGTATTCGGCAGGACGAGTTCGGCGATCTGTTGCACGGCGCTCATGCTCGGCACGCCGAGGTTCGCCCCCTCACCGCGATAGAGGCGTATTCGGCTGCCGGCGCCCTCACGCCGCACGGTCGCGGCATAGAAGGTCCAATTCGTCGCGACCGCGCTGGTGCCGCAGCCCATGATGCCGCCGGTCTGCGTGGGCAGGGCCGCACCGGTGTCCTGAAGCGTGTGGTAGGCGCCGCTCGGATCGCGGATCGTGAAACTCAGGCGGCTGCCGCCGCTGGTCTCGCCATAGAGCGCCGTGAAGCCCTCCTGCCCCACGACCATGCCGGCCCAATCCCCGTGTGGAATGATCCAGGCCGCGAGGGTCATTCCGTTCCCCGCGCCGGGCACCGGCATCGGCGGAAGGTCGGCACCGGCGTATTCATTTCCGTTGAGCACCTGCTCCTGCGACAGACAAAACGCGCTTGATATCGTTCCGAATCGGCTGTTGTGATCGAAGGTGTAGATGATGGGCCTTGTTCCATTTCGTGCCGCCGGGCTCAGATCGCGAACCACGTTGTTGACCGTTGAGAGGTCGTTCATCGGGTAGAAGGCCATCAGGCCGGCTGTCGGGAAGGTGATGACGACGGTGAAGTCAGCCGTGGAAACCTCCCCGCGCACGTCGGTGGCGGTCACGTGAATGGTGTCGGCGTTCTGGGTCGCGTAGATGTGGCTGATCATCACCGGGACGTCGACCTCCTGGGCCGCCTCGTAGATGGGGAAGAAATGCTGCTCGTAAAGGTTGATGTTCTTGTAGAAGGGCTGGACTACCACGGCGACGGCTCCAAGCTCGGTCACGGCTCGACGCAGCTCCTCGGCGGCCAGTTCGGGATAGTCCACCGGCACCATCGCCACGCCTTTCAGGCGGTCGCTGTCGGCGCTGCAATAGTCGGCCAGCCAATCGTTGTACGCCCGGGCGTAGGCCACGGCGTACTCGGCGTTGTCCGCCATCTGGGTGCTGAGGCCCATGTTGCCGCCGAAAAGCACGGCGATGTCGATCCCTTCGCTGTCCATGTCTTCGAGGCGGGCCTGAGGATCCCACGCGCCCCGCCGCGTCGCCGCCCGGTCCCCTTCCTGGTCGAAGATCCGCCGGCCCTTATCGACGAGCCACGAGCCGTAGGGCTCCTTGGCAAACCGGAGCCAATCGGCTCCCAACGCCGGCTCGACGTGGCCGTCTGCGTCGATGACGATATATCGTTCCACGGTCGACTCCTTTCAGGTCCGTTGCGGTACTCCGCGCCATCGGACGCGCCTGAGAGATGGGCCAATTGTAGATGGGCTGTTGACAGTGTCAAGGATGAGGCCGTCCTTCGGCTATAATGAGTCCCGTCGTCACGGCCCCGCGTCGTGCCGGAAGGAGCCAGCATGCCCGGTCCCCTGGAAGGGATCGCGATTCTCGACCTCAGCCGGATTCTCTCGGGCCCGTACTGCACCATGGTCCTGTCCGACATGGGCGCCGACGTGGTCAAGGTCGAGCACCCCCAGGGCGGCGACATGGCACGGGGCAGCGGCCCCTTCGTCGACGGAGTCAGCACCTACTTCCTCAGCCTCAATCGCGGCAAGAAGAGCGTCACGCTGGACCTGGCCACCGACCAGGGCCGGGACCTGTTTCTCAGGCTCGTCGACAAGGCGGACGTGGTGGTGGAGAACTTCAAGCCCGGCGTCATGGCCCGCTTGGGGCTGGACCACGAGTCGCTCGAGGCCCGCAACCCCCGTTTGGTCTGCTGCGCCATCTCGGGGTTCGGCCAGACGGGCCCCGATGCCGGCCTGCCCGCTCTCGACGTCATCGTGCAAGGGATGGGCGGCATCATGAGCATCACCGGCGAGCCGGGCGGCCCGCCTATCCGGCCCGGCGCCTCCATGGGCGACATCGCGGCTGGGCTCTTCGCCGCCGTGGGCATCCTTTCAGCGCTGATGGAGCGGGCGGTAAGCGGCCGGGGCCAGTTTGTCGACATCGGGATGATGGACTGCCAGCTCGCCGTGCAGGAGAACGCCTTCTCGCGCTATCTCAACGCCGGCGAAGTGCCCAAGGCGCTGGGCACCCGCCATCCCGTCTTCACCCCCTTTCAAGCCTTCGAGGCCAAGGACGGGTGGATCGTCGTCGCCACGGCGGGAGGCCGAAAGGACCAATGGCCCCTCTTCTGCGCCACGATCGACCGCGTGGACTTGATCGACGACCCAGACTACGTCGACGGTTGGCAACGGACGCGGCACTACGAGCGCCTCGGCCCCGTTATGACGGAGGCCCTGAAACGGCGGACGGTCGACGACTGGGTCGAGCGGTTTCGCCAGGTGGGCATCGCCTGCGGCCCCGTCAACCGCATCGATCAAGCCGCCGCCCAGCCGCAGGTGGAGGCGCGGCGAATGATCGTCGACGTGCCCGGCGAGGAGGCTCGGGGCCTCAAGGTGGTGAACACGCCCGTCAAGCTGTCGCGTACGCCCGGCGGCGTCAAGGGCCGCTGGCCAGAGCTCGGCGAGCACAACGTCGAGGTGCTGGGAGGCTGGCTCGGACTCACCGCCGAGCAGGTGGGCCGGCTCGCCGACGATGGGGTGCTGTGACCGCGGGTTTCCGAGTAGACGCAGAGCGGCGAGATTCGGACGTCTTCCTAGCCGGTATAGGCCCTGCCCGGTCCCGCTTGGGCGTCCCGGCATGCGCCAAGCCATCGCCGTTGCCTGTTACCGACGCCCTATCTATAATGGCTATGTCGTTTCAGCCATCGAAAACAACCTTCGCAGCGCCCCGCGACGCGCCTGGG
This sequence comes from Chloroflexota bacterium, assembly GCA_022572465.1. Taxonomy (GTDB): domain Bacteria; phylum Chloroflexota; class Dehalococcoidia; order SHYB01; family SHYB01; genus JACZVV01. The sequence goes on from JACZVV010000050.1 coordinate 3,858, forward strand.
AGTGTACGATTCAATCCGAAGACGTGAAGCGGGCCGAAGACGTGAAGCGGGCAGGCACGGCGGCCGATTCCGAGGGCGAAATCCGTGACTTCAGCGGCGTGGTCGAGAAGTACGGTGATTTCGTCTACAACGTCGCCCTTCGAATGACCGGGGACCCCCACGAGGCCGAAGACGCGATGCAAGACGCGTTCATCTCGGCCTACCGGGCGTTCGAGCGGTTCCGTGGCGAATCGTCCATCACTACGTGGCTGTATCGCATCACGGTCAACGCCGTTCTGATGAAGCGGCGCAAGGAGAAAAAGGCGCGGGCGGTGACCCAAATCGGTTTCGGGGGACGCGAGCCGGCCGATTGGCGAGAGGGTCCGGAGCAGGCGGCTCTCGGGGCCGAGCTGAAAGAGACGATTCAACGGGGTCTGCAACAGCTCCCGAAGGATCTCCGCATGGCGGTGATCCTCCGCGACATTCAGGGCCTGTCGGGGATCGAGGCCGCCGAGGCCCTGAACGTTCAGGTCTCGACGCTGAAGACCCGGCTCCATCGAGGACGCGTCGTGCTAAGGGAGTATCTATCCCAGTACATGAAAAGCGAATGAGACGGTCTTCTCTGCTTGCATGGTCCCGTTCCCGGCTGGCCGGAGACAGCCCGGGGGCAAGGCGGGACCGTGCCGTATAGTCCGGAAGGCGCTGCCGGCGCCGGCATCATGGCGGGGGTCGCCGTGGCCCTGGCGTTTTACGTTGCCTTTTGGTCCTTCCCTGGAACGTTTCGTCTCAACGCCTTCCGGTTTCTCGGTCTGATGGCGCCGGGGCGCCTGCCGACCCAGGCGATCTATCTCATCGGGACCGCGATGTACGTGTCGCTGTGTATCGTCTTCGCTCTCGGGTACGCCGGTTTGGCGCGCGCCTTCGACGTTGAGACCGACATCTTCGCGTGGGGCGTCCTCTTCGGCCTGGGCCATTGGGTCATCGATGGCGTGGCCCTCGGGATCGTGGCTCGACGCCATGGCGCTGTTCGCTCCGGCCTGCTTCTCGATCCCGGCGCCTTTGCCTTGAACCTTCCCTTCGCGACTGTGTTGGCCTTTCTCGCGGCGCACCTGCTCTTCGGCATGTTCACCGGCGCGTTCTACGACGCCCTTCGATAGCTGGGCGCTCCCCGTGAGGCCGTCGAACCCTTTCCGTTTTTCTGCATCGAACTTAGCGTGACGGTGACTGAACGCGGCCGGTCGACGTGCGGAGCCGGCGTGTGAGGTTCGGGCGCCCGAGAGGACGGGACTTGGGCTTTAACGGAAGGCATCGGCTGATCGTCGGTGGGGTGTCGGCAGCCCTGGTCGTTGCGGCTTGCAGCTCCGGCGAGGCTACGCCAACGAAGAGCGCGGCGCCGGACCCAACACCCGCCGCGACAGTGGCCGCCAACCCGGCGCCGGCCACCGCGACCCCGGTGCAGCAACCCCCGGGAGCGTCGCCGACCCTCCCGCCCGCGATCGAAACGCCGACCACTCAGCCCACGATCGCGCCGACGCCTACCCGCACGCCGCTGCCGACGTTTACGCCCAACGCAGCTCAACGTCTGGGCATTACTTCCTTCATCACCACCGGATGGAAGACCAACTTCGAGAAGCATAGCGTTGAATACGACGAGATATTCTCGGCGCAGGTGAAGGACGGCATCGCCTCCGTCGACCGGCCGACGTTCGAGACGCCCGAGGCGGCCAGCGAGTGGTTGACCGATCGAGACCCCGTGGTGGCCGTCGAGCTCAACGGGGTGGCCAAGGCTTATCCCCTGGCCATCCTGCTCTGGCACGAGATCGTCAACGATGAGATCGGCGGCACGCCGGTCGTCGTCACGTTCTGCCCCCTGTGCAACACCGCCCTGGTGTTCGAGCGGGTGGTGAACGGCGAGCCGGTGGAGTTCGGCACCACGGGCAATCTGCGCAACAGCGACCTCGTCATGTACGATCGGACCACCGAATCGTGGTGGCAGCAGATCACCGGAACCGCCATCGTCGGCGATCTGACCGGCACGCAGCTGGCGTTCGTTCCCGCCACCATCGTCTCCTTCGGCGACTTCCGCAACGCCTTCACCGAAGGCCAGGTCCTGTCAAAGGACACGGGCTTTGGCGGGCTCTTCGATAATAACTACGGAATCAACCCCTACAGTCGGTACGATAGCGACACGAACGACCCGTTTCTGTTCTTCGGTGAGCGCGACATCCGGTTGCCGCTGATGGAGAGGGTGGTTGGAGTAGCCATCGGCGGCCAAGCGAAAGCCTACCCCTTCGACAACCTGAAACGTGAACGGGTTGTCCACGACGAGATCGGCGGACAGGCCATCGTGGTGTTCTGGAAGTCGGGGACGGCCTCCGCTCTGGACGGTCGAGTGATCGCGACGTCGAAAGACGTGGGAGCGACGGGTGTCTTCCTCACCACGGCCGGAGGCCGGGAGCTTACCTTCCAGTCCACGGACGATGGTTTTACCGACGCGGAGACCGGATCTCTCTGGAACATCTTCGGCAAAGCTATCGCCGGGCCGCTGGCCGGCGAGCAGCTCGAGCCCGTTATTCACGCCAACCACTTCTGGTTCGCGTGGGTGGCATTCAGCCCCGACACGCTCATCCACGGTCGCTGAGCGACATCAGCAGCGGCTGAGCCGCATCAACATTTCCGGCCCACGCGGGTGGGTGAGCTAGCGGTCGAGCCGGTCGCTGAGCGACATCAGCAGCGGCTGAGCCGCATCAACATTTCCGGCCCACGCGGGTGGGTGAGCTAGCGGTCGAGCCGGTCGCTGAGCGACATCACCATTTCCGGACTAATACTGCCGCGGCTCAGCCGCCGCAGCCGCTTCAGCCGCCTGAGCCGCTAGGCGAACTGGGCCAGGTAGGTTTCGACGTCGAACTCGTCGTTGATCGGCGCCCACTCGCGGGCCGTGGTCTCGTACACGGGGCGCTCGGTCTGGTAGAACAGCCCAAGGTACTCCCGGTCGTCGGTCAGGGCCAGGCGGATCGCTGCTTCCCGGTCGGACGGGTCCCAGTCATCCGGCAGCTGTTCGATGCGCTCATTGTAGTAGTCGAAGGTGTCATGAAACTCCGTGCAGGGGCTCTGGACGTGGACGAAGGCGAAACCCTTGTGTTGGATTCCCCGCACGATGAGGTCCTGCAGCTGCGGCGGCTTGGCGGAGTAGCCACGAGCGACGAAGGTGGCCCCGGAGGAGAGCGCGGTCAAGACCGGGTTGGCCGGTTCGCTGATGACGCCGTGGGGCGTGGACTTGCTGGTGTGCCCGATCTTGGAGGTGGGCGACGCTTGGGCCTTGGTGAGGCCGTAGGTCTGGTTGTCCATGCAGATGACCGTGATGTCCACGTTGCGAGCCGCCGCATGGGGCAGGTGCCCCGCGCCGATGCTGAACAAGTCGCCGTCGCCGGCCATCACCAGCACCGTCAGATCGGGGTTGGCGAACTTCACGCCGGTGGCCAAGGGGATCGCCCGCCCGTGCAGACCGTGCATCCCATAGGGCGTGAGGAAGTAGGTCATCCGTCCCGAGCAGCCGATGCCCGAGACCACCACCACGTCTTCCTTCTTCAACTGGAGCTCGGCCAACGCCTTGAGGCTTGCGGAGAGCACGCCGAAGTCGCCGCACCCCGGGCACCACGTCGGCTTGACATCGCTCTTATAGTCTTTGACAACCAGCTTGGTCGCGGTCTCAACCATGACTAGCAACCTCCTCGATCTTGGCGACGATCTCGCCTGGAGTGAATGGCAGACCGTCGTATTTGTTGAGGCGAACCGGCTTCACGTTCAGGTTGGCCTGGAGATAGTGCGCAAACTGTCCCGAGTAGTTTACTTCGGGGACCAACACATAGTCGACGGAGTCGATGAACGCCTGGAGCTCTTCGTCGGGTAATGGGCAGAGGACCTTGGGGTGCATCGCGGCTGCCTTGATGCCGTTGGCGTTGACGCGGTCGACGGCCTCCTCGATGACGCCCTGGGTCGAGCCCCATCCGATGAGGCCGATGGTCGCGTCGACGACGCCGTAACGGTTCGGCTTCTCCATCTCCCGCCGAGCCGTCTCGATCTTGCGGTAGCGTTTGGGCACCATCATCAAGTGAGACTCCATCGGTTTGTCGACGTGGCCTGCCTCGTCGTGCTCGAGGCCAGCCGAGGTGTAGGCTCCGCCCTTCATGCCCGGAATGCTCATCGGCGAGATTCCCGTCTCGGTGTTGAGGTAGCGAAGATAGCCTTCCAGATCGCCGTCGGTGGGCTTCTCTCGATCGATGACCGGGATCGTGGACACGTCGGGCTTGGTGAGGGTCTCGGTGCGGTGGGACAACGACTGGTCCGAGAGGAACACGCAGATGGTCTGGTAGCGCTCGGCCATGTTGAAGGCGTTGACGATCTGGTGGAAGCAGTCCTTCACGTCCCCCGGCGCGATCACGATGCGGGGAAAGTCGCCGTGCCCGCCGTACAGCGAGTGATTCAGATCGCCCTGCTCCAATTTGGTGGGCATGCCGGTGCTGGGGCCGGCCCGTTGGGCGTCGATGAGCACCAGCGGAATCTCGGCCATGCCGGCGTAGCCCATGAACTCGGTCATGAGCGAGAAACCGGGGCCCGAGGTGGCGGTCATGGCCTTCACGCCGCTGAACGAGGCGCCGATGCACGAGGCGATAGAGGCGATCTCGTCCTCGGCTTGCAGGCTTATGCCTCCGAGGCGGGGCAGCTCACGGGCCATGGTTTCCAGGATCTCCGACGCCGGCGTGATCGGATAACCGGCGTAGTAGCGACAACCCGCGTACAGGGCGCCCGCCGAGATGGCGTCGTTCCCGCTCATCACCAAACGGCCCACCTTGTTCGTCTCCGAAAGATAGAACGGGTCCGATTTGGTGATCTCCTTGGTGGCATAGGCGACCCCGGTCTCCAGGGCCTTCATATTTTTGTCCAGGATCTCGGGACGCCGCTTGAACCGGTTCCGAATGAGGTCCTCCAGCGACGCCGGTTCCAGGCCGAACAGCCCCGCCAGGAATCCCGTGACCACGACGTTCTTGCCGCGAACGAACTCCAGGTCCTTCCGAGCGATCCTGTTGAAGGGGATGGGGTATTGGATCGCGTCGCTGTTCTCGGGCGTGACGGTGTCGGGGTCGTAGATCAGGACGCCTCCTGGGTTCAGGAGGTGGTGGTGGATGTGATAGGCCTCGGCGTTGAAAGCGACCAGTACGTCGACACCATCGCCCATCGAGCGAATACTGCTGCTCCCGACCCGGATGTGGTACCAGGCGTGGCCGCCTTTGATCTCGGCGGGGTAGGTGCGGAAGGTGAAGACGTTGTAGCCGGAGCGGGCCGAGCCGAGGGTGAAGATATCTCCGGTGGAGATGACGCCTTCGCCCCCCTCGCCCGCAAGTCTGATGATGATTTCGTTCTTACTGGGCACGGGTGTCCCCCGAGTTCGTTGCGCGGCCCGATGACCTAGCTCCCAATGCGTCACGCGGGACGGATGATTGGAAAAATAAACGAGGCCCCGGGGGCCTCGTTACCAACTAACCTTCATCGGGCGGCATGCCGCCGAGCTCACCATGATTTTGCGCTCAACTGCCCGTCTTACTCCTTTGCCTCGACATTGGAGTATAGCAGCGCGGCGCTTCGGTGTCAACAATATCGAAGGCGTCGGGCCTAGGGCGTCAGCACCGCCCGGCCGAAAAGTTGCCGGTCCAGCAACATCTGGTGGACCTTCGCGGCGTCGCTCAACGGGAACGATGTGACCACGGGCCTCACTTGGCCCCGCCGCACCAGCTCCAGGGCGTCATCCAGGTCTTTGCGGCTGACTCCGCTGGTCCCGAAGAGTCTGGCGTCTTTGAAGAGGAGATTCGCCGGGTTGAGCCGGATTTCTTTGCCGGCGATCTCGCCCACCATGACCATGCGGCCATACTGGGCCAAGCTCTGGAACGCCGGCTCGAAGGCGGCGCTGCCGACGGTGTCGATGACGACCTCCGCTCCCATGTCTTCGGTCAGAGCCAGGACCTCCCAATGAAAGTCCAGGTCGGGGCTGAACAGCACCTCGTCGGGGCCGAGCTCTTGCAATCGCTCGATCTTCTCGGCGGAGCTGGTGACGGCAAAGACGCGGGCGCCCATGAGCTTGGCGATCTGCGTGGCGTGGACGCCCAGCCCGCCTCCGGCGCCGGTCACCACCACCGTCTCGCCCGGCTGGGGACGGGCAAGATCGCGCACGGCGTGGAGCACGACGCCGATGGGACAGGCGCAGACCGCGGCTTGCTCGAAGGAGACTCCCTCCGGGATGGGACGCAAGCTCAGACCGGCGACCCGCACCTCCTCGGCGTAGCCGCCGTCCACGCCGTGGCCGATGCCGTGGCCGTTGAGGCAGCGGTGCTCGTTGCCCTCGACGCAGCGGCGGCAGTGGCCGCAGCACTCCGTGAGGATCGACACGACGCGGTCGCCCGGCGAGACACCCTGGACCTCCCCGCCCACCTTCGCCACCTCGCCGGCGATCTCGTGGCCCATCACCACGTTGGGTTTGATGCCCCGGCGCAGAACGCCGCGCATCACCACCACGTCGTGATGGCAGACGCCGGCGGCCCGGACGTTGACCAGCACGTCGCGCGGGCCGAGCTCGGGACTCGGCAGCTCCCGCAACCTGAGCCCCTCCGGACTCCCCGGCTCTTCGAGCACGACCGCTTTCATGGCATCACCCCAAGCCGTCCGTCCGTCGTCTTTCGTATGCTATCATAGACCTCGCCGAACGCTTGCAAGGGTTCGGAATCAGCGCAGCGGGGCCGCGAATGCGGCGCCCGCTTATTATTGTCAGGCAGGAGTAGATGCGATGATCGGACGGTCGAAGACGACGTTTTTCGTGCTGGCGATTGCGTTGGTCGGTCTCGTCGTCGCCGCGTGCGGCGGCAGCGACACGACGTCAAGCCCCGGGGAGCGTGTGCCCACCGCCAATCCCACGCTCCGAGCGCCCACCCCTACAGCAATGGAGGCCACACCCGTGCCGAGCGCCACTCCCCCCGAGTCATCCATCGATTCGGCCAAGCAGGTATTCGCGACCTTTGAGACCAGCAAAGGGAACATCAAGTTCGAGCTCCTGGCCAAAGAGGCCCCGGTGACCGTCAACAACTTCGTGACGCTGGCGAGGGACGGGTACTACGACGGCGTGATCTTCCACCGGGTTCTCGCCGGGTTCATGGCCCAGGGCGGAGACCCGACGGGGACGGGCACCGGCGGCCCAGGGTATACCATCGTCGACGAGTTCTACTGCGCCAACGGCACGACGACCAACGCTCACCCGGCGGACTGCGAGCTGGCGACGACGTTCGATGCACCGGGCATCTTGGCGATGGCCAACACCGGCCGGCCTGGGACCGGCGGCTCTCAGTTCTTCATCACGTTCGTCCCGACGCCTCACCTGAACGGCCTCCACACGATCTTTGGGAGGGTCATCGAAGGGATGGACGTGGTCGACTCCCTACTAATTCGCGATCCTGGGACAGGCGGCCCCTCGGACCAGATCGACCGCATCGTCATCGAGGAGATCGCTACGTAGGGTTCTGGCCCGCTCTATTCGTGACCACGGCCGGGCCGGTCTTCAATCGGCCGCTGACCCTATCGCGGTGGCCTCTTTTTAGGCTTACGAGGGTGTCTGCTCCGGCTCCGCGCCACCGGCCTCGTCCGGCGTCGGCGCGGCCTCCCCCTCGGCACCCTCGTCCGAAGCCTCCGGCGTTCCTTGCTCTTCGGGTGTTGCCTCCGGCGTACCCTCGGGCGTCGCCATCGCCGCGCCATCACCCTCGTCCGAAGCCTCCGGCGTACCCTCGGGCGTCGCCGTCGCCTCACCTGCGCTCTCGTCCGTAGCCTCCGGCGTTCCTTCCTCCTCCGGTGTCGGTTCCGGCGTCGGCGTCGGAAGGTATGGAGGCTCGTTGACCAGCCGTTCCATCACGTCGCCCCAGCTCGAGTCGATGAGATAGACGCTGCTATCGGCCTGAGAGCTGTCGCCGGGCGATCGGAACTGGGTGTAATGGCTGATGCCGTCCGGCGTCTTGTCCCCGATGCGGATGGTGAAGTCGCCGATGCCTTGGAGCCCCACGGTGATGACGGTGCGAGGGCTCGTCAGGCCCCACTCGGCCAGCTTGTCGGCCGGCGCCTGCTCGGCCAGCTTGCGGCGGTATTGCGGACCGCTCAGGAGCAACGTGATGCCGCTCCAACGTTCCAGGTTGACCTTCTCGCCGTCCACGTCGTCGAAGCGCCAGGTCCGCTCGGAGTCGGTAACCCACCGGAACGTGGTTCCCATGTGCGTGATGACGACCTTGTTCATGTCGTCATCGTCCACCTGATAGAAAAAGGTCCGCGGGATACCGGCGCGCTCGGGCGTCGATCGACCCCTCTGGGTGGTCACGATGACGCCGATCACGATGACCAGCACCAGCGCGGCGACGAGTCCAATGGTGAGGCGGTAGTTCATGGTTGTCGGGCGAGGCGAAGGGGCCGGGTTTCTATCGAGCGAGTATACGTCATGGGCTACCGGGTGGTTTCTCCGCCGCCACGGGTCAGCGCCGCCGCCACCAGGCGAAGCCACCGACGAAGGCGACGGCGATGGGAAGGATAAGCAGGCTGGACCATCGAATGAAATTCCACGTGCCCTGGGTCACGATCAGCAGCCGCGGCGTCGTCAGCTTGGGCCGGACCGAGATCAAGTCGAAGTCGTCGGCCAGCCAGTTGACCGAGTTGAGGAACATGTCCTGGTTGGCGAACGACGACACGAACCGGTTGCTGGCGAAGTCTGAGTCACCGAAGACGACGAGCTGAGTCGACACCCTTGGCGTCGCCGGCGTTTCGCCGAAGGGCGCGGTCGCCTCGATGCTCACGCCGATCGCCAGGGGGCCCACGGTCTCATCGGCGCCGATGCGGTTCTCCTCCGGGTCCGTCTCCAACCAGCTAATCAGCGGCGTCGTCACCGCCAGCGGCGTCACCTGCAACGTCGGAGAGCTATAGAAAATGTTCGGCAGGTTCAGGTCGTCGGCTGGCACGGGATCGATGGGCGAGATCGCGGTGGCTCGCTCGTAGAAGCTGACGTCGGTGATGGGCTGGGTTATCGGACTGAACAGGTTTGGCGCGAGGAAGTTGTACCCACTCCGGCGGACCAGGGGCGCTCGGGGGTTGGTCTGCACGGCGCTGCCGAGATCGACGATGGTCCCCTCGCCAAGCTCCACGCCCCAGGTGCGGATGATCTTGCGGAAGCTCTCCGGCGTCTCCGGGTCGAGAAGGAAGAGGGCCCTGCCCCCGCCGCGGAGGTAGTCCTCCAGAGGCTGGACCTCCTCCTCCAGCAGGTCCCGCTCCGGCCCGGCGACGATCAGCACCGCGGTATCGGCTGGCACCTCGCCGGCGCCGGCCAGGTCCAGCAACAGGACTCTGTAGTTGTCGCCCTCCAGCCCTTCGTTGGCCAGCCCGTAGCCGGTCCCCTCGGAGAGGTTGGAGGGATCGCGCTCGCCGTGCCGGGTCAAGAACCGCACCACCTTCTGCCGGGTGTGGGTGACGGAGAGGATCCCCTGCGAGAAGTCTTGTTCCAGGTTGCGGTTGGGCACGAAACGGCCCTCGGGCGTGAAGATCAGGGTCTCGACTTGCTGCAGGTTGCCTTCCGAGACGAAGACCACCGTTGCCGGCTCGGTGTCGGGATTGATGCCCAGGCGGCGGGCCTCCTCCGGCTCGATGTCCGGGTCGACCACTCGCCAAGAAAACTTCCCGCTGGCCTCCTCATATTCGACCAGCAGGTCCAGGATCCGAGACCGCACGATCAGCTGATTGATGTCCGTTGGTGTGAGGAAAGCGACCGCTTGGACTTCGGTATCGAGCTCCTTGAGGATCTTGCTCGTCTGTTTCGACAGGCTGAATTCGCGGCCAGCGGTCACGTCGAAACGGGTGTTATTTCGCTCGCCCACGAAGATGACGATGGAGGCGATGGCCAGGAACAGCAGAATCATCGCCGTGGTGTTGAAGCCGTAGAAGCCCTGCCTCGTCATCACCGCGGAACGGATCGAGCGATAGCCGGCGGCGGCGGCGACCATGATCAGGATCGCGCCGAGGCCGAGAAAGGCCCAGGCTACGCCGCCAAGGTCGCGGGCGAGAAGGGCGATGAGCGCCGCGGTGATCAGCGAGGCGGCCCCGCCTACCCCCGCCGCGATCCGCACGTCGACGGTCGAGAAATAGGCCGCAAAGCGGTCGAGAATCGACGGTCGTCCCGGGCGTTTGCTCATCTAGCGCCATCTCCTGGTCTCGAGGGACCGGATGGTAAGGAACACGAAGATCGCCGTGAGCGCCAGGAGGTAGATGATCGTCTCGGTCGCGATGATGCCCCGGGCGAAGTCGGTGAAGTGGGCCCTGGGAGAGACGAACTCCAGGATGTCTTCGGGCAGGCCGCTGAAGAAGTCGGCCGCCTCATCGATGAACCAGAACATCAGCAGGATGACGAGGCCGACGACCGCCGAGACGATCTGGCTGTTGCTCAGCGATGAGGCGAAGAGGCCGACGGAGAGAAAGAACGCTCCCAGGAGCGCCAGGCCGAGATAGCCCGAGAGGATTGGACCGGTGTCGGGGCTGGCGAAGGCCCACAGCAAGATGGGGTAGTACAGCGTCAACACCAGCAGAATGGCCATGGTCACCAGCGCCGACAGGAACTTGCCCAGCACCACCTCGGTGTCGCGGACGGGCGCCGTCAGCAGCAGCTCGAGAGTGCCCAGCTTGGACTCCTCGGCCAGCAGGCGCATGGTGAGCACCGGGCCCAGGAGCAGCAGCACGAAGGCCGCGTTGATGCTCTCGCCCAGTAGGCCTCCGAAGGTCTCGCCGGCGAGGAACCCCCGCAGGCTGGCCTCGCGGAACGCCCCGCTCAGACTGTCGATGAAGAGCAGCCCGGTGAACACCAGGAAGGCCGACATGATGACGTACGCGATGGGGGAGGAGAAGTAGGTGCTCAGCTCTCTCCGGGCGATGGCCAGGATAATCGTCACCGAGGAGCTCCCTCCTCGTCCCTGACGGTGAGCTTGAGAAAGATGTCTTCCAGGCTCATGGTCACTGACTGCAAGCCCAACAGGCCCCATCCCTGGTTGACGATCAAGGACGCCAGGCCGTCGCGGACTCCGGAGCCGGGATCGCATTCCAGGGTGTATTCATAGATGTTGCCATCGACCCGCTGCCGGTTGACCTGCCTGACGCCCTCCACCTGGCGGAGCCGGTTGGCAACGTCGCGCTCCGGCCCGCGCACCTCCAACTTCACCTGCTCCGAGCCTCGCAGGCGGACGGAGAGATTCTCCGGCTTGTCGACGGCGACGATGCGACCCTCGTTGATCACCACAACTCGCTCGCAGATCATGCTGACTTCCGGCAGAATGTGCGTGCTCAGGACCACGGTATGCTCGCGGCCCAGGCTCTTGATCAGCTCGCGAGTCTCCACGACCTGCACCGGGTCGATGCCGATGGTCGGCTCGTCCAAGACCAGCACCTTGGGGTCGTGCAGGATCGCCTGGGCGATGCCCACTCGCTGGCGGAACCCTTTGGACAGGCGGCCGATGAACGTATCGGCGTAATCTTCGAGCCGCATCCGCTCGATGACATAGCCGGTCCGCTGCTTCTTCGCGGCGTCGCTCATGCCGCGCAGGCTGCCCATGAAGCCGAGGTATTGGCGGACGGTCATGTCCGTATACAGGGGCACCGTTTCGGGGAGGTATCCGATCTCGCGGCGAGCCTCCAGCGAGTTCCGCAGAATGTCGTAGCCCGCCACGCGCACCGTCCCCTCGCTGGGTGGCATGAAGCCGGTGATGATCCGCATCGTCGTGGTCTTCCCGGCGGCGTTGGGCCCCAGGAAGCCGACGATTTCGCCGGGCTGGACGTCGAAGGACACGTCCTCGATGGCGATGAAGTCGCCGAAGTACTTAGTCAGATGTTCGACTTCGATCAAAGCTGGCCTGCCTCAGCGTCGGCCCGGCACCGATTCAGGGGCGGTTTTCTCTTGGCATAGTGCCGAGCACGAACCCGCCGATTATAGCCGGAAACCCGATGGGCTTCAAGATGTGTGATGTCCGTCACAACTGTCGAGGCCGCCGATACCGGATGGCGGCTTTCTAATGAATATACGTCTCGCGCCAAGCGATGGGTTGGGACTGCGACGCCTAGGCGAACGCTACGGTTGTCGTGACGTGCCGTACAATTGGGCCGCCTTCGAGGCGCAAGGAGGACAAGATGGATGAGGACGAGATGGAAAAGGGACACGAAGACAACTGGGGCCGCTGGGGCAAGGAGGACGAAAAGGGGACGTTGAACCTCCAGACCTCGGAGAGCGTTCTGGCGGCCCTCAAGCTGCCCGTGCATGGCAAGGTCTACCCTCTTGCCATGCCCATCAGCAGCGAGACGCGGGTGCCGCACATTCGCAACGCCCCGTGGCGATGGCTGTCGGCCAGCAGCGATCCGCGCCATCCGCAGAAGCGTGGCTCCGCCGACGAGGTGTTGGTCTTGCAGTACCACGGCGCCAGCACCCACATCGATGGCCTGGGGCACATGTGGTACGACGGCCGGTTGTACAACGGCTTTCCCGAGGGCACCATCGAGCCGATGGCCGGCCTGACGCGATGCGGCATCGACAAGGCGGGGCCGATCATAACCCGCGGCGTCCTGTTGGACGTCGCCGGGTGGAAGGGAGTGACGCGGCTCCCCAACGGCTACGCCATCACCGGCGGAGAGCTGGAGGCCTGTGCCAACGACCACGGCGTCGAGGTGCGGACCGGTGACGCCGTATGCATCCGCACCGGGTGGCTCACGGACTTCAAGGTCAACCCGGAGACCTACCCCGGCGAGCCCGGGCCGGGCGTCAACGCTCTGGAGTGGCTGCTGCGGCGGGAGGTCGCCCTCGTGGGGGCCGACAACGTCGCTGTGGAGGTGACGCCGCCGGAGGATCGCAGCCAGGTCCTGCCCTTTCACCTGCGTTGGCTCCGCGACGTCGGCGGCTACTTGATCGAGTGGCTTGAGCTCGACGCCCTCGCCGCCGACCGCGTCTACGAGTTCCTGTTCGTCGCGTTGCCGCTGAACATCGCCGGTGGCGCCGGCAGTCCAATTACGCCTGTCGCCGTCGCTTGACGGCCTGTGGGCCATATGCTTGAATGAACCGCCGGATATGGCGGGAAGCATCGAGTGACGCGGCGTCAACGGCAGGAGGTAGGCGGTGAAATTCGGCCTGTTCTTCGAACTGGAAGTCGGTGACGCGGGCTATACCGAGCGGGATATCTGGCACAACGGCCTGACCCAGATCGAGCACGCCGAGAGGTGGGGCTTCGACTCAGCCTACGCCGTCGAGCACCATTTCAACCCCGGCTATTCTCACTCGTCGTGCCCGGAGATCTTCTTCGCCGCTGCCTCACAGCGGACCAAGACGATGCGTATGGGCACGGGCGTGCAGCTGCTGCCCATCGAGCACCCGGTGCGCACGGCCGAGCGCATCGCCGCCATCGACATCCTGACCGACGGACGGTACGACTTCGGCGTCGGGCGGGGCGCCTATGCCCTGGAGTTCACCACCTTCGACAAGCCTCACGCCCAGGGGGAGACCAAGGACCTCAATCGCGAGCTGTTCTTCGAGTGCATCGACATCATAAAAAAATGTTGGACCGAGGAGTCGTTCACCTACGACGGCAAGTTCTTTCAGTTCCCGGAGCCGATCCGTGTCGTCCCCAAGCCGGTCCAGAAGCCATACCCGCCCTTCTACGCCGCCTGCGGCAGTCCGGACTCGTTCACGCTTTATCCCAGCAAGGGCTTTCACATCATGCCCCAGACCGCGGTCACACCGCTGGACCAGATGTCGAAGACGTTGCCGGCGTCCTTTGAGGCCTGGAAAGAGGCGGGCAACGACAAGAAACTGGGACCGCTCCAGGTGAACTGCCTCGTTCCCGTCCACGTGGCCCCGTCGAGGGAGCAGGCCATCGAGCAGATGCGCGAGTACGAGATGTGGTACTACGCCCGGCTCGTCGAGTTCTTCTCCCCCAAGACGGAAGAGGAGAAGAAGCTGGTGCCCGAGGGCGCGGCGCGGTTCTGGGAGAATCCCAACTGGGACTATGTTTACGACGAGAAGATGGTGATCTGCGGCGACCCCGACGATGTCATCGAGACGATCCGTGAGTACGAGGAGGCGGGGGTCAACAGGCTGATGTGTCAGTTTCAGGTTGGCGGCATGCCCCACACGATGGTGATGGAGTCGATGAAGCTGTGGGGCAAGGAAGTCATACCGGTCTTCGAGAAGCGCTAGTTAGCGGACCGTTCTCAGCTTCGCTCAACCACCGGTCTTCGTTTCGCCCTCGGCGATCGCTTTTATCCGCTCAAGCGATTGACGCATGTTCTCTTCCAGCGCGGCGATTCGCTTCCGCGGGCCGCGAAACGTCAGCCACACCACCACCGCGAAGTACCAGAGCCACTCGAACGATTCCGTGAGATTGACTCCGCCTTCCACCGGTTCGATTTCGTAACGCCATCGTGTCTGCGCGCCCCTGCGCTTGAAATTCGGCAGGCTGGTCTCGAACGCAAAGGCCCTGCCGGGCTCGGCGTCGGTCACCGTGCACGTCGTGCTCCACCGGAGCCATCCCCGGCGGTTGTAGCCTTTGAAGCGGGCGCCGCTCGCAGGCCCCGTCGCGCCATCGAGCCACTCGCAGCGGTAGCACTCGGGGCTCCACTCGCCCATGCGGGTCACATTCGAAAGGATGCCGTAGACCCGCTCCGGCGACGCCTGGACGTGGACCTGGGCCTGGCCTTGCATCGCTCCCCACTCCTCTCGTTCAAACCGCCGCCGGCATCGCGATCTTGTACAGCCGAGAGGCGTTTTCTCCCAGGAACTTCCGTTGGATTCGAGGGCCGAGCTGGGCGGAATGCTCGATGGCCTCCTGGGCCGCGCCGGGGAACTTGCCGTCGAAATGCGGAAAGTCCGACGCCCAGATGATGACGTCCTCGCCGATGAGCTCGGCAACGTAGGGCAGGGCCTTCTCATCGCCGTCCAGGGCGATGAAGCACTGGCGGGCCACGATCTCGGACGGGCTGGTCTCGATGGGCATCTTGACATAATGCTGGCGCTCGAACCGTTTCTCCATGCGGTCGACCCACATGGCGGCCCAGCTGCCGTTGGACTCCAGGAATGCGGCGCGCAAGCGAGGGAACCGGTCGAAGACGCCGCCGAACATCATCCGGGCCATCGTCAGCATGTTGTCCATCGGCAGGCCGGCCAGGTCTCCCATGATGCTCAGGGTCCCTGGCTTGCGCTCCAGCTCACCGACGAAGGTGTTGACTCCCTCCACGTCGGTGAAGGGGAAGGGATGAAATCCAACGGCGACGTCGAGGTCCTGGGCCTCCTCCCAGAATGGATCGAAGGACGGGTGGTCCAGGTGAACGCCGTTGTGGAGGTTGGGCCGCACCATCACCGCTCGCATCCCCAGCTCCGTGGTGGCGCGGCGGACCTCGCGGCACGCCAACTCGACGTCCTGAAGCGGGACGATGGCGACGCCGAACACGCGGCCAGGATCGGAATCCCGGCAGAAATCAGCGACCCAATCGTTGTAGGCCCGGGCCATCGTCGCCGCGAGGGCCGGGTCCCGGACCCCCGCCAGGATGCCGCCGAAGCTGGGGTACAGCACGGCCATGGCGATCCCTTCGTCGTCCATCGCCTTGATGCGGAGCTTGGGGTCCAGGGCGGCCGGCTCTCCCTCTTCCCAGAAACGATCGGTGAACGTCGCGGGCTCCCGTCCGGCGAAGGTGACGGCCTGTACTCCGCGTTGAAGAAGCTCCCCTTCCAGGTAAAAAGCCGAGCCGCCCTGCTCCTGACGCCGGATGGACATGGCGTGGTTGGCGCGCTGGCGATCGTGGGGCTCGACGTAGCGGTCCCAGAGGTCCAGGGGCTCGGCCAGGTGGCCGTCGCAATCGAAAACGGTCAGATCGGGCATGGCGATCACCTCCAGCGATGGTGCCGGAATCTTAGCACAGGGCGGGAGCCGCCGGCGGTTCCCCAAAATGTCGCTGTTGGCCAGCCGACTCGGCGCGCGCTGGACCGCTATGCCAATCCGGGGTCGTGATGGCGCTCGATCATCGGCTCCAGGCCTGGGGCCACGGTCGTTGACAGGGGCTTCGCCACGGTGCTAGCGTTTCCTTCCGATGCCTGGCGACTCCACGACCGGCAACGGCACTCGTCGAAGCTCGATCTGCCGCTGGCGCCCAGCGAATACTGGCGCCGCCAGGTGTTCGCCACGTTCGAGGAGGACAGGATCGGGGTGGAGCTGGCCGTGCGGCGCCCGGAGTACGTCGGCGTGGACAATCTGATGTGGGCCTCTGACTACCCCCACGGAGACACCACCTGGCCGAACTCCCGGCAGTCGGTGCGGGACCAGTTCCAGGGACTGCCCGACGAGGCCCGGCGGAAGATCACGTGGGACAACGCCCGCCGCCTCTACGCCATCGAAACCCCGTGAGGGGATGGCCTTTCCGGGCTGGAAGCGGCGCCCCGGCGGTGTTGGGCGAGCCGAGGGAAGGCAGCAGCAACGGGCCGGGGCCGCCACGCCCCACCGTGCGTGCCAAGAGCCGGAGCCTCTGAGCCAACGCCGTTCGATATTCGGGGTGTGGTCGAGGTGTCGTTCCGAGCCCTCCGACTTTGTCGAGAGTCTCGATTCTTCTTCGTCCCGACTTGTCGGGATTTCTCGGAATGA
>JACZVV010000150.1 GCA_022572465.1 Chloroflexota bacterium
TTCTTCCCCGAGGCGATGCTGGAGTACACGATGACGGGCCGGTTGGCCCCGCGCCGGGGAAACCGCCACAAGCGCCACGCTCCCCAGGGCTGCTATCCTTCCATTGGCGACGACATGTGGATGGTGCTCTCGATTCGCGGCGACGAGGAGTGGGGCCGTTTCGTTGGGGTGGCCGGCGACGAGCGACTGCGCGATCCGCGTTTCGGGACGGAGCAGGGCCGCATGGCCCATCACGACGAGCTGGACGGCCTGATCGCCGAGTGGAGCCGGCAATACGATCACCACGAGGCCTCGCGGCTCTTGCAGGAGAGCGGGATTCCGGCGGCGCCGGTCCTGGCGAACTGGGAGATGGTGAGCAACCTGCACGCCCACGATCGGGGATTCTACGTGGTCGTCCCCCACAAGGAAATGGGCGCGTTCCCGTTTCCCGGCATCGTATGGAAGCTCTCCGCCACGCCGGGATCGATTCGCATGCCCTGTCCGTTGTTCGGCGAGCACAACCAGCTGGTCGTCGGTGAGTTCCTCGGGTTGAGCGACCGGGAGATCGCAGACCTCGCCGAAAAACGCGTCATCGCCGACGAGCCGCCCGAGGAGTTCATGACCCCTCCGGTGATGCCCGGCGCCGTGCCCGCGCCATCGCCCGCCGGCAAAGAATCGCCGGCGGACTGACCGGCCTGCCTCACAGCCCGATCCATCCCCAACCAACGGCCGGCATTTTCGAACGAAGGCCGTTTCGCCGGTTTCGGCATCTAAGTCGTGACGATGTCTCTACCTTCCTTCATCCCATGAAGGACCCCTTCGGAATGGGGAAAGATGTGGACTGCACGACGGCTCTCACAAAATTCGTGCAGGCCCAACGTTCGAACGGGCGGTTGGTCTGCCTGGACGTGAGAGGCCGATGAGCATGCGTGGGTTGGGCAGAGTCGGCGCGGGTATCGCGTCGATGATCGTGGTGGCGCTGGCGATCGCGGCGTGCTCGGGAGGCGATCGCCCCGCGAGCGCGCTCGAGCATTTCGAGCGGGGCGTTATTTTTCAGAGCGAAGGGTTGCATCGGGAAGCCCTCGCTGAGTTCGACGCGGCGATCCGCCTGGACCCGCGTTACGTGGATGCCTACACCAGGCGGGGCGATGCCCACGCTGCGTTAGGCCAGGTCCTGCGCGCCGTGGAGGACTACGACGCGTCAATCGGTCTCGACCCCCGGGTCGCCGGCGCCTACAACAGCCGTGGCAACGCAAACCTGAAGCTGAATCGTCCCTCGCTGGCGGTGGCGGACTTCAGTCAGGCGCTTCTGCTCGACCCCGAGAACGCCGAATATCGTAAAAACCTGGAGAAGGTCTCCGCCACGGGAGGCCAGCTCCCTCTATCGGTCAGCGACTTCGAAGAGGCGCTCCGTCTGACGGCGGAGGACGCCGCGGACTTCTTCGACCGGTCCCGAACCTATTACGCTCGGGGCATCGCCTACGCCGGACGAGGGGAGCCGGAGCTCGCCATCGGAGAGTACGACGAGGCGATCCGCCGCGATCCCCAAATGGCCGGCTACTACTACCAGCGTGGCCTGGCCTACCGGGACCTGGACCGGCTGGAACGCGCCCTGGAGGACTATGCGGAAGCCATCCGCCTGGCGCCCGATTTCGCCAACGCCTACGCTAGCCGAGCGGTGGTCCTCACGTCGTTGGGCCGGGACGCGGAGGCGCGGCAGGACGGGCAAAGAGCGGTGGAGCTTGGCTTCAATGGCGCCGTGCTGTTCAACGCCATCGGGCATGCCAGGGACAGCCGCTGATCCATGACCTATTCGGCAAGTAGCTTGCCGAATAGGTCGACGCATTGACTCCGCCGCCGCCGAGCGTTACCTTTGGCGCGAGAATGTGTATCGCATGTATCTCAATCTTGGGTCTGCATGAAGCTCGCGCAGGGCTTGGGCCCGCCATGAAGCTCGCGCAGGGCTTGGGCCCGCCATGAAGCTCGCGCAGGGCTTGGGTCTGCATGAAGCTCGCGCAGGATTGCGACGGAGAAAGGAGCTGACGATGGGAGTGACCGGACGGACCTACGACATCATATCGGCTGATTCGCACGTGGTCGAGCCGCCGGACCTGTGGGAGAAGTGGCTCGAAAAGAAGCACCAGGACAAGGCGCCAAAACTGATCAAGGATGAAGACGGCGGCGACGCGTGGCTCTACACGCCCGATGGCCAGCCGGCGCCGCTGGGTCTCGTGTGCTGCGTCGGGGTAGCCAAGGAAAACATGAAGTGGACCGGCTTCAGCTACGGAGAGAACATCCATCCATCGGTCCACGATGGCAAGTCCCGCCTGGAGATCCTCGATATCGACGGCGTGGACGCGGAGTTCCTCTATCCGCCGCAGCGGGCCGTGATGACGTGGATGGGCTTCGAGGACTCGGATATCCACCTGGCCGGTCTTCAGGCGTACAACCGTTGGCTGCAGGAGTCGTTCTGCGCCGCGGACCCGGCGCGCCTGTTCGGGATCTACCAGATCCCGAACCTTGGGATCGAGACCGCCGCCGCCGAGGTAAAGCGGGCCAAGGACCTGGGGTTCCGCGGCGTGGTCATCGGGATGTGGCCCACCGGGAACAAGCAGCTGACCACCGCTGACGACCCCTTCTGGGCCGCCGCCGTGGAGCTGGAGATGCCCGTGAGCATCCACTTCCGCCTGGCGTCGCAAGGGACGGGTCACGTGCCTTCTGTCGGCGCCGTCGGCGCCGTCGGCGCGGTCGCCGGTATGTGCGACATGCCGCTGTTGATTCTGGACCTGGTGTTCTCCGGCGTCTTCGATCGCTTCCCCAAGCTCCAGATGGTAGGCGTGGAGACCGGTGTGGGATGGATTCCGCACATGGCCGAGATGATGGACGACCGGTATTGGCGCAATCGTGGCCACGCCAAGTGGGGCCTCAAGAGGCTTCCCAGCCAGTACACCAAGGAGAACTGGACCTCCACGTTCATCATCGACCGCATCGGCGTGGCGATTCGGCATGCCGTTGGCCTCGACCGCATGTGCTGGTCCACCGACTTCCCGCATCACGGGAACGACTGGCCGTATTCGCGGCGATCGATCGACGAGCACTTCGTCAACGTTCCCGAGGATGAGCGCCGGATGATCGTCGCCGATAACGCAGCGAAGCTCTATGGCCTGATCTAGTACTTGGTCAACCTGGATGTTTGCATGTCATTCCAAGCCCGTCGCTCCGCTCCTCAGAATGACACCTTTGAAAACGTTGTTGACTGAGTACTAGCCGGCTGAGCCGGTGGCTGAGCCACGTCAGCATTCCCGGCCCAATGTTGATGCGGCTCAGCCGCCTCAGCCGCCTCAGCCGCCTCAGCCGCCTCAGCCGCCTCAGCCGCCCGCGTTAGTCCAAGGAGTGATAGATGAAGATCGGCCTGACGTTCTTTCCGACCCGGCCTCAGTTCATGGTGCCGATGGCGAAACGCGCCGACGAGCTGGGCTTCGAGTCGATCTGGGCGCCGGAGCATCTGGTCTTCCCGACCAAGGTCACGAGCCAGTATCCCTACAACCCGGAGGCTGGTCCGCCTCTGCCCACCACGCCGCTGTTCGATCCGCTGATCGCCCTCACCTACGTCGCCGCGGTGACCTCGCGGGTGCAGCTGGGGACCGGTGTCTACATCCTGCCGTTGCGCCATCCCATCATCACGGCCCGGGCGGTCGCGTCCCTGGACGTTCTCTCACAAGGACGAGTGCTGCTTGGCATCGGCGTGGGCTGGCTCAAAGAGGAGCTGGAGGCTGTCGACTCCGATTTCGACAACCGCGGCCCGAGGACCGACGAGATCGTGGAGGTCATGCGGCGACTGTGGACCGAGCCCACGGTGGCGCACGACGGCAAGTTCTACTCCTTCCCCGAGGTGGGCTTCGAGCCCAAGCCTGTCCGGTCGCCGGTGCCCATCCTCGTGGGCGGCGAGACCGGGCCGGCGTTGCGGCGGGCCGCTCGGATCGGCGACGGATGGTTCGGCATGGGACACACTCCCGACAAGGTCCGCGACCGGGTCCGGCATCTCCAGAGTCTCCGCGAGGCCGCGGGCCGGGGCGACGAGCCCCTGGAAATCACGGTCCAATGCGCGGTGCCGCCCACCGTCGAGAACTTCCGTAAGTACGAGGACGCCGGCGTCGACCGCGTGACGCTGTCGGCGCGATCGTTCGCCACCAAGGGCCGGACCGTCGAGTCGTCCGTAGCGGGGCTCGAAGAGTTCGCCGGCGAGGTGCTGAGCAAGCTGTAGAAGAGCGTCCGCGTGACAAGCGAAGACGCTATCGAGTACTGCAGGCCGGTCGTTACCGAGCTGGCAATTTGGGCGAGAAGGCCCGTGTCGACCTGCTCACCCAGAACCGGAACCTAGGGGATGTCACCCCCCGATGTGCTCGTCCGGCTCCGAAACGACAGTAGCAAAGCAATGCGCGAAATCGCCAACACAGACCACATCGAAGTTCACCGTATCGCCAACTTCCGGCGCACAGCCTT
>JACZVV010000151.1 GCA_022572465.1 Chloroflexota bacterium
GGACCCGAGGGGCGGCGCGCGACCGCCGTCGCGGATATCCCGGTATCAAGGTGAGGCCGCATGGTCATTCCCAACGCCGGCGCCGACGTCCCGTTCATCACCGAGGAGCAGATGCGCGAGGTGGACCGGGCGATGGTGGAGGACCTGGGCATTCTGCTGCTCCAGATGATGGAGCACGCCGGGCGCGGCCTGGCGACGGTGGCCAGGAGCCGTTTTTTCGCCGGCGACCCCAGGGGCCGGCGCGTCCTGGTGCTGGCCGGCTCCGGTGGCAATGGAGGCGGCGGCCTGGTTGCCGCTCGTTGGCTGCATAACTGGGGCGCCACGGTCCAGGTGCGGATGACGGCGCCCGCTCGCCGCATGGGCGAGGTCCCTCGGCATCAGCTCCAGGTCCTGCAACGCATGGGAGTGGACGTTTCGGAGGTGGGCGACCCGGCGGCGGCTGAGCCGCATCAGCATCTTCAGCCCCTTGTTGCGGCGGCTGAGCCGCCGCTGCCGCCCGCGGACCTGGTGCTGGACGCCATCATCGGCTATAGCCTTCGCGGCGCTCCGTCGGGCGCCGCCGCCCGGGCGATCCGCGCCGCCAACCATCACCCGGCACCGGTCCTGGCGCTGGATGCGCCGAGCGGCGTCGACAGCACCACCGGCGCCGTCCACGAACCGGCGATACGGGCGGCGGCGACGTTCACGCTGGCCCTTCCCAAGGTCGGATTCAAGCAGGATGCCGCCAGGCGGGCCGTGGGAGAGCTTTACCTGGGCGATATCGGCGTGCCGCCGGAGCTCTACGCCAGGCCGCCGCTGAAGCTCACCGTCGGCCCGATCTTTGCCCAAAGCGGTATCGTTCGCTTGTGGTAGGCTTCGGGCTTTCGTTCATCGGCCCCTGCCGGAACCATGGCCGTCCCCGGCCAGCCCATCCCGTTGACAGCCTGGGCTCCTTGTTGTACAAACGGTGTTAAGGCGTTGCGCCGGTTACCCCTTCGAGGCGCGGCGCGTCGGCGTGTTTGGAGTCGACACCGTTCGAGGCCAACGGGCCTCCTTCGTAACCGTGAGGTGAGAGGAGAGGACGACATGGAGCGAAAATATCAGGTGATTTCGTCCGACGGCCACGTGGAAACTCCACCGGACGTATGGGTCAAGTACGTGCCGGAGAAATGGCAGGAGCGAGCGCCGCGGCTCATCAAGCTGCCCGAAGGCGGAGAGGGCTGGGTCATCGAAGGGATGGCGATGCTCAACAATGGGCAGAACATCACGGCGGGGAAGCCGGTGCGCTTCCGAGGCGGCACCTACTTCAACGACGACGGGAGCCGTGCCCCTGGAGCCGGGGACGCCGCCCAGCGTCTGCGGGAGCAGGACCAGGACGGCATCGACTGCGAGGTGCTGTTCCCGCCCGTCTTCGCTTCCCGGTTTCTCGAGGGAATCCAGGACCGTGAGGTCTACCTCTCCATGATCCAGGCCTACAACACGTTCCTGGCCCAGGACTACTGCTCTGTCGCGCCGGACCGGCTCATCGCCGCCGGCGTGATGCCTGTGACGGGCGTCGACGATGCCATCGCGGAGCTGAAACGCTGTAAAGAGATAGGCCTGAGGACGGTCACGTTCTACGTTTTCCCCAACGGCAGCGGCGGGCCCAAACCCGAGGACGACCGGTTCTGGCAGACGGCCATGGACATCGAGATGCGGCTGTCGCCGCACGCCAACTTCGGCGATCGCGAGCCCAACTTCGGCGGCGCGTCCAAGGGCACCGGCGGCTCGGGTGTCGCCTCGGCGATGGCGCAGCGCGTCGGCTCCGTGGTCCCCACGTTCTGCCTCTCGCAGCTCATCTACTCGGGCTTGTTCGATCGTCTCCCCGAGCTCCGCATCTACTTCGCCGAGACCAACGCAAGCTGGATGCCCCACGCCTTTTGGATGTTCGACGACAACTATCGCGTTTATAACTCCTGGTTCAAGCATGACTTGAAGATGATGCCGTCGGAGTACATTAAAAAACACATCATGTTCGGCATTATCCGCGACCCTATGGCGTTGCGCCTGCGCGAATTCTTCCCCGCCGAAAACCTGATGTGGGGCTCGGACCACCCTCACTCGGTGGCGAGCTTCCCCCGGTCGCGCGAGGCTCTGGCCGAGATCTTCGACGGAGTGCCCGATCAGCTGAAACGCAAGATCCTGCTGGAGAACCCGGCTGAGTTTTTTGGCCTGGACCTGGACAAGCCCATCACGCCTACGCCTGGCGTGGCCGTCGCCGTCGGCTAGCCAACCCCAGCGTCCGATAACAAGAAAGGCCCCGAGCCACCTGGCTCGGGGCCTTTTTCTTTTCGAACAATCGGCGGTAGCCGGGCGATGAGACCTTTCGCCGGCCCGGGCCAGCCGTCCGCCGCGGCGCTTACGCCCTGCTGGGGAGGCCTACCTTCGCGCCGGCGGTGACGGTCACGTCGCCATCCTGGTTCGTGCCCCAGCACTCGAGCGTCACCAGGTGCTCGCCGTCCACGACCTCTTTACCCGTGATCTTGGCCCGGCACCAGGTGGCGTCGCCCTGGACGTTGAACCTGACGAACTTGCCGTCGATGGCTCGGACCGCGCCGTCGTCGCCGCACCAGTTGGTGAGACCGTGGACCATCCATGCGATGCGTTGGCCGCCGAAGTCGTAGGCCGAGGGAGCGCCGACCTCGCGGGCAAACTCCCGGTCCCAATGGGCGCGCATGGGGAAGTCGGGCACCATGGTTATCCGGTCCGGCACGTTGGCTTTGGGGTGGGCCTGGACGAACTTCTGCGCGATCTCGGAGGCCAGCAAAAACAGCCCGCCCCAGCCGGCGTGGAACGCAACGATCTCGCATTGGGATAGCGGCCCTTTGACGACGTGGGGGATCTCTTCGCCCACCACCACGTCCTCCCAGTACAGGGTCTCGGCGCCCCGGCGGACCTCTTTGTCGATGTCGGCCCAGAGGCTCTGAAGCTCCTCCTGGGACCAAACGTGCTCTTTGAAGTCCCGGTACTTGCCCTCGCCGCGAGCGGTGGCCCGTTCCGTGTTGATGAAGCTCATGCGGTGCGTCGCGATGAGCTCGTCGTTCTGGTTAAAGAACTTCTGGATGGTGATGTCCTCGATGGTCCGGCGGGCGATGGAGCTCTTGTGCTCTTTCATCTCGGCGACGTAGGTCTCGCCCCGGATGGCGTCGCCGCGCTTGATCGGTTTGAGGTACTCCCACGCGTCGCCGGCCCAGAACCGGTGCACGCCGGGAAAACCGCGGAAGCCGCCCGACGTCCTGCCTCTCCAGATCGGCCCCTGGTTGCAGCTCAGGAGAAAGCTGGGCGGCGCCATGATCGTCCCATGCTTCGTCTTGGCCGCGTACTCCGGCTCCAGCCACAGCGGGTTGTCGTCGCCGATTCCTTCGGCGAAATGACGGATGGTATCCACGGTCGCTTCCGAGTTGAACGCCCCGGTGATCTGCGTGACCTCGCCGATTCGAGCCTGGGCTCGGGCGAGGGCCTCCTCGGTAATCGTGCTGTCGACGTTCATATCGATGGTCATGGTGTGCTCCTTGCCGGGGGCGGGTCGTCTAATGAGGCCAGAACCGTGAGCGGGACGCTTGCTCCAGCTCTCCGCGAAAGTCCGGGTGGGCGATGGCGATCAGCGCCTCCGCCCGCTCCCGGAGCGTCTTCCAGCGCATATTGGCCACGCCATACTCGGTCACCACGATGTCCGACAGGTAGCGCGGGATGGTGACGGACGTGCCCTCGGGCAGCACGGAGACGATGCGGGACTTGGTCCCGTCGTTGGACGTGCTGGGCAGCATGAGGATGGAGCGCCCGCCCTTGGCCATCAGGGCGCCCATCGCCATCGCCGGCTGACCTCCCGGGCCCGACCACTGATACGTGCCAAGGGTCTCGGCGGTGGACTGTCCCGACAGGTCGATGGCCATCGCCTGGTTCATCGCCACGAAGTTGTCGTTTTGGGCCACCGTCATGGGGTTGACCACGTACTCGACGTTGTACAGCTCGAACATCGGGTTCTCGTTGATGAAGGTCACGTCGTCGCGCCCGCCGCCTGCCGCCGTGCTGATGCATTTGCCCCGGTGGATGGTCTTGCGCTTGTTGGTGATGACGCCGCCTTCGATGAGCTTGGTGGTGCCTCGGGGCGTCAGCTCGGAGTACAGGCCCAGGTCGACGTGGTTGTCGAAGGCGCCGGCTCGGGGAAGCCACTCGCTGATCGTCCCCAGGCCAAGCTGAATCGTGTCGCCGTCGTTGACCAGCCCGCCCACCAGCTCGGCGAACCGTTTCGCCAACGGGGGGATATCCTTCGTCGGCGTCTTGGAGATCGTCCAGCCGGTGGGGGCCTCGTTCTCCACGAAATAGTCGAATTCGGTGACGTGAACGTAGTTCTCCCCATAGGTGCGGATCATCCGTGGGTTGACTTCGCCCATGACCTTTTTGGCGGTCTTGATGGCCATGGGCTTGTCCCA
>JACZVV010000051.1 GCA_022572465.1 Chloroflexota bacterium
GCTCGGCTTTAGCGACGGACCCGGACGAGTACGACCAGTTCACCATCGAGATCAAACCGGACGGGGGCGCGGCGCTCATCTTCGAGCGGACGCTGCCGGCCGTGATCGACGACGTGATGGACTTGCGCTAACCCGACAGGACGAAGAGGAGACCAGCATGCCGGAACGTATCCGCAATAACCTGGCGAACGGACAACGGGGGATCACCGGGCTGGAAACGGCCATCATCCTCATCGCCTTCGTTGTCGTCGCCTCGGTCTTCGCCTACACCGTGCTGTCCGCGGGCATCTTCTCCTCCGAGAAGGGCAAAGAGGCCATCTACGAGGGCCTGGAGTCCGTGCGCAGCTCCATGGAGCTCGTGGGTGGCGTTATCGCCAAGGATGTCGACGGCGATAGCGACGTCGATCTGCTCCTCTTCACGCTGACCAACGCCTTGGCCGGCGAAGCCATCGACATGCACATTACTACCGACACCGATTTCGACGGGCTGCTGTCCGATGAGGCGAACAAGAACCACACCACGGTGATCTCCTGGATCGACCCCACGCAAAGCGTCGCCGACATCGCGTGGACCAAAACGGAGCTGGGCAAAGGCGATGGAGACGATCTGCTGGAGGCCGGCGAGAAGTTCACCATCACGGTGTACGTCGGCTCGGCGCTGGCGACGGACCCGGACGAGTACGACCAGTTCACCATCGAGGTGAAGCCGGACGGGGGCGCCGCCCTGATCTTCGACAGAACGCTCCCAGCGGTCATCGACTCGGTGATGGACCTCCGATAGGGCGACGGAGAAAGGATAGGACCAACGTTGAGAACCTTTCGCCAGACGAGGATGCGGGGCCCGATCCAACCTCGCGAGCGCGGGGGATTGGTTCCCGCGCGGAGCACGCTGGAGGTGCTGGGCCTTGACCTTCGAGCGACCAACCACCCTCCCGCCGTCGCAGACAAATATATCGACATGAATCAGCTATCGCGAAGCAGAAACCGACCCAGGAGACAGCAGGCCATGGGCAATAGGATCACGAGGGGAATCGTGAAAGGCCAGAGAGGAATCACCGGGCTGGAGACAGCCATCATCCTCATCGCGTTCGTGGTCGTCGCCTCGGTCTTCGCCTACACCGTCCTCTCGGCAGGCCTCTTCTCCGCGCAGAAAGAGAAAGAGGCGGTCAGTGTTGGGATTGAGGGCACCTCCAGCGCTATAACCATCAGCGGCAACATCATCGCCAAGGACACCGACGGCGACAAGGACGTGGACCAACTCATTTTCACGATTTCCACCGTCTTGGGCCAGGAGTCGAACATCGACCTGACCGTGACCACCGACACCAACGGCGACGGTCTACTCTCGGACGAGGCGAACAAGGTCCACGCCACCGTCGTGACCTACTTCGACCGAGACATCAACCTCGACGACATCGCCTGGACGAAGACGCCGATTGGCAAAAACGACGGCGACAACATCCTGGAGGCCGGCGAGAAGTTCCGCTTCACCGTCTACTTGACAGCACTGCCCTCCGCCAACTCCCTGACGGCCTACGATACTTTTACCTTAGAGATCAGTCCCCCCAGGGGCGCAAGCGTCATCATTTCAAAAACTATTCCAGCGGTAACCTCCGCCGTCATGGTCTTGAATTAGTACGAACGTGAGCAAGACCGAGGTCGCGGAGCCAGCCGCTCGAACTCCTTCACGGGAGGGGACCGAAGAGACAATGAGAGAAATACGTCAGCCATGGAGGGAGCAGCCAATGCTCAAACACATGACCAGAGGACCGCTGAAAGGCCAGCGGGGAATCACCGGGCTGGAGACGGCCATCATCCTCATCGCGTTCGTGGTGGTGGCCTCGGTCTTTGCCTACACCGTCCTCTCCGCCGGCATCTTCTCTTCGGAGAAAGGACGGGAGGCCATCGGCTCCGGCATTGGAACCACCACCAGCGCCATGTCCATCACGGGGAAGATCATCGCCAAGGACACCGACGGCGACAAGGACGTCGACGAGATCGTCTTTACGATAGCCAGCGTCCTGGGGCAGGAGTCCAATATCGACCTCGCCGTCACCACCGACACCAATGGCGACGGGCTGCTGTCGGACGAAGCGAATAAGGTGCACACCACCGTCATCTCGTACTTCGACCGGGACTACACCATCGCCGACATCACCTGGACCAAACAGGGGCTGGGCAAGAACGACGGCGATGACATCCTGGAGGCCGGCGAGAAGTTCCAGATCACCGTCGACCTGACCGCGTTGCCCACGACGAACCAGTTGGTGGCTTACGACTCCTTCACCATCGAGCTGAAGCCGCCGGCGGGCGCGCCCATCGTCTTCTCCAAGACGATTCCGGCAGTCACCTCCGCCGTCATGACCCTCAACTAACGCTTGGAGGTAAATCGGAATTGTGGGAGCACCATGCGAGCTGTCGCCAAGATGCGATGGCCACCACCTTCTGGACATGCCCATCTTCGCCGGCGGTGCTGTCTCTCGGCGGCGAAGCAGCTTTCACTGGAGGCTCCGATGCTTCACACCAATACCGGACCGGCACAACCATCGAACGGCATGGCCTAGGAGCACCGACAAGCTGGTGCAAGCAGGCGAGGTGAAAATACGTGCTCGCCCGAATCGTCCAGGAGCTACGCGGGGGCGAGCGGGGGATCAGTGGGCTCGAGTCAGCCATAATCCTGATCGCCTTCGTGGTCGTAGCCTCGATCTTCGCGTACACCGTTCTCTCCGCCGGGATCTTCTCCGCCCAGAAGACTCAGGAGGCGTTCATGATGGGCCTGCAGGTGGCACGAAGCGCCGTCGGTATCTCGGGGCCCGTCATCGCCAAGGACACCGATAGCGATGGTCAGGTCGAGCAGATCATCTTCATCTTGATCAACACCGGCAGCGGCGAGGGAATCGACTTTCGAGTGACCACCGATCTCGACGCCGACGGGTTGCTCTCCGACGAGGCGAACCAGGTGCACAGAACTATCATAAGCTACACCGACAAGACCCAGCGGATCGACGACATCACCTGGACCAAGACGGCGCTGGGCAAGGGCGACGGCGACGATCTTCTTGAGGACCGGGAGCGGTTCCAGATCACCGTCGATTTGACGGCGTTGACCACCTCGCTGGACGCCTACGACACGTTCACCCTCGAGGTGCGGCCCGCAAGTGGGACCGCGCTCGTTATCGAGCGCAGCATCCCGGCACAGGTCGACCCGGTAATGGACCTCCGTTAGCCGAACGAAAAGGCCTTGCGAGCCAAGGC
Source organism: Chloroflexota bacterium (assembly GCA_022572465.1). Taxonomy (GTDB): domain Bacteria; phylum Chloroflexota; class Dehalococcoidia; order SHYB01; family SHYB01; genus JACZVV01. The sequence continues at coordinate 3,256 of JACZVV010000051.1, forward strand.
TGGACGCTGAGCACTAGAGAAATGGCCAACACCAGCAAGAAGGTCGAAGAGATTCAGGACGAGCTCAAAGTCCTGAAGAACGAGATCAAAGAGACTTTGATCGACGTTCGAGAGCACCTGTTGACCTACTCCGAGAACCCGTTCGCCTCGGGCATGGCGCCGCCGCTTTCCGCCGAACCGCCTCGGGCGGCCCCCGTGCCGGAACCGGTGGCCGATCTCTTTCCTCCACAAGACCCGCCGGAACTCGAACCGGACGACGAGGAAGAGCTCGATGAAGCGTTGGACGAGGAGCTCGACGATGACGCCGACGGGGAGATCGATGAGCCCAAACCCCAGAAGAGCGAGCCCTTGGTGACCGAGGCTCGCTCTCCCAGCCCGGCCGCTCCAGCCGCTGCGCCCATCGCCGAGGCGCCGATGCTCAACGGGACCGCGACACCCGAAGCGAACGTGGCCTCCAGACCGCCCGGGCCGCCGCCGGCGTGGGCGGCCAACGCGGCCCGCCCGACGGCGACCACGCCGGGCGGCAGCGACCAGTCGTCCGATCTCCTCACGGTGGCGATGCTCTCCGGTTGGATGGAGGAGCATCTGGACCGCATTGGCACAGACAAGCTCAAAGAGATCGTCGAGATCTACGCCTCGATGGGGGGAATGCCCGAGGGACTCCTGGAGGTCGTTGTCAGGTTGCTCAGCCTGGACCACCGACCCGCCTCAGGGGCCCAAGTGACGCTGAAGGACTATCTTCGCATACTGGCAGAGCTGGACAGCTTCCTGTTCAGGAGCAGGCATGACCGGGCCGGAGCGGCCCTCATGTCGGTCCTCCTGGCCAACGACAACAAGACCAGGCGAATGAACCGTTAACCTACTACCGGGATTTCGTGAGCCACCAGCACGGGAGGGACCAGATGAACCCCAAAGAAGCAGTCCAAGACACCATGGCCGACCCGTTCAACACGGTCAACGAGCCAGACGGAAGCGAGCGCCTGCTGGCCCAGGCTATCTTGCTGTCGAACACCGCCGAGGACGATCTGGACCGTGCGGAGTCCGCCCGAGTCGACGCGGAGCAGGCGCACGCGGAGGCCGAGACCAGCGCATTCCAGGCCATCGAAAACCTGCTCACCGACATGCGCGCTCAAGCCCAAGGCCTGACGGCCCAGGCCACCCAGGCCAAGAAGGACGCCGAAACCGACCGCAAGCTGGCCGCGGAGGATCTGAAGCGAGCCGAGACGACGATCTCCGAGACCGAGCAGCTCTGCCAGCAGATGCAGGCGGAGGCCCGCCGGCAAGCCAGTGAGATCGAAGCCAAAGCTCAGCGCCGGGCCGAGGTCCACGTCCAGAATGCCCAGGCCGAGACCGAGGCCGTCCTGTCCGAGCTGAGGCGCAACGTGGCTGAAGAAGTGCGCAGCATCCTTGAGGAGATCACCACGATCCGCGACGTCGCCCGCCATGAGATGGAGACCCAACGAATCCTGACGGGCGCGGCCCGCCTCGTCACTCATGCGGCGAACATCTGGACTCTCAACGACGACGCCGTTGCCCGGCCCGACGTCAAGCGTTCCCCCGATTCGTCCTCAACGTCCAGTGCAGCCGGTACCACCCGGCGCCGTGGCCGGCCGAAAGGCGCCGGGAACCGGACGACGAAGGCTTAAGCGCCGGTGCGTTCACGATTCTTCGGCACCATGCCGATCATCGATCGAACGTCCAAGGCCATGAGACGCCGGCTCCGCGACCCTCGAAGCGAGCGTCGATGATCGGCATGGTGCGGAGGACCCGCAAGCGGTGACCGCGATGGACCAAAAAACCAGCATCCTGACGCGGCCGTTGGCTCTGTTCCAGCGGGCGCGCACCTGGTTGAATAAGCCTCGGTTCGGCGCTGGCAAGTCCAAGGTCCGCCAGCAGACTCCGGCACCGGCGCCGATCGAGGACACTCCCCCGCCGTCGACCCCACTCGAAACGGAGGCGGCGATGGAACCTGCGCCCGAAACCAAGGTTGCGGCCATTCCGGTCTCCCAAACGACTCAGAAAGCTCCCCCCGTGCATGCCGAGGAAAACCCCGACCCACTTGGCGACCCCCCCGTGGAGGACGATCCGCCGGCCGTCGTCGCCGCGAGGCCTGTGGCAGCGCCCAAGGCCCAAGTCGAGAGCTCCGAGTCGAGCTCCGAGGCCGGGCCGGGCGATGTCGAGGCGGCCGCCCCTCCGGAAGAGGTAATCATCGGGCTGAACGAGAGCGCTTCCTCTTCCCGGGTCAACAACGAGGCGAATGCGCTCCAGATTGCACCGCCGGAAACGATCGAGCCGGAGATCGGGCCTCTCCAAGACGCTATTCAAGAGGTGATGCAGCACGCGACCGAGATCAACACCGCCGTCCATAAGGCCCTTTTCCTGGTCAACACAACCAAGGCCCAGGCCGATGCATGGCTCAAGAAAGCGGGCCAGGACCTGGAAGAGACCGAGCGGACGAAGCAGCAGGCCATCGAGTGCCTCGACGAGGCCAAGGCGGCCAAGCGGGAAGCCCAACAGTGGCTGGAGCAGGCACGCATGGCGCGGGCCCAGGCCCTCGGGTGCCTGGAGGAAGCCCGGGCAACCAGAATCGCGGCCCTGGACCGACAGACCCTGCTGAACACCGAGGCCCTTCGACCCGTCTCTTCGGCCACGACGGGCAGCGAGCAACCGAACCCCCCGCCGCCGGCCGACCCGCGGCCAGAGCCTCAAGCCCAGGACCCGGGCGGACCAGGGCCAGCGACCAACGACGTGGCCGTCCAGGCCGCAAGCCCAGAGCCGCCCGTCTCCCCGCTCCCGAGCTCCGAGGCTATCGGCGATCTTCAACAACCCATCGCGCCGCATCAGCTTCAGGCCGATGCCGAAGGCGACCCAGCTCCCATGCCCGCCATCGATCTGTTCACCCCGCCGCCTGCGCCGGGAGGCCAGCCCAAATCGCCTCAGGCCCAGAAACCGGACCAGGGCATGCTGATCATCACCCAGGAAGAGCTGGATGCAGTCGAAAAAGCTCGGGTCGAGACCAAAAATCTCGAGACGGCGTCCACGAAAGCGGCACGTGAGGCGGAGAAGCTCCAACGGGCCGAGTCGCTAGCCGCGGGTGGCGCCGGAGGCCCGGAGCGTGCCGAGGCGGTCAACCAGCTAGCCCGCGACGAGGCGGAGCGCATCCTGCGCCAGGCCGGCGACGCCAAGAACCAGGCGGACGAAGACCGGCGCAAGGTCCAGCAAGAGCTTCAAAGAGCCCAGGAAGCCCGAGCCGAGGCCGAGAAGCTCCAACAGGCCGCGTCACAAGCCGCGAATGAAGCCGGCGGCGCCGAGCGGACGGAGGCGGCGAATCGGCTAGCCCGCGACGATGCGGAGCGCATCCTGCGTCAGGCCACCGACGCCAAGAACCAGGCGGACGAAGACCGGCGCAAGGCTCAGCAAGAGCTCGAGCAGGCGCGGGCCGTGAGGCTGATGGCCAGCCGAGTCCACCAACGCCCGGCGTCCAGCAACCCGAGCGAGCTTGCCCCTGCGACGGGAAAACCCGCCTCGGAGAATGGGGCCGACGACCCTAACGCGTCCGACACGGGATCAGGCGCCGGCGTCGAGTTTCACATCGCCACGGAAGAGGACCTGCTGGCCCAGCTCAAGGCCCACCAAGAGCGCCAGCGCCAAGACCCTTCGGGCCACGTCGCCCCGTGATTCGAACCTCTCCCCCCGCGATCTAACCCCTCTCGCTGGAACCTGAACAGAGCCGTTCAGCTTCTTGACCCGCAACCCTCTCAACGTTCCTTCTCGTGACCGGCGTCGTCCTTCAACAGGTGGGACGCAACGAGGCATCCACGGGCGGGGCAGGAGGCATCCCCGGGCGGAGACAACGCTCACCCCGTACGTTTGCTTGCGGAGCGTTGCTCTTCAGCTCCGGGTCCGGCGGAAATCGAGATCGGGCGGAGCCCAAGGGGCTCGAGTGCCCACGGGGCGATCGGCGATGCGGAGGATCCGGCGGTCTGCTGACCGGCGTACGGGAGCTAGGCCGCCGGCTTTCGTTGTTTCAGATCTCGAGCCAGCTCTTGACACTGCCGCGCCAGGTCCTGGATGTCCAGCTCTTCGAGCGACACGGCGAGCTCTCGAACGTTCGAATCCGATTCGTAGGAATCTTCGAACAGGTCCATGAGGCCGTCGAGAACCGAGCCACCTTCACCTTCACCGCCACCGCCGTCCTCGTCCTCGTCCTCATCGTCTTCGTCGTCTTCATCGTCTTCGGCGGCGGACGGCGAGGCTTCGTCGGACGCTGCGCTCAAAGGCCCGGTGGGCTCTCCCAAAGGGTCTCCAGAAAGATCGCCTGACGGATCGCCCGGCCCTTCATCCGCGCCCTGGTCGCCTGGCGCTTGATCACTGGATGATGGCGCCGCCCCGGCCGGCGTTTCGGGTTCACCGGCGTGGTCGCCGCTTTCGGACACAACCACGTCCACCGAGAGCGGGCTCCCATCTTCGGGAAGCGACACCGCCGTAAGGCCCTCGAGGCTCGGCGGCTCCGGCTCCTCTGGCGGGCGGTCGTTCGCGTTCAGCTTCTCGCCGGGGCGCCAACGAAGCAATCGAGCCGGCGAGAGGATGGCTGTGAACCGCCCCAGCAAGCCGTCGCCTTCAACCTCCTCCTCCTCCTCCTCCTGGGGGCCGTAATCCTCGTCTTCGTCGTCTCGCCCAAAGAATGGAAGTTTCATAACGATTCCTTCAGGTTGATCGCCATCGGTGCTCACCTCGCGTTCGCCTAAGGGACGGCCGCGGTTGCGGAGAAGATCCAACCCCCGACCCAGGGAGCGACCATAATGGCGACGCCCGAGGCCAACAGAGTCAAGCTGAGGTAGTGAAAGAACTTATGCGCGTAGCCGCCGTCGGCGACCTTGGGCGCCAACGCGTTCAAGAAACTGAGCACCACGACCACCGGCACCACCAGGTTGCGGAGAAACACCATGTTGCCGAAGGAGAAGGTCAGGCTGGCGGCCGATGCTCCTCCGCTCGTCCCGACGATGTCCCCGACTCCCGCGTTGCTGACGAGATCGCCAAATCCAGAGACGATTTCGATGACGAACATCAGCAAGAAGGCGATGGTCGCGTGCATCGCGATCGTCAACCAACCGAACGTTTGAGCGACCTGCTTGCGTTTCTCGCGCAACACCTGCACCTCGGTCGCCAGGAACGAGGCGCGGGAGCCGACTGCGTGGGCGTCGGCGCCCATGCGGATTCCATCGGTAAATATCCGAACGCCGCGGCGGATCAGCTCGCTGCCACTCTCGTTGACGAACCGGTTCCAGCACAGATCGGGCTTCGCTTTGGAGAGCAGATCGGTCTCGAGGCGCTTCACAGCCGGCGACAAGTTGCCCACCGAGCGCATGTCGATCTTGCTCAGCGCTTCAGTGGGCGTGGTCCCCACCGACGTCGCCGTCGAACCAAGGACTCGCAGGAAGATGGCGATGTCCCCGTCCAGCCTGGTCACCTTCGCGTCGAACCTATTGGCGAAGAAGCCGACCGGAAACAGCATAAGGCCGCACACGATCAGCACCTGTCCCGTCGGCACCGAGCTGACCACCATGAAGGCGCCCAGGATCAGCGCCATGGGCACCAAGACTATGAACAACGTTCGGGGCAGCCGTTGAGCGAGGTAACCTTTCGGGCCGTCCAAGATCTTGATTTCCTTGGGCGCCGCCCGCCACAGGACCCATACGCCCCCGGCGTTGACCATGAGCATGACGACGATCAGGCCCAAGACGAAATTGTTGCCCAGCTCGAAGATCACGGTGGAGATAGAGGCCACCACCACGATCAGGGCAGAGGAGACCGCCAGGGCGGCGAAGGCGTCGGTCCACTTCTTGAGCGACTCCAGCGCGCCTTCGTAGAGATTTCGATAGGACTCCGCCTGAAGGGTCGCTTCGTGCTGCAAGAATGATTTCTCGGGCTCGCCGGACATGAGGTAGCTCGCCATCCTCAGCAGGAGGCTCTTCATCACGGGGGCCGCGGCCCGCTCTCCCACCACCCGGCAGGCCTCCGAGTAGCGATACCGCATGGCGTGGACTAGCCGCTCCACCTCCTTGAAGTAAGCAGCGGCAGTCGTCGGCAGCTTTGCGGCGAGGTCGAAGATTTGGTCCCGGGGCAAGCCCGCGGAAGCCACCGCCGACATGTACGCCAGCTGGTAGAGAAGGTCGAAGCCCAGCAGTTCCGGGTTAGAAGAGACCTTCTTGTTGCGCTTTAACGAGGATTTTGAGGAGCTCATAGTAGCCTGTTATGCCCTTGTCCTTGTGCAGCCTCTCCAGGACCCGGGCTCGTTTGTCCAACTCTTTATAGATCTCCCACTTCCGGCTCGGCGGCAAGCCTCGCCGCGGAGCGATCTTCTCCTCCAACAGATAGCTGTTCTTGTCCCCGACGAACTCGAACACGTCCCTCGCCTGGTTCCAGCGGAAGACCTCGACGAAAGAGAAGGAGTTGTTCACCGGGTCATAACCCACGATCTCGCTGATGCTCACGGCGCGGCGGCCGAGTTTGCCGTTGGGAAGCTTGACCGCGCTCTGAATGACGACGATGTTGAGGTTGTCGATGTAGGTCTTGGGGACGAGGATGGGATTACCGGTAAGGCGCTGAATCAGCTTCTCGACCGACGAGGCGTGAAAGGTGGCCATCACGGCGTGGCCGGTCTGCATCGCCTGAAACGCCACCGCGCCCTCTTCACCACGGATCTCACCGATGATGATCAGGTTGGGGCGTTGGCGAAGGGCGGCCTTGAGAAGGTCCATCATGGTCACGACCGCGCCCATCTCGTCCTTACCCGGCGCCCGGGCCACCTCTCGAATCCAGTTGCCGTGAGGGACCTGGACTTCAGGCGTGTCCTCGATGCTGACCACCTTGGCGTCGGACGGCACGAAGACGGTCATGGCGTTCATCAGCGTGGTCTTTCCCGATGCCGTCTCTCCCGCCACGAAGGTATTCATGCCCTCTTCCAGCACGATCGAAAGGTAAGCGGCCATGCGGTAGTCCAAACTGCCGAACCCGATCAGCTCCAGGATGCTCAGCGGAGTGTCGCCGAACTTTCTGATGGTGAAGTTGCTGCCTCGGGCCGAGACCTCTTTCCCATACACGATGTTGATACGTGAGCCGTCGGGGAGCACGGCGTCCACGATGGGGTTCCTCATGGTCACCGGGCGCTTGATCGACTCGGAGAGACGCTGCACGAACCCGTCCAACTCGCCATGGTCCACCAGCTCCATGGCGGTCCTCATGCCCTTGAACACCTTGTGCTCAATGAAAATCGGGCCCAGGCCGGCGCCGCTGATGTCCTCGATGTGATCGTCGGCCATCATCGGCTCCAAGATCCCCATCCCCACTTTTTCTCGGACGCTGAGATACTCGATGATGTCGAACTCGGTCTTGGTGACCTCCAGCTTTGCCTTGCCGAAACTGCCGAACAGGCCGCCAGACCCGTTCTTAAACGGCTTGGGCTTCCTGGTCACCCGGCAAATGCTCCTGAGCGCCGAGGCGATCGCCTTCTTCTTCGCCTCGTCCGTCTTCGCGCTCGCCAGCTGCTCCGAGTAGTCCAACATCAGCTCTTCAACGATGGCAAGTTTCTCGGCGATGCTGCCCCCCGCGTTCAGCATCGAGGAGAACGCCGGCTCGATGGCGATGTAGAAGTCACGCTCCTCCCCCAGCTTGGAGAACACGTGAATGACGATCTCCTTCGAGACGGGATAGATGAGATTGCGAACCTTGAGATCGCCCATCTTCCGATCGAGCTTGACACAGTATTGGGGCAACTCCATCTCGTCCGGAGGGAGCATGTTGAGGTATTCCAGCAGGTGTGGCTTCTCCTGGCACGCCTCTTGCATCGCCTCCGGCAGGCTCTGGTACAGCTCTCCCTGGAAAAGCTTCGAATGACTCTGGGTCACCGGGACGATCTCGAATGGAAGGGTCAGATGAGGCATCCGGCTCTCCTCTACGCCCGGGCCTTGGTGTACGGGATGATGCGCATGCCCAGCCCCGGGTCGATGTCGAAGCTGATGACGTTGCCGGTATTCATCTGGGCGCCCCGGACCTTGGCGACCTCCAGCGTCTTCATGATCCGGTCCCCGGTGTTCTCGGTCTTGAGCCGCAAGTGGGTATCGCACATGGCGCTTATCCGCACCGTCGTCGTCTCCTCGAACGCATAGGAATGGGCGATCAGCGCCATCGTCATCCCGTTGTTGCAGTAGCCCATGCACTCCTCGAAAAAGGCGACCACCTGCTCCACCGAGGCATGGGCGATGAACGAGGTGATGGAGTCGACGATGACCAGGTCCTGGAGCTTCTGCGCCCGGATACCGGCCATCAGCGAATCAAAGGTTTTCGCGGAGCCCTCCTGGGCCTGCATCGCCTTGATGGGAAAGATCTTCAGCCTGCCCAGAAGCACGTAGTCGGTGATATCCAAGTTCAGGCTGATCATCTGGCGGATCAGGCTCTTGACGGTGTTCTCCGTGGTCATCACGGTGACCAGGTACCCCATGCGGCTGGTGCCCCACGTGAGCTGCTGCGCCAGCACCGACTTCCCCGAGTCCGAGGCCCCTTCGATCAAGATCAGCGATCCCATGGGGATGCCCCCGCCGAGTTTCTTATCGATCTCGGGGTTCCCCGTTGAGACTACTTTGACGTTAGACTGGGCCATCACATCCCTCGGTTAATACATCGTCGAAACCGACACGCCGTTGGGCGTGCCGATGACCAACAGGTTCTGCGAGCTGGTCCGCGCCGCGGGCGAGAGCTTCAACCTGACGACCATCTCTTCCTCCGGGTTAAAGACGTTCGGCTGGAAGACTTCGGCCACGCTGCCGCTGGCGTCGAGATAGATTCCCGTGACCGTCCACTCGTCGTCGCCCGGCGATGCGGCTGTGGTATAGGTCAAGCTGGTGGTGTAGTAGACGCCCCCGGCGTCGTAATACTCAGACAGCACGTCCCATGCGGAGAAGTCCTCCAGCGACTTCGAGCCGGCGTTCTTCACCGTCACGTCGACCGTGGGAGGGCTGTGAGACGTCTCGATGACCTCGATCCTGGTGCGCGACTGCTCTTCGGAGATGTCCTCCATCTGGGTCCACGCATCGGAAAGCACGGTCACGGACTTGAACGACCCCTGGGCCATGGAGCTGATCCCCATGATCAGGAAAGCGACGCTCATGAGGGTGACGATGGCCGTTGCCATGCGCGCCTCCTGCTAAAGGCATGCCGGCCCACCACCCGGGCGCCGGCGCTGGCCAAGCGATGGAGATGCTCGGACTCGTTCAAGCGATTTCTCCGTATTTCCAAAACTGGGTCGATTGATTGCCTTGCAGGGCATAAAGGTACCCATTGAGATAGGCAAGGGCGCCACCTTCCTTCACCGGCGCAAGGGTCGCCTCCAGCGAGGTCCAGGCATCGGCCGTGGGCTCGTACTGCCAGAACTCATTGGTACCGTTGCCTCGTAAGGCATATAACGAGACGCCATTGGTGCTCAGGGCGCCGCCGGCCTTCACGTTGTTCGGGGTGTCGGCCAGCCAGCTCCATGCTTGCAAGCCCACGTCGTACTTCCAGAAATTCTTTGTGTCGTTGCCCCCAAGGGCATAGATATTGCCGGAGAAGTAGACCAGCGCGCCGCCGGCCTTGACGTCGGCAGGGGCGTCGGCCAGGCCGGTCCAGCTATCGTCGGCGATGCTGTACTTCCAGAACGCCTTGGGGTTGGTCGAAGGGCCGCCGTCGCCGGTGAAGGCGTAGATCGTGTCCGAGCCGTCCCACGCCAGGGATGCGCCCCAGCCGGCTTGGCTGGACGCGTCGACCCCGTTCTCCCAGACACCGGAGCCGATGTTGAAGCGCCAGAAGTCCAGTTTCTTGCCGCCGCTGAAGGCGTAGAGGTAGCCCGAACCGCCGTCGGTGGCGTAGGCCAAAGCGCCGCCCTCTTTGACGTCGCCGGAGGTGTCCGCCAAGGACGTCCAGGAGCCGGTGGCGACGGTAAAGCGCCAGAAGTCTGTGCTGCGATCGCCTCGCAATGCGTAAATGTCCGTGCCGTCGGTGGCGAGGGCGCCGCCGCTCTTCACGTTACTCGGGGTGTGGTTCAGAACGTACCAGGCCGCCGGGTCTGGAGCGAAGGCGGCAACGGTGACGCCGTTTTCCATGCTCACGGTGAATTGGCTGGTGGCGTCGATGTCGATCTGGGGGTCCAATCGAAGCCTCAGGACGATCTCTTCGCCGGGGTCGAGGACGTTGGGCTGAAAAATCTCGCTGGTCACAGGCGACGGAGCGAAAACAGCGACGACATGCGCCAGGCGATCTGCGGAGTGGTCCCACGACACGCCGACAGTCGCGTCTCTGGGCGTTTCCCTGGTGCTGCCGCCGATGGCCGAGCTGCCGTTGGTGACCGCGTACCGTTCGGCCTGGCCTGAGGCGGGGGTCAACCCGCCACCTGAATCGTTGCTGCTCACCGTATCGATAACCCATGCGCCGTTCGTCAGGGTGGTAATGTTCGTGGTGATCGAGCTTATGCCAGTTTGCGCCTGGCTGTTCGATGCTTCCGGCCCCTGCTGCTTGGCGTTATATACAGAGATAGCGCCCGCTGAGGCCTCGTTGACGGTCCCGGCGAAAGAGACGGCGACGGTTTGGGCGCCGCTGTCCGGCGCCACCAGGTACCACAGGCTCGCGCATTGACGCATGGCGCCCGTCGCCGTGACGACGTCATCGATCTCAGTCAATGGACTACCGTTAAAGGTCACTCCTGTCACGTTGCAGTCCGCCTCCGCTGCGTCTTCGGCGCCCGTTCCCACGACCAGGATGCGATTGCTTTGCGTGGCGACGGTGTGCGAAAAGGAGACGGTCGATCTTGGTCCGCTGGGGGCGCTGGTCGTCACGTTGTCGAAGGCCGGGTGGGCGTACACGTTGATTTCTTTGACCGTCCACTGGTCGTTCGTCGGCGACGCTGCGGTGGTGTAGGAAAGCGACGTGACGTTATAACCCCCGCCGGCATCGAAGTACCGGGCCACCACGTCCCACGCCGAGAAATCGCTCAGCGGTTTCTGCCCGGCATTTCGCACGGTAATGTCCACGAACGGCTCGACATATTTCGTGTCCAGGGCCTCAAGGCCGGTCCTGGCGATGTCGCCCGCTCTCGTCTCCATCGTTTTCCACGCGTCGGCCACTCTCGCCACCGACGAGGCCGAAGAATCAGACAGCAACCCGATCCCGACGACGACAGCGCCTACGGACAACATCATGGCGATCACGATTCCCATGGCTAGAAGCTGAAGAAGTGCGAGTCATACGCGCCCGAGGGCGTGACAATCTTGACGGTGTAGGTGTCCGAGGCCAGCGCGGTGGAGTAATGGATCGTAATCTTCGCCGTCGCGGTGTTGTTCCACTCGGTGCCGTTTTCGATGGCGTGTGTCCATTGAGGGTAGGTGCCGCCGGCGTCGTTGGCGTGGGGCACTCGCACGAAGTTACCCTCGGTGCCGAAGAAGACGTCGGTCTGGTCGACGCCGAGGATCCGCGCGGCCCCGACGTTCTTGACCCAAACCCACACGTCGAAATAGGTGTCCGAATCGGTATCCTGCCACACGCCGTTCTCGTCGAGCTCGGATGCGGCGTAGATGACGCTGACCTGGGTCTGAATGCGTTCGTCGACCTTTTGGGCAATACGGACGATGGAGTTGCTGCTCCTGGTTATGGCGGGGAAGACTGCATTGATCACCATGACAGCCGAGATCACGCCCGCGATGACCAGAAGGGCCGTGGTTATGACCTTGTCGATGGTCGTCCTCCTGCCGGAGAGTCAAAGGTCTCTCGCCGGCGGCGCCGAGTCAGTGGCGCAATCCGTTCCATCCAATGACCGGACTGGCGCCCGGAGCGGGCCGTCACCCCTGAACAAACCCTGTTCCAAATCATAGGAATGAGGCCTCTGCCCCAAGAAGCCCGTCCACCCGCAGATCGATGGGCGTCGGCCTGCATTCAATTTGGTGGTGTGTTCGCCCTCGCGCCGACCGCACGGAGGCGAGATCCGCCAGAAGCCGGCGTCTCGAACCCGTCGACACGCGGCCGGCGGCAACGGCTCACCCCTGTTGGAGTGGCGGGATGGGAGCGATACGGCGGAAGGGGCTTAGCGACAGGCGTGCGATCGCGAGTGCGCGACCGCACGTTGCAAGGCGACAGGCGTTTAGGCGGGCCCGAGGCGGCTGAGCCGCCTCGGCATTTTCTGCCCACGGGGACACTCCAGGATGCTGGAGAAGGGGAGTCCAGAGCAGCGGAGCCCCTTTGGCGGGGTTAACGGTCTCCGATTTTTATCGAGAGTCTCCGACAGGACTCGCGAGTCCTCGGACCTCGACCAGAGTCGGGAGATGTCACCGCTCTATCAATCACCCCCGAAGGGGATACCTTGAACCCCTCGAGGAGATTGGGGGGTGATTATCGGCGCCCTGCTAGATGAGGAGTCGTCGATAGAGCGGCGCAGGGCGCCCTCGACCCGGGGCTCGATTGACCAAGCCTCGAACGACGCGCGGCATGGCGAGACAGCGACGTTGACTAGGCTGCGGGCTGGTTTTTCCGCTGACCTTCCAGCAGGGTCCCCACGGCCGCAGTATGCGTATTGTCATCGAAGTCCAGCCGAACGGCTCCGCATTGCAGGCACGATACATAGGAGCCGAACTTGTCTTTCTCCAGAAACAGGTCTCCACCGCATTTCTTGCAACCCTTGAGCCAATACATGCTCGTCTCCTCCTCAAGCGGTCTCCTGGGCCTTCGTGGTCTCACCGCCCAGATACGTGAAGACCGATTTGCGTTCATGGTAAGGACGGCCGGAGTCCGCAAAAAGCGGGTTACCCCCTACGTTGCGGGGGTGGTACCCCCCAAGTCGGCGGGGCCGAAGGGCTAGCCCGTGCCAAACCCGTTGCATCTGGCAAGGGCTAGCCATCTGGAGAAATGCCGTCGCCCGAAAGCAGTACTCGAGAGATCACTCGAAAACAACCTGTTTGAGTGATGTCCCGCCTCGGCAATTAGCGGAAAATATTACGTGAAATGCGCTTACCATCGACCAGCACTTACGTTCATGAAGGGAAAGAGGGGGCCCTATGACCGCCCTAGTCCCCATATCGGTCGCGGTCATGGTGTTGACGTTCGTCATGGGGCTCCTCGGGGGGTTCCCGGTCGCCGGCGGCGTCATTGGCGACACGGCGACCGGGCCTCTCGAGGCAGGCAACGGCATGGAAGTGGTGCTCGATGTCAACGACATGGTGTTCCGGTCCTACACGTCGGTGGTCGAAGACGTTGCCTCATTCCAAGGCAACCCCGATCTCGCGCGGGCCGAAGCTCGGCGCGAATTGATCGTCCTCTACGCGAACACGCTGTCCGCTGGGTTCAAGGAGCTCGAACGCCAGCTTCGACAGCAGCTGGAAGAGCTCACCGCCGACCTGGTGTTGAGCAAGATGGTGAACGATCCGGCGCCCGTCGAAGGGAGTGCCGTCATCTACATCGTTACGGTGACGAACCTGGGGCCCGCCGACGCCACCGGCATCGTGATCCTCGATGAGCTTCCCACCGGCGTCACCTACTCCGTCGACACCGGCGACGGCGACTACGACCCAGCTTCTGGGGCGTGGACGATAGGCTCGCTGCCCATCGAGGCCAGCACCACCTTGCAGATCATGGTCACCATCGACAGCGGCACCGCCGGCATGAACATCACCAACGCCGCCACCATCGCCGCCATGGACCAGGCCGACCCCTCACCCGACAACAACAGCGCGTCCGCAGTTATCTCCGTGACGGTCCAGTAACCCAGCCCAGACTACCCCCACCTACACCCCTGGGCGCCCCGGCAAGCGAGGAACGAAGTTCAGCGCACCCGCATGGCCCCTGTCAGCGAACCCAAGAACCTTCCGCAAGGGAACAGGGCGCGTTCGCGACGTCGGCGGCGACAGGCTCGGGTCGACAGCACAGAAGGTCTGGCCCCTGGGGACGATCCGAAGGCCGGCGTTGGAGTGGGCTACCCCGCTCCGTTTCTGCCGTTGCGGGCGAACTCCTGCACCAGCCGGCGGGCTTCGTCGTCGGTGTGCTGCACCGGCGGCGACTTCATGAAATACGCCGACGGCGCCTCCAGGGCGCCCGCGATGCCCCGGTCCAGCGCGATCTTGCAGCACCGAATCGCGTCCACCACCACCCCCGCCGAGTTTGGACTGTCCCACACCTCGAGCTTCAGCTCCAGGTTCAACGGCACGTCGCCGAACCCCGTCCCTTCCATCCGGATGTAGCACCACTTCCGGTCGCTCAGCCACGGCACGTGGTCGCTGGGTCCGATGTGGACGTGGTCCTTGCCGATCTCACGCTCGATCTGCGACGTCACCGCCTGGGTCTTGGAGATCTTCTTCGACGTCAGCCGGTCCCGCTCCAGCATGTTCAGGAAATCGGTGTTCCCCCCGAAGTTCAGCTGATAGGTGTTGTCCAGCCGCACCCCCCGGTCCTCGAACAGCCGCGTCAGCACCCGGTGCGTGATCGTGGCCCCCACCTGCGACTTGATGTCGTCGCCGATGATCGGCACCCCCGCCTCTTTGAAGCGATTGTCCCAGTACGACTCCTTCGCGATGAACACCGGGATGCAGTTGATGAACGCGCACCCCGCCGCCAGCACCTGCTCGACGTACCACTTGGTCGCCTCTTCCGAGCCCACCGGCAGGTAGTTGATCACCACATGCGTGTTCGTGGCCTTGAGGATCCCCACGATGTCGGCCGTCGTTCCCCCAGCCCTGGGCACCACGTCCTCCAGGAACTTTCCGATGCCGTCGTGGGTCATCCCTCGCTCCACGTCGACCCCCAGCGGCGGCACCTCGGCGAACTGCAGGGTGTTGTTGGTCCCGGAGAAGATCGCCTCCGACAGGTCCTTCCCCACCTTTTCCCGCGCCACGTCGAAGGCGGCGACGAAGTTGATATCTGAGATGTGGTAGCCGCCCAGGACGGGATTCATCAGGCCGGGGATGGTCTTGTCGGGGTCGGCCTCCCGGTAGTACTGGACTCCCTGGACCAGGGACGAGGCGCAGTTGCCTACGCCGACGATGGCGACGTTGATGAGATTTCCAGACACAAGCGATCCTCCTGATCGAGAACGAAATCGAGATAATCAGACGGCCCGCCGACAACGTCCGAGGCAGCGGGCCAAAACCATGGTACTACATCGGTCAATGTTGCCCGATCATGGCAAGTAGATAGCCGATAGCGCGTTGCGGGAAGCTCGCGGACTGCATGCAAGGGCTCCGCGCGGTCACCGGACGGGCTTCAGGCCTCCGGCGCTGGAAACACCGTCACTGGGTGTAACCCACCGTGATCCTGGTCGAGTTGGAGTAGGCCGATCAGGTCGCCTGCCTGGCCGTAGGCACGGACAGGCAGGCTGCCTTGCGCCTCCGAAGCATCGCCATCGTAGCTCAACGCCTGTCCGAATCGGACCGCCTGCTCCTCCTCCGCCGATAAGATGGCGGCCGGCAGATGCAGCATCACCCAGTCCATGGCGTAGATTCGCTCCGGCAAATACTCACCGTGCACGGCGTCCAACAGCTCTTCGGTCGTGAGGGCCTGGACAAGGGAGAAGGGACCGACCCGCAAGCGGGTTAGCGCCTCCAGGTGCGCGCCGCAGCCGAGCGCTATCCCCAGGTCGTGGGCCAGCGACCGAATGTACGTCCCGCGGCCGCATTCGACCTCGATGGTCAGCCGCGGAGGGGCCCATTCCGTTAGCCGGATGTCGTAAACGTGAACGCTCCGCGGCTTTCGCTCCACTTCGACGCCGGCTCTGGCCAGCTGGTACAGCCGCTTGCCCCGATGCTTCAACGCGCTGTACATCGGCGGCGTCTGGGGAATGAGTCCTCGAAATCGATCGAGGGCCGCGATCGCCTGCTCTCGGGTAACGCCCGAGGGGTCGGCTTCGCTGACAATCTTGCCCTCCGAATCGTAGGTGTCGGTGGCGATGCCGAGGCGCACTACCGCCCGGTAGGCCTTGGACGCCGAGAGCAGGAAATCGCTCACCCGCGTCGCTTGCCCCAGGAGGACCGGAAGCACGCCGCTGGCCCTGGGATCCAGCGTGCCGCCGTGGCCGACCCGCTTGACCCCGGTGAGCTGCTTGACCCGCCGGACCATGTCGAAGGAGGTCGGCCCGACCGGCTTGTGCAGGTTGAGGATACCGTTCATTGCGCAGCGACCGCGAGAGTCTACTCCGCCTCGCCAGCCGGGTTTTCCTCGCTCGTCGGGCTGGATTCCTGGATCAGCGCCAGGAGTCGCGCGCTGTTTTCCATGGAGTTGTCTCGCAGGAACTTCAGGAACGGGATGTACCGCAAGGCGAGCCGGCTCTTGAGGCCGCGCCGGAGGAACGAGGCCGCCGCCTCCATCCCTTCCATCGTCTGCTTCTTCAGCTCCTCGTCGCCCAGCGTGCTGACGTAGACCCGGGCGGAGCGGAGGTCGGGCGACACCTCCACCTTGGTAATGGTGGTAACGGCTGTTAGCCGGGGGTCTTTGACCTCTCGCAGGACCAGATCGCTCAGCTCTTCTCGGAGGAGATCGTTGACGCGGCTCTGCCTCCTGGTGGGCATGGCATCCTCCTGGGAAATTCAGACAGCGGCGCAGCCGAGGGGGAAGGTCAGCGGAGGACGGTCTCGGTGTGGTAGAACTCCAGCTGGTCGCCTTCCTCGAACCCGGCGTAGCCTTCCAAACCTAGCCCGCACTCCAGC